>JAJRQY010000160.1 GCA_024280015.1 Actinomycetes bacterium
AATCGCCACCTCGTCGAGCCCAAGTTCGGACACAATTTTGGCCACGGCCAGAGGATGAACAATGTAGGGCTCACCTGACTTGCGTCGCTGGGGTGCGTGGGCTTCAGCCGACATGGCGTAGGCCCGCCGCACCAGGTCGGTTTGGGTCTCCTGATTCGGTCCAACGAAGCGGGAAACGAGGAGGGTGAGTTCTTCCTCAATCGGCTCGACATCGCGTAGCCAAGGCAGGGTCCGCATACTGGCGGTCATCAGCCTTTGACCTCCCAAAGAACCGAGACGTCATGGCCCTCCAGCATCGTGCGGCCCCCAAGTCCAACCAGTTCCATGATGGCCCGAATGCCAACAACTTCTGCTCCCGCCAGCTCGACCAGCTTCACCGCGGCTGCGGCGGTCCCTCCCGTGGCAATCACATCGTCAACAATCAGAACTCGCTCGCCCTTGCTGAGCGCACCACGCTGGATCTCCAACGTGTCGGTTCCATATTCGAGGTCATAGGCCACCGACAGAGTTTCGCCGGGGAGTTTTCCCGGCTTGCGTGCGGCGACAAAACCGACACCAAGTCGCTGGGCAGTTATGAGTCCAGCAAGAAACCCTCGGGCCTCCATGCCAACAACAACATCAATATCGCCAAGACCTTGAGCAAGGGCAATGGCGCAGCGAGAGGTAGAAGCGGAGGATCGCCACAGAGGAGACAGGTCTCGAAAGAGAATGCCCGGCTTGGGGAAGTCGGGGATCTCTTGAACAGATTCGACTAGCCAGTCGGGCGGGAGCATCTGCTGAGACTAGCAGGGTGCTGATGGATGCCTAGGACTGGCACATCCGATTTAGTCCGCTAGGACCGACGGACCTCGGAGTCGGCCTTGAGCTTGGCTTCACGGTTGCGACGTTTCTCTCGCAAGTTGGCCTCGGCGATGTCTTCTGGCTCTCGCTCCTTGAGCCATGCCAACATCGGCGCAGCGAGGAACAGGGATGAATAGGTACCGAGGATGAGGCCAATAAACAGGGCGACGGAGAAGTCCCGCAGCGTGGCTCCACCCAGCAGTACGCCTCCAATCAGGAGCATGGAGAACACCGGCAAGACGGTGGTAATAGTGGTATTGATGGAGCGCATCAGTACCTGGTTCATTGAGCGGTTGACCAGGGCGGTGTAACCCTTGTTGTGTGATCCCCGTTCCAGTTCGTTCTCCAGCACCTTGTCGTACACCACAACGGTGTCATAGAGCGAGTAACCCATGATGGTTAGCAGGGCGATCACGGTGGCCGGGCTGACTTCCAACCGGAACAGTGAGTAGAACCCGGCAGTAATCACGAGGTCATGGACCACGGCAACAAGGGCACCAACGGCCATGCGCCATTCCAGCTGCCATGCCAAGTAAGCGGCAACCACAATGAAGAAGATCACCAGCGCCCGAACTGCCTTGGCCGTGATTTGCTCGCCCCAGGTTGGGCCAACGGTGTTGATGCCAACGGCATCTTCGCTCACGCCGCCAAGCTCGGCCAATTCTGTCACCAGCTGGGAACTATCGTCCAGGGTGTCGGCTCCGGTCTGGACTCGTACCGAGGACTGGCCGTCAGAGTTCTCAACAATCTGTACCCGTGCATCCGGCGTCGAAATTGCGCCTCGAGCATCAGCGACCGACACACCGTCACTGACGGGAACCTCAAAGATGCCACCACCTTCAAAGTCGATACTCTTGTTGAGACCAAGAACGAGCAGCAGGAGTAAAGCTGCCGCAGCAAGGCCAGCCGAAATCGGCATCGTCTTGGCCCAGATTGGCAAGAAGTTGATCTTGGAACGGCTTTGATACAGCTCAGTCCGAAGGCTCATGACTTTCCTCCCACTGGCATGCCCAGTAAGGCCGGGTTCTGCTTCACCTTGTCCAACCTGGCCAACCAAGCAAGAGCCGGTCGCATGAACAGGTATGACACCAGGAGGTCCAGCAGGGTGGCCAGGCCCAGATAGAAGGCAAAGCCACGTACCGCGCCCACGGTCAAGAAGTACAACAAGACAGCGGCAATCATGCTGACAGTATCGGCCTTCAAGATGGTGCCGATGGCGCTCCGGTAAGCCCGCTCCACTGAGGTAGTTACTCGCTTCCCGACAGAAACACTGTCCTTGACATTTTCAAAGTAGACAATATTGGAGTCGGCCGAGACCCCGATGGAAACAATCAGGCCAACAACCCCAGACAAGGTGATGGCCAATCCCTTTGTCTCACCAAGCCAGCTGATCACGGTCCACAACAGCAGCCCCGAGATGATGAGGCCGGAGATGGCAACAAAACCAGCCAATCGATAGTAAGCCAAGACATAGGCGGCAACTAGGAGTAGACCGATGCTGCCAGCAATGATTCCGGAACGCAGAACATCATCACCAATGGTGGCCGACACGGTGCGGGTTTGCTGAGCTTCCAGCTCAACGGGCAGGGCACCATAGTTCAGGGCCAAAGCCAGGTTGCGGGCCTCGTCTTCGGTGAACGATCCAGAGATTTGTACCCGATCACGACTGTACGGAGGTGCGCCGATGGTCGGTGCCGAGATGACCTCATGGTCAAGGACGATGGCCAGGGCGCCTCGTTCGATTCCACTGGAATCACGACCTTGCACCGGGCATATCTCGGTGTTGGCCGGCACGAAGGGTTCTGAGCAGATGGCGGCAATGGCGTTGAAGGCGTCAATGCCTTCGGGACCGGCCCGAAATGTGGGGTTGACCGACCAGATGAAGCCATCAAAGCCCGAGTCCGCAGATTCCAGGGCATCACCCTTCAGCAGGGTTGGGCCAAGACAGTAGATGCCCCCGGTAACCGGGTCTTCCAGCACGACGTAAGCATCGGCCAGGTCGTCTTCGGGAGCAAAGGGAATGGCGTCTGAACATGCGGCAAAGGCAGCAACCTGCGATGGCGACAACGCGGGGTCAGGAGTGGGTTCGACGGGAGCCTGGTCGTCGGGAACGACTTCGGTGTCCTCATCACCCGCTTGGGTGTTAGTCGTCTGGGTTGACTCGGTTGTTGTCGTGGTTGTGTTGTCGTCTTGTCTGCCCCGAATTGGACGCAATGAGCCCTCTTCATCAGCCGTGTCGACATCATCATCGTCGTGCTCGCCCATGCCGGGCTGGGTGGTGTCGGTGGAATCGATATTGGCACCGGGGGAATCACCGGTTTCTTCGGTCGGCTGGAAACCACCGCTACTATTGATGAAATTCATCTGGTCTGGTCCGAGAATGACGGGGCGAAAACGTAGCTCGGCCGTCTGGCCTACTAAGGCAAGCGCCCGCTGTTGTTCTTCGACACCAGGGAGATCAACAACAATATTGTTGCCTTGGCGAGAGATCTCCGGCTCGGCAACACCAAGACCATCGACGCGACTGCGGATGATCTCAACCGTTTGGTCAAGGGTTTCTTCCGACACTTCTTGGGTTGGCTGCAAGACAACGGACACGCCGCCTTGCAGGTCGAGTCCAAGGAGTGGCTCGTTACCAACCACGATGGTGTAGACAATCCCGGTCAGGGCCAACAAGACCAGGAAGATTGCCGATGTGAGGCGGGTCTGCATTATTCGTTCTCGTCCTCTTCGTTTGCGCTGGTCGTTGGCATGACTCGCCCGGAGATCGAGCTTCGAGCAACCTTCAGTTCGACATTCTCGGCAACCTCGACCCAAAGGATCGAGTCATCGATGGTGCTTATGAATCCGTAGATCCCGGAGTTGAGGAGCACCTCGTCGCCCTCGTCCAACGCTCCAAGCATGGCGTCTTGTTTCTGTTGCTGCCTTTTCTTGGGAAGAATCAGAAAGGCATACATGGCCACCGCAAAGACGGCCCAGATAATCAATGCAGTTGTGTCCACGGGACAACCTCCAACCGCAACACGCTAGCGCTTGTTTAGGTGGAACTGGCGTAGCGACTATTGCCAAACTTCAAGAATGTCAGTCCGGAGTTGTTCGAAGGTGCCAGCGACGATGGCCTTGGCCATCTGATCGGTCAAATCAGCCAGCCAGGCCAGGTTGTGCAGGGTGATGATTCTTCCCGCCGTCGGCTCGTTTGTCACCAACAGATGCCGGATGTAGGCCCGAGAGAATCGAGAGGAAAGCGGGTGATCAAAGTTGGGGTCGATTGGGCCATCGTCATCCCGGAACTTGAGGTTCTTCAGGTTGAGGCGACCGACCGAGGTGAGGGCGGTGCCATGTCGGGCCAGCCTTGTTGGCAAGACACAATCAAACATGTCGACACCATTTGCCACTGCTTCGACCAGACCCCGTGGATCGCCCAAACCCATGAAGTAACGCGGCTTGTTGGCAGGCAAAAGGTCAGTTGCGGCCCGCAGTGCTGGGATCATTTCTTCTCGGGACTCGCCAACGGAGAGGCCACCAATGGCATACCCGTCAAAGCCAATCTCCACCGTTCGAGTAGCAGACATTCGCCGCAGATCCAGATCGACGCCTCCCTGAACAATGCCAAACTGGGCTTGCTCGGTCCGGGTGTGAGCCGCCTTGGATCGCTCGGCCCAGCGAAGCGTTCGCTCGACCGCATCGATCTGAACCTGCATGGCCGACGGCAGCGGCGGGCAAACATCCAGAACCATGGCAATATCGGCACCAAGCTGCTCTTGGACTCGGACTGAGCGCTCCGGTGAGAGTTCGACGTAGGAACCATCATAGACCGACCGAAAGGTTGCACATTCTTCGGTGAGTTTCGGTTCAAGGCTGAAGATCTGGTAACCACCGGAATCGGTCAGCATGTGCCCGGACCAATCCATGAACTTATGCAGGCCCCCCATCTGCTCAATGAGGTCCGCACCCGGGCGTTCCATCAGGTGATAGGTGTTGCCAAGGATGATTGGTGGCGGGCCTAGCCGCTCCAAGTCACCGGTGTCCAGGGTCTTGACTGCCGCTCGAGTTCCGACCGGCATGAATACCGGGGTCGGGATCTCACCCCGCGGGGTGATGATTTTGCCTGTCCTAGCCAGGCCATCGGTGTGGCTGATCTCAATATGGAGCGGGCCCGACTGGTTCTGGTCCAGGCGGTTCGCTTGGGATGGCTCGGATGCGGCTGGCTCAGAATCGGTCACCGAAGGTTCCTATCTCGTTCCAACAGCATTGCATCCCCGAAGCTCAAGAATCGGTAGCCCTCCGTCTTTGCTTCAGAATAGATCGCTCGCCACCTGTCACCAACAAAGGCGTCAATCATGACCAGGAGCGACGATCGGGGAACGTGAAAGTTCGTGAGCATGACGTCGACAACCTGCCATTTGAACCCCCGATGAATGAATAGATCGGTGCGTCCAGACAAGGCAGCTTCACCTTCGGTCTCATACCGCGCTGCGATGGACTCCAGGGTTCGCACCGTTGTCGTACCAACCGCGACCACCCGTCGTCCGGCAGCCTTGGCCGCCTGGATTTGTTGCCACACTGACTGGCTGACTTCATAGGCCTCGGTATGCATGGTGTGGTCTTGAATTGACTCGGCCGAAATTGGGCGGAAGGTGCCAAGACCAACCCGCAACTCGACGCGAGCCAGCTCGATGCCGACATCGTCAAATCCGGCGAGCACCTCATCGGTGAGGTGGAGTCCCGCGGTCGGTGCCGCCACCGACCCCGCCTGGTTGGCATAGATGGTCTGATAGCGATCGCGGTCTTGTAGCGGCTCGTGGATATAGGGGGGTAGCGGCACTTCGCCTGCCCGCTCAACCAGGTCATCGGCCAGCAGGCGCACAATGCGGCGACCGTCTGGAAGCGCATCCACAATTTCAACGACCGGTTCACCAGCCAATTCCAGCCTGGCACCGATATGAAGTCTCTTGCCTGGCTTGACTAGGGCCTGCCATTCCCGGTGGTTCCCGGTCGGCTCTAACAGCAGAATCTCCACTGCTCCCCCGGTCGGTTTGCGCAAATGGAACCTTGCTGGAAGAACCTTGGTGTCATTGACCACCACCAGGTCGCCCTCGCGTAAGATCCCGGGCAACCCCCGAACAGTTTGGTGGGAGAGGCCCTCAGCACCGGCAACCAGGAGCCTGGCCGAGTCGCGGGGTTCTGCCGGAACTTGGCCGATGTATTTCTCGGGCAAGTCATAGTCAAAGTCCGAGGTCTGTGTCACCTAGGCAATCTATTGCTGAGCGGTCTGGATGCGTACCTAGGATGTGTACAAAGGCGCATCCGGTGGTGGCCCGAGGGTGCCATCTGGCGGCTGCAGGCCAAGATGTTGCCAAGCAGCAGCCGTGGCCATTCGTCCGCGCGAGGTCCGCATCAAGAGTCCTTGCTGGATAAGGAAGGGCTCGATGACATCTTCCACTGTTTCGGTCGGTTCAGCGATACTGATGGCCAGAGTGCTGAGCCCAACGGGCCCACCTTGGAACAAGAGACAGAGGTTCTCCAACAGGGTTCGGTCAACCTTGTCCAAGCCTCGCTCATCAATGCCGAACAGGGCCAAACCATCGGCCGCCGACTCCTGATCGATCGTGCCATTACCTCGAACCTCGGCGTAATCCTGAACCCGACGCAAGAGACGGTTGGCAATTCGGGGTGTACCTCGTCCTCGGCGAGCAATCTCCCAGGCTCCCCCCTGATCAATCTTCACATCAAGAATTCGCGCTGCTCGATTCACAATCACTTCCAGGTCTTCGGCCGCATAGAACTCGAGTCGGAAATTGAACCCGAAACGATCCCGAAGCGGACCAGTAATCAGGCCGGTGCGAGTGGTTGCCCCAACCAAGGTGAAGGGTTCGAGCTCGAAACGGATGGATCTTGCTGCCGGGCCTTTGCCAAGCATCACATCAATTTGACGGTCTTCCATGGCCGGGTAGAGCACCTCTTCGACCACGCGAGGCAGGCGATGAATCTCATCAATAAACAAGACGTCGCCCGCTTCGACCTTGGTCAGGATGGAGGCCAAGTCACCAGCCCGCTCAATGGCCGGACCAGAGGTGATGTGCAGGTGCGAACCGAGCTCGGTGGCCACAATCCCGGCCAGTGTGGTTTTTCCCAGCCCGGGAGGGCCGGCAAACAGGAGATGGTCAGCAGCCTGGTTTCGTCCCCTTGCCGCTTCCAAAATGATGCCAAGGCGGTCCTTCAGCTCCTGCTGTCCAATGAAGTCATCCAACGAACGCGGCCGTAGACCGCCCTCATCGGCCACGCCTCCGGACTCTTCCTCTGGCTGTTGTTCAGGCTCGATCCATTCGTCACGAGGCATTGCCTATCCTCCGGCCAGGACACGAAGGGCGTGCTTCAGCAGATCTCCGGGTTCGGCACTATCTCGCTCGGCTGGATCAATTCCAGAAACAGCATTGCGGATCTCATCTTGGGAATAGCCCAAGCTGTCCAGCGCTTCACGAACATCGGCAATGGCACTGGGCTCCAGCCCCGTCTTGGTGCCGGTGCGATCGAGGGTGGAACCATCATCGGCGTCCAAAACCGGAAGAACCAGCACCGACTTCAGATCGACAAGCAGGCGTTGAGCCGTCTTCTTTCCGACCCCTGGCACCTCACACAAGGCATCGACGTCATCATCGGCTAACACCTGGGCCAGGCGAAGCGGTGAATAGGTACCCAGCACTGCCAACGCCAAGGCTGGGCCAACCTTGTGAGCGGTCAGCAATCCTTCGAACGCATCACGTTCTTCGACGCTGGCAAATCCGAACAGCTTCTGGTCCGCTTCCCAGAAGTGGTGATGGACGTGGAGGAATGTTTCGCCCGTTGGCGGCAATGCTTCAAGGGTGGCAGAGGTGATGGTAAGTCGGTAGCCAACACCGGCAACCTCCATGAGGATCTGAGCAGAGGCCTTCTCGATGGATGGCACGCGGTCGACCACAATGCCACGAAGCGAACCAATCATGGGCGTGCCCGGTTGGTGGGATTCATACCGGGTTCACCGTCGCGTCGACCGCGACCAGAACGACGCAGATCGGCGCCCCGGCGATCATCTTGTCCCAAGAAAGCTCGTTGCCGCAACAGTGGTCGCGAGGTCACCGCGTTGGTGAGACGGCCACTTGGGTCATGGGCAAGGTGGCAAAGAGCAACTGCCCCTGCGTCGGCGGCATCGGCAGGTTGAGGTGGGGCCGACAAGCCAAGTAGTTGTTGCACCATCTGGGTCATCTGCTGCTTGTCTGCTTTTCCGTCACCGGCAACTGCTGCCTTGATTTGTGAGGGCGAATACTCTTCGACTTGGGCGCCGCGTGATGCCGCCTCGGCCATGGCAATCCCAGAAACGTGAGCGACGGGAATGGCAGTGTTGACGTTGTTCTGGAAGAAGATCTTCTCGATAGCAAGCACTTCGGGCTTGAACTCGTTCATGAGCTCGATCAGTTCAAGACGGATCTCCGCCAGGCGGGGTGCCAGCTCGTCCTTGTGGTCGGTCCGAATCACGCCGATGGCGTGAGCCTTGCCACCACCGCGAGGGCCGGGTTCAATAATTGCGTAGCCACACCGGGTGAGGCCTGGGTCTATTCCGAGCACGAACACCTGTACGACCGTAGCGCCTTTAGCGCTCCACTCTCGCCATCTTCTGCCGATAAGGATTGGATGCCCAACAATGCCACCGAGGATCTTGTTGTAAACGTTGTCGATGTGAGTCGCTGGTTCGGCGACGTACAAGCGCTCACCAACCTGACCCTCAAGGTTCCACAAGGCAAGATCACCGTTTTGCTTGGACCAAATGGTGCAGGCAAAACGACGGCCATCCGTGTCATCACCGGCGCCCTTGCCGCCGATGAGGGACATACCGAAGTGTTTGGCTTGGACCCGGCAACGGCGGATGGCGAAGAGGTTCGTTCGCGCTGTGGTGTTGTCTCGGCCAAACCATCGCTCTATGACCGGCTTTCTGGCTGGGACAATCTTCGCTATGCCGCCGAACTCTATGACCTCGGTCGAGGAAGTGTGGCTGACAATCGCATTCGAGAAGCAGCGAACATGTTTGCAATCGATGCCTCGCTTGACCTACAGGTCGGCGGCTATTCCACCGGAATGAAGACCCGCCTGGCCCTGGCCCGGGCTGTGCTTCACAACCCGGACTTGTTGTTGTTGGATGAACCAACGTCGGGTCTCGATCCCGAATCTGCAGCCGCGGTGTTGGAACTCATCCAAGAAATGACAGCCGAAGGTCGAACCGTTCTCATGTGCACTCATCTGCTGATGGAGGCCGAAGGTTTGGCTGACCATATTGTGGTCATGGAGCATGGCACCAGCTTGCTGGATGGAGCGCCAGACGAGTTGGCCTCTCGCTATTGGCCAGCACCAATCGTCCATCTCAGTTCCGAACTTGGTGAGGACCTGGATGTCCTAGCAACCGTGCCTGGCGTGGCCAGCTACGAGCGATCCGCTACCACGGCTCGTCTGGAGTTGGACACCATGGACCGGGTGCCCGATCTCTTGATCTCCCTAGCTCAGAACGGCGCCCGGATCACCAAGGTCGACCCCTTCCAGCCAACCCTAGAGGACCTCTACTTCGCCGTTCGGCGAGGCAATGGTGCGGCCGATTCCGAGAAGATCACCGTCGCTTCGAGCAACACCGTCGAGCAAAACAACACCGTCGAGCAAAACAACACAGTCGAGCAAAACAACACAGTCAGTAGCAACCTATGACCGCTGAGAAGACCGAGCACGCCCCGATGAACTGGTCCCGCATGTGGACGGTGGCCCGGACTGATCTGAAGCAACTGATGCAGTCAAAGGACTTCTGGATGCCGATGGGCATTCTGGGAAGCCTCTTCTTCATTGTTGTACCAACTATCTTGTTACTCACCATCACCAGGATCGGCGATGTTGAGGTCGTTGCCCGCATGTCGCAGACGTTGGAGGTGCTACCTCAATCAGCTCAAGACCAGATTCGGGGTAACTCGCCCGAGGGCCAGACTGGCTATGCCCTGGCCGTCTTCCTCTTTGCCCCGATGGCCGTTGTCGTTCCCCTCACGATCTCGACCGCGGTTGGAGCGGCGACCATTGTGGGTGAACGAGAAAAGGGAACGGGCGAGTTCCTGGCCCACTCCCCCGCAGGCACCCGCGAGATCTATCTTGGCAAGCTGATCGCCAGCCTGGTCCCGGGCTATATGACCACCATTATTGGCTTCGGCGCCTACTCCCTGATCGTGAACCTGACGGTCGGACCTGAAGTCGGTGGCTGGTTCTTCCCAACTGCTCAGTGGTGGATCATGATCCTGTGGGTCTTGCCACCGTTCCTAGCAATCTGCTTGTCTCTGGTACTTCGTCTGTCGGCAACGGTTCGTTCAACCGCAGCGGCCCAGCAGGCATCGGGACTGGTCAGCTTGCCCCTCATCATGATTGCCTACAGCCAGTCGACCGGCGTCTTGTTTGGCGCAGGAAACATGGGGCTCTATATCGGCGGCATTGCCTGGGTTATCGCTCTGGTCAGCCTCCACCGGGGCGTCCGCTCTGTCACCCGTTCTCGTCTCCTCGGCGTCGCAGCTGGCATCTAGCCAGCCGGCTGCCTAACAAGAGACCGCTCCAGCACCTCTTTCGAGACCGTATTGGTGCCGATTCGAGAAACCGATGGGGCGAGAGAGCCTATTCTTCGTCGGGATTGAGCTGGTCGACGATTGACTCGGCGATATCGATATTGGAATAGATGTCTTGCACATCGTCATGATCATCCAACGCATCAACCAGTCGCAGAACCGAGTTTGCCGTCCCGACATCCTCAACGGGAACCGTGTTGGACGGCATCATGGTCGAGTCCGACTCGATGACTTTCATGCCAGCCTCGGTTAGTGCTTCAGCAAGTGAGGCAACATCGGTTGGTTCGCAGCTGACTTGCCAGTGCTCGCCGAAGTCTTCAACGTCTTCGGCCCCAGCGTCGATGCCAACCATCATCACATCGTCTTCTTCGGCCGACTTATCGACCTTCACGATGCCCTTGCGTTCGAACTGCCAAGCAACGGCTCCTGGTTCAGCCAACGAGCCACCATTCTTGGAAAGAAGTGAGCGGATCTCCGAACCCGAGCGGTTTCTGTTGTCGGTCAACACGTCAATGAGAAGGGCGATGCCGCCAGGGGCATAACCCTCATAGGTGACCGGCTCATAGTTAACACCTTCGAGCTCGCCGGTGCCCCGCTTGACGGCCCGCTCAATGGTGTCGATTGGGACCGACGCACTTCGAGCTTTCTGAAACATGGTCCGCAGGGTCGGATTGGCTTCGATATCGCCGCCGCCCGTTCGAGCGGCAACCTCAACCTGCTTGATCAGCTTGGCGAAGAGTTTGCCTCGCTTGGCATCGGTTGCGCCCTTCTTGTGCTTGATTGTTGCCCATTTAGAGTGTCCCGACATGGCGACTCACTGTAACCACCGAGCGACAGTGATGCGAAACACGCAGCTCCAGCAATTTGCCAGCGGGCCCTGCCTCTTGCACGATGACTCCTGGACGAACCAATCAATCAGAAGCAGGTGTCCAAGAACATGCGGTGCAGACGAACATCATTGGTTAACTCCGGATGAAACGATGAGGCGAGCCGTTGGCCCGAACGGACCAAAGCCGGCGAATCATCAATGCTGGCCAGGATCTCGACCGAGGATCCAACGGCTTCAACCTTGGGGGCACGAATGAAAATTGCCTGATAGGGATCATCGAGACCAACGATCAACAGGTCAGCCTCGAACGAGTCAAGCTGGCTTCCGTAGCCATTACGGCGAACGCTCAAGTCAATCGTTGCAAACGAGTGCTGATCCTCCCGCCCGTCAAGCACCTCTGTAGCAAGCAAGATCATCCCCGCACAGGTACCAAAAACAGGCATGCCAGCATCGAGTCTTTCGGCCAATGGCTGGCGAAGGTCATTAAGATCAAGGAGCTTGGAGATGGTGCTTGACTCGCCACCAGGAATGATCAGGCCGTCGACCATTTCCAACTGCTTGGGTGTTCGAACCTCAATAACCTCAAGATCAGGGTCACAATCCTCAAGCATGGATGTGTGTTTGGCAAAGGCGCCTTGCAACGCCAGCACACCCACGCAGCGCCGCCCGGACTGTTGCGTTGTCACCATCCGCGATCGGCAAACTTGATCGAGTCGTCCATCCCAATGCCAGTCATTGGCGCTCCAAGACCGCGAGAGACTCGAGCAAGTACCTCGGGGTCTCCAAAGTTGGTGGTTGCTTCAACAATGGCCCGAGCTCGGGGTGCTGGATCATTGCTCTTAAAGATGCCAGAGCCGACAAAGACCGACTCGGCTCCAAGCTGCATTGCCATTGCCGCGTCGGCCGGTGTGGCAATGCCTCCGGCACAGAACAAGGGAACAGGCAGCTTGCCAGTCTCCGCGATTTCCTGAACCAGTGGAAGCGGGGCTTGCAGTTTCTTGGCCCATTCAAACAGCTCCGCATTGTCGGCCAGGGTGATGGCTCGGATGTCGCCGGTAATGGAACGAAGATGACGGACCGCCTCAATAATGTTGCCAGTTCCGGCTTCACCCTTGGAGCGGATCATGCATGCACCCTCAGAGATGCGCCGCAGAGCCTCCCCAAGGTTGGTTGCTCCACAAACAAAGGGAACCTTGAAGGCAAATTTGTCAACATGGTGGGTCTCATCCGCTGGGGAGAGAACCTCAGACTCATCCACATAGTCCACGCCAAGATGTTCAAGAATTTGAGCTTCGACAAAGTGACCGATTCGAACCTTGGCCATGACCGGAATGGTGCAGACCTCCTGGATGCCGATAATCATCTCTGGGTCAGACATTCGCGAGATGCCACCGTCACGGCGGATGTCGGCGGGCACCCGCTCGAGGGCCATGACGGCCACTGCTCCGGCATCTTCGGCGATCTTGGCTTGCTCAGCATTGACGACATCCATGATGACGCCGCCCTTGAGCATTTCGGCCAAGCCACGCTTGACGCGAACAGTTGCGGTTTGATTGGTGTTGTTTGAGTTCTCAGCCATGGCCGCACTCTAGAAGTGGCCTGCAACCAGACGGACCAAAACAGGCCAATTTTTTTGGGTGTGACCTTGGCTTGTTCAGCAGGCCAATTCGGACCGTCGACCCGAGGCCGTTAGGAAGCCGGAACGGTGGTTGCTCCACCGTCGGGCAGCAGTACCCAAGTTCGCCCTGGCGTCAGCTTGATTACATCGCCGTCCTCGTCCAGAAGCACCGGCTCCGCATCGGCAGCTTCGCGCGACCAGGTTCCCAAAATGATATGCCCATCAGTCAAGACGAAGAGCCGTCCCGAGCCAACAGTCTGAACCTCGGGCGAGGTGGCATCTGCGGGGCTAACGGTGTAGATCGTCTCCATAATCACCACATTCTCCGGCGCCAACTGATCACCGCTGCTGGTGGTATGAGGTCTGCCATCCTGGGTGCGCAACCAGCCGGCACGAGCGCTATCCCAGGTGTGGGTTACAACCGGGCTGTTGCCCTTGTAGGCAATGGTGACAGCGTCGCTGATAGCGGTAGCGCTTACGGGCAACTCCTCGTTAGCCGAACGGTATTGGAACCAGGCCGTTGGGGGCTCGTCGGAGTCGCTCAGGGCAAACAGATCGGCGGCGTTGACGTAAAGGTTGTGCGGAGCAGGCCGGGAGCTGTCTCGGAAGTACTCGGTGCGGCTGCTGGCGGTCACTCCCTGGATCGGCAGGTTTCGCAATCCAGCCAGCACATAGTCATTGCCACCAGATGAGGCGTAGAGGGGGCGATCCAAGCCACGCAAGATGTCAAAGTCTGATGTTCGACTGGAACGAACGGGCCCTAGCGGCGCTGGACTCGTTGAATGGAAAGCCGCCGCGAACCGGGTGACACCTTCGGCCCGCATCTCGAAAACGATGTCGGCTTCATCCAGACCAGTCTGGGGACGAGCGTTGGGGTGATTGTCAATCTTCACCACCAGCGCTGGGCGCTCCAGCTCGGCGGTATCACTCACCGGCAACCCAGTCAGCGGCGCTACTGGCCCAGAAGCCGATGGAGCTGCCGTCGTCGTTGACTCCTCCTCAGGAACCTCGGTGGTCGTTGAGTCCTGAGCCGTTGCCGCCTCGGTCGTTGTTTGCTCGACCTCAACAGACCCGCTATTGGAACAGGCGCCAGCGAGCATGGCCAGGACAACCAAGGGCACCGCCACTGACCGAAGACGCCGAAGTCGCCGAAGTCGCAATGTCAAGTGCACATTGGATCGGTCCTGATGCCTCGCCTGAATGGTTGGCAAAAGCAGCTCGCTCATCTATAACTCCAGAAGGTTGTCGATTCGCCACTGAAGCGGCGAATGGGAAACGGCTGCCTCTGTCATCAGAGGCGGCGCAACCCAAAGATGGTCATTCCCAGCCGTCGCCAAAGCTGGTGAAAAGGATTCAGAAATCTTCACTAGGGCCGAAGAAAGGCCTGGTGGGTAGCGAGTCACACCGACAGCGTCTCGATCAGCAGCGAAACCGCCATCTGGTTCGATGACACGGCGCATAGCCCAGGCTCCAACCGGGGCGGCGACTCCGGCCAAAGGTCCATCAAGAAACAGGGACCCAAAGGTGCCAGCAGCAGCGGTGGCAAGCTCGGCGTGGTCGTTCTTGATTGGAACGAGGAGCTCGGCAACGACGCCCTCCAATTCCATACGCCCGAGGGCATCGAGGAGGCCCGATGTCACCAGGATTGATGCTCCATCGGGGCCGTCAACGGACACGGCATTCTTCGAGGGGTCTTGCACGATGTGGAGGCTCGGCTCTTCAATACCGATGGACAGCGACAGCCCTTCAACCAAGCTGCATAGGCCGGGATCCTCACAAACGCTGGCATCACTGATGCCGAGCTGCTTCACAACTCGCCACGAGGCGCCTCGTGCCCAAAGAAAGGTTAGGCCGAAGCCAACGAGCAAGGCCAATGGAATGGCGATCCACCAACTCAAACCGACCAGGACGAACAGAACGAGGAGTGGGAGGAGTACAAGCAGGCTGGCAGCTCCAGCGAGATAGAGAAGCGTGGTCCGAAAGGCATTGTTAGCTACGAGCACGGTTCTCCTGAATCAGGGGGCAAACGGCGGCGGGCGTCCGTCCGATATTGATGCGGGCGACGCGATACTCAACGAACGCGCTCATTCCGAGCACGAACTCTAGCCCGAGCTTGGGACTACAAGGCGGTCACCCACCGAGCCACCGTACCTAATTGCTTCCCCCACCAGGTCGGGTCAGCGTCAAGCATCAACAGCGTCTCACAACATGACTCGCTGGTAGTGGCTGAGGTAGGCGGTCGCAAGGCGATCCATGGAGAACTGGTCAGCCCGCTCATAGCCCCGTTTCACCACGGCATCCACCCCCGCTCCACCTTCTAGGACCTGCAGAATTGACTTGGCCAGAGCAGCGGCGTCACCGGTTGGAAACAGTTTGGCGTCGCGTCCGTCATCGGAGGTGAGACGGTACGCCTCCAGGTCTGAGGCCACTACGGGGACGCCAGCCGCCATCCCTTCAAGCAGCACAACTCCAAAGCTTTCGCCACCGAGTGATGGGACACAAAAGACATCAGCAGCTGCCAGGCGAGATGCCTTCTCGGCGTCAGTCATTGCTCCCAACCAGACTAGCCGGGGGTCATCTTGGTGGGTTTGGCGCAGCCCCAACGTCTCTGGACCCTCCCCACCAATCCAGATGGTTAGATCCTGAGGCAGCAATTTGGATGCCTCTAACAGAATAGATAGTCCCTTGCGCTGCTCATGCCTGGCCAAGAAGAAGACGGTCGGGCCCTGCTTTGGTGTCGGCACGGCGTCCTGGAAACGACTGACTTCAATCCCGTTGAAGAGGATCTCATATCTCCCGCCGAGGTGTCGTTTTGCCATGCCCGCGGCCTCAGCCGAAACCGCGACCTTGGAGTCCAAGCGAGCCGTAAGCCGGCGAAGCAGGGGACGCATTCGACGATAGGCGGTCACTTCTCCGCTGGCATGAAACGTCCCAACGAGAGGCATTGGCTTCACAGTGAGCGCGGTCAAGGTCGGTCCTGGGGCCAATGGTTCGTGAAGATGCAGGACATCAAACCGCTCGTCCCAGATTGCGCTGAGCACGCGTAGCTGGGCCGATAAGTCCGGGGCCAACGGAGCCATGGATCCGTTCTGTGCGTAAGGAATGGAGTTTCCGAGTGGGGTGACAAACGGCTCGGGTGGCGGTCCATCACAGGGGGCGAGGACCTGGGTTGGGATGCCCTGGGCGCGCAAGGATCGAGCAAGGCCAAGGACTTGGGCCTGGACTCCTCCCCAGACCCCAAGGCTGTAGGGGCAAATCAATCCAACGCGCACGGCCGCAGCCTAGCTCGCAGCGCCTATTGGTTCGATTCGGCTGTTCCGGGCGGCTGGTCCTGCCAGATGGGTTGCAGAACATGCCACTGGCCCGGTGCTTGGCCAATCAACCGCTCCAAGGCGTTGCTCACTTCCTGCGTTGTCTGGCGCAGTGCCTGTCGAAGGGGCAGGTCCGAGTCAACGGTGATCGGAGGATCAATCTGACAGACCCGCTTGTTGCCACGGAAATAGACCGCGGTCGGCAAGATGACCGAGCCGGTACGCCGGGCCAGCAATGCCGGCCCAACCGGCAGAGAAGCTTGATGGCCAAAGAACTCAACGTTGGTTCCAGTTCCGCCAATGTCCCGGTCAGCCAGGAGGCAGACAACGTGATTGTCCTTCACCGCCCGCAGCAGGTGGCCAAAGGTGTCAGGGCCCAGCGGAATGATATTGACGTTGAGCGCTTCACGGAGTCTCTTGAACCAATCAAAAACGTCCTCTGGTTCCAGCTGTTCCACCACCGCGCTAACGGGTGTCTCCGCCACCCGACCCAGCCAGGCAGCGGCCCACTCCCAACCTCCCAGGTGAGGAATGACCATGATGGGGCCAAGACCTGACTCTCGAGCCCGCACCAGATGCTCATAGCCAATGACTTCGAAGCCATCATCGATCTTCTCTGGTGTCAGAGTCGGTAAGCGAAACGATTCGGCCCAATACCGGCCGTAGGAACCAAATGAGTCCTGAGCCAGGGCTTGGAGTTCCGCCTGGTTTGCCTGTGGGCGGACCCGAGCCAGATTGGCCCGAAGGCCATCGGCTAGGACCGGGCGGAGCTTGGCCAACAGCTGACCCACACCCGTGCTAAGCGGCACCAGAAGTCGAAAAGGGATGGCATTTGCCACTACCGAGCCTGCTCGAATGATCCGCAACGCCCGACTTCGTCGGTGTTGCCTTGGCGAGCGGGTTTGTTTCTGCACTGTCCGGCTGGCCAAGGAGGGCTTAGCCCTTCAGCCGAGTTCGCCGCTGAGCACGGGCCCGTTGGGTCAGTGAACCGTCCCTTGCCTTGCGGCGCCGGCTAAGGCTTCGTGGCGGAACCAGGGGTGGTTTCTGACTGGCTTGGCGCCAAACCTTGACGAAGCGGAAGATGGCGGTGGCGATGGTGAGCACCAGCATCAGCCACAAGACGGGCTCGAACAGTGATGAAATAGCGAGGCCTACCCCGAGGGCGATGAAACGCTCCGCCCGTTCCATCAGGCCACCCTTGGCGTCATAGCCAAGCGATTCGGCCTTGGCCCGCATGTAGGAGATCATCATCGCTGCGATCAATAGGGCAATGGGAAGCATGGCCTTGCGGGGAGTGTCACCTTCGAGGAAGTAGAAGGCTGCACCGGCAAAGATCAGCCCATCGCTCAGGCGATCCGAAACCGAGTCGAGGAAAGCACCCCGAGGACCGGCCGTTCCGCCTGCCTTCGCTACCGCTCCATCTAGGGCGTCCGGGATGCCCGTCAAGGCCAACAAGATGAAGGCGGTGAAGAAATGTCCGGTACCGATTGCCGCGCCACAGGCGGCCGACATGACCACGCCGGCTCCGGTGATGAAGTCGGGTGAGACCCCCAGTTTCTGGAGGGCTGCACCAACGGGTGCGACGATCTTGTCGAATGGGCCGCGAAGACTTCCGTCGAACATGGCGGACATGGTAACCCATCAGGTTCGGGCTGTGGCTAGGTTGAGAGGTATGACTCGCTTCGCTCAGCTTTCTCCTCGTGACACCGCCATCACCTTGCGGTCCCTGGGCCGACGGGTCAACCAAGCCGTTGCCCCAGTGATCAGTTCACCTGAACTCCAGTCCAAGGCCGACGCATCTGGCCCCGGCGGAGACTCATTGAGTGGCCTGGTCGACATGCTGACTCGCACCCAAGGATTCTTACTCAATGAGCTGGCGAAGAGTCTTGATCATCAGGACCCGGTGATCGCCCAAGCGGTCATTGATCCCGATCAGCTTCATTTCGTAGAGGATCGGCCGGTGCCGCTGTCGGTTGGTCTCGAATCGTTGGCCACCGATTCTGAGCAGGCTGGACATCGAGTGGAAGAGGCAACAGGAGCCGACCTTGGTCGGGTCGTTTCCGTTGTCGGGGGAACCTCGATGACTCCGTTGGAGATCGCCCAACAGGCTGCCCGAACCGGTATTGCAACCCTCAAGAAGATCGAAGACCAGGTCACCTGGCTGAAGCAAACCAGCCGCTAGAGAACCCAGTCGCTACAGAACCCAGCTGCTACAGAACCCAGTTACGCGGCCGAGCCAGTCGTTGGCTAACCCCTGCGTTCCACGGGCCTCAAACGTCGAGGTTTGACCAGTCTTCTGGGTTGTCTTCCACCAGTGCGTCAACAATGCTGCCGTCAACTCCGTCGACCATGACGAGGGCCCGCTTGCTTGGCGGCTCTTCGGCCGAATAC
Organism: Actinomycetes bacterium; assembly: GCA_024280015.1. Lineage (GTDB taxonomy): Bacteria > Actinomycetota > Acidimicrobiia > Acidimicrobiales > SZUA-35 > JAJRQY01. The sequence continues at coordinate 18,607 of JAJRQY010000160.1, forward strand.
AGCAGCACCCGCCAGGTTGGTCGGCTCAGCAGCCCGCGCCAGCCCATCTGGGCTGAGGCGTGGCCGACAGGGAAACCGATCTCATTGATGGATGCCACCAGGGCATCACGTTCATCGATGGCGAGGTTCTTGCCAGAAACAATGCTGTAGACCCCGAGGATTGCTAACCCAATTGCGGCACCAATCAACCCCTTGTTGATGAGAATTCCTTCGCCTCGGACCAGATACAGGGCGAGAAGTCCCGCGGCGCAGACCAGGTAGATATATCCGGGGATGCGTCGGCGACTGTTGTTGGGGAATTCGTACTCATCCTGGTCGGCCAAAGCCGGTTGCAAATCGTCAGGGAGCTCATCAACAATGTCATCAACTTCGGGCACCCTGAGACGCTACCGCGAACTTGATGGAGTTGGCGACCCATTGGTGGGTCGCCAACTCCATTATCTTCAGGCATAACCAGAAAAGGAGCCGGACCTAGGACGGCCAGTTGTCACGTAGGCGTTGCCAAGAATCGACCAGGGTCATTGGCAGAACTCTGACTTCGGCAATGGTGGTCATGAAGTTGGTGTCAGCATTCCAGCGCGGAACGATGTGGACATGCAGATGCTCAGGTTGTGAACCTCCGCCGGCCTCTCCCAGGTTCAGTCCAACATTGATGCCGTGGGGGTGAAAGGCGTCGGTGACGGCTTGGGTACCCGCCCTCACCGACTCCCACAGTTCGGCGTGTATTTCCGGATCGAGATCCAAGATCGACTCAACCGGCTTGGTCGGCAGGATCATCAGATGGCCATTGGTATAGGGGAACACATTGAGCAGGGCGAAGGTCTGTTGGCCACGCCAAACAATATAGGTTTCGCTATCGGGCAAGCCGCTCTGCTCAATGGTCTCAAACAAGGTCTTACCCTCGACCTGGGGCAAGCTGGCGTGGGGCAAGCCGTCGGCCCCCATCAAGGGCCAATGCGTCATCTTCCAGCCCGCCCGGATTCGCTCCATCATGCTCGGGATCCAGCCATTGGTTTCGCTAGGCCTTGCTCTCGATATCGGCTGCCAGCTTGGTCATGAAGTCGTCGAGGGGAACGTCGCGATCAACCTCTCCCCCACGGGGATTCACCCCAAGGGTGCCGGCAGCAACATCGTCAGCCCCGACCACCAGGATGTATGGAACCTTCTGCTGCTTGGCGTTGCGGATCCGCTTGCCAAGAGGATCATTGGCCTCGACAAGGTCGACCCGGAAACCCGAGGCCTTCAGCTTGGCGTAGACCTCATCAGCATAGGCCTGATGGTCTTGCGCCACCGGCAAGATGGTGGCCTGGATCGGTGCCAACCAGGCAGGGAAGTTGCCAGCGAAATGCTCAAGAAGCACGCCAAAGAAGCGTTCGATTGAGCCAAACAATGCCCGGTGCAACATGATCGGCTGCTTGCGCGAACCGTCAGCGGCCACATACTCCAGCTCGAAACGCTCCGGCAGATTGAAGTCAGCTTGAATGGTCGACAGTTGCCATGACCGGCCAATGGCATCGCGAACATCAATGTCGATCTTGGGGCCATAGAAGGCGGCATCGCCTTCCTTCACCTCATAGGGAACGCCGAACTTGTCCAATGCATCCTTGAGGGCCTTGGTCGCCAGGTCCCAAACCTCATCGGAACCGACGGACTTCTTGGGGTCACGGGTGGAGAGGTTGAAGGTGAAATCTTCGAAGGTGAAGGCTTTAAGTACCGAGACAACGAACTCCAGCAGGCTCTCGATTTCTTCGGCCAACTGCTCTTCGCTGCAATAGATGTGAGAGTCGTCCTGGGTGAACCCTCGGATGCGCATCAGGCCATGCAGGGTTCCCGCTCGCTCATAGCGATAGACGGTTCCAAGCTCAAACAAGCGCAGCGGCAATTCACGATAGGACCGCTGACCCCGCCGGAAGATCAGGCAATGGATGGGACAGTTCATCGGCTTGGGGTAATAGGTGCCGTTGTCCATCTCCATCGGCGGATACATGCCGTCGGCGTAGAAATCGAGGTGGCCACTGGTCTCAAACAGTTTGCCGCTGGCCAGGTTGGGGGTAACCACAAACTCATAGCCACCATTGAGGTGACGCTCGCGGGAGTAGTCCTCCATGATCTTGCGAATGGCTGCACCCTTGGGGTGCCAAACCGCCAAGCCACCACCAAGTTCGGACGGGAACGACAGTAGATCCAGCTCGTTGGCTAGCTTGCGGTGGTCACGCTTTTCGGCCTCTTCTAGGCGGACCAGGTGGGCGGCCAACTGTTTCTTGTCGGCCCAGGCAGTGCCATAGATGCGTTGCAGCATTGGCCGGTCAACATCGCCTCGCCAATAAGCGCCAGCAACCTTCATCAGCTTGAAGTGCCCAAGGTGACCGGTGTGGGGAACATGAGGACCGACACACATGTCGACGAAATCGTCAGTGTTTCGATAGAAGCTGATCACCGCTTCGGCCGCTCCGTCTGCGCTGTCGCCATCTTCAGCCATCTCGCTAGCGAGTTCCGAAGCCTTCTCTCCCGAGGCCACCATCTGGATGATCTCGCTCTTGTAGAGATGATCACTCATCAACTCCAGGGCAGCCGCCGGGGCAAGTTCGGATCGGACAAAGGGTTGCCGGGCCTTGATGATCTCACGCATCTTGGCGTCGATCTTGTCCAGGTCATCCTCGTGAAAAGTTGCGCCATCAGCCAAGGCAAAGTCGTAGTAGAACCCGTCTTCGATTGGGGGGCCAATGGCAAAGGTCGATCCCGGCCACAGCTCAAGGACGGCCTGAGCCAAGACGTGGGCGGTGGAATGTCGGATGGTGTGCAGGCCACGTTCGGAGTCGGGCACAACAATCTCGACCTGTTGACCGTCAACTAGGACCGTGTCGAGGTCGGTCTCGGACCCATCGACCAAGCCGATGAGCGCATCCTTGCCCAAGCGTCGACTGATGCCGGTGGCCAGGTCAGCGATCGTTGATGCCTCAGGTAGAGAGCGTTCGGAGCCGTCGGGAAGAATTACTGCGATATCAGACACAGGCCAGAGTCTATTGGAACGAACACCAAGGTTGAATCGAGTATGCAGCTTTCGCCAGCCCAGCCTCTGTCACTGGGCTCAAGCCGCCGAACCAATGGTGCTAGCTGATCGCCACCAGAGGGCGAGATCCAAGTACATCACTGGACGACTTTCGCTGGATCGTTGGACCTTCGTCTTCACCACCAGCTGGCTTGCCACCATCGCCAACGTCACGGGTTGTGGTTTGAGGTGCGTTGAGTGGCCTGGTTTCGAGCGGCCGGCCTTGCATGTCAGCTCCAGCAATATCTGAGATTGGTGCTTCGACCTCGATCTCCACCACCTTCTTGGCCCCGGCGTAGGTGTCTTCATATTCTTGGCCGCAAAGAGTCTGGATCTCGAACATGACCTCGTCGATGACTTCTCGATAGACCGCACGGTCGCCGATTCGATTCTTATAGCGGGCAACATCGATTGGCTTGCCAACATTGATATTGACGGTCCGGAAGAAGTTTGGCTTTGCCGAATCTGGAGGCTGGATGTCCACCGTCCCGATCAGGCCAACGGGAATGATTGGCGACCCGGTCTCGATAGCCAACCTGGCCGCACCGGTGTGACCCTTGTGCAACTTGCCGCTTCGGCTCCGGGTGCCTTCGGGGTAGATCCCAAACAGCCCACCCAGGTTGAGGACATGGCGGGCCGCGTCCAGAGCCGCAGTGGCATGATCGCCACCGCGCCGATCTATGGGAATCATGCCCAGGGCAGGAAAGAGCTTGGCGGTCTTCCAATCATCCAGGTACTCGGCCTTACCAACATAACGAATGCCGCGTGGCAGGACCGCTGGGAGGATGAAGGAATCAATGGCGGCCATGTGATTGGGACAAAGTACGGCCGCCCCATCGTCAGGGATGTTTTCCAACCCCGTGACCTCCATGCGCCACAAGAATTTGAGCACGGGCCGACCCACAGCAAGCGCTACCGGTTGCCATGATCCAATATTGTCAGGGAGGTCGGCCACGCTCGGACCTTAGTGCACCGTTGCGCCCCGTGCATTTCTGGGCTGACTCGTGCACTTCTGGGCTAAGCAGTGCGCAGTTGATCCCTTTCAGTCAGCAACCTCAACCCCGAGGAGGGCGGCAGCTAAACCAACTCCCTTGCCCGCAGCCGCAGCTTCATCAATGAGGGTGATCGCAGTCGGCGTATCCAAGTCATTGTCCAGAGCGGCGCGGACATCTTCCAACGCTCCGGTCTGATCGGACGAGTCGGCCGACGCAGCCACCCACTTGTTCAGGCGCTCAACGGCATTGGGCAGGATCTGTTCGTCCCATTCCCATGCCGTCCGATAGTGGTTAGCCACAATGGCCAGGCGGATGGCGCGAACATCGAAGGTTTTACGAAGGTCGCTGACGAACACCAGATTGCCCAACGACTTGGACATTTTCTCCCCGTCCATACGAACCATGGCCTGGTGCATCCAGATCCCAACAAATGGCTTGCCGGTCGCTGCTTCGGTCTGGGCTGCTTCACACTCGTGATGAGGAAAAATCAGATCACTGCCGCCACCGTGGATATCAATGGTGTCTCCCAGTTCTCGCATGGCCAGAGCCGAGCACTCGATATGCCAGCCGGGACGGCCAGCGCCCCATAGCGCGTCCCAGCACGGCTCGTCGTCACTGGATGGCTGCCACAGAACAAAGTCCAACTGGTTGCGCTTTTTTGGATCATTGATGTTGCCGCCCCGCTCATTGGCGTAGGTCAGCATGGTCTCTTGGTCATAGCCCGAGATCTGGCCAAAGTCCTCCTTGGTAGTCACATCGAAGTAGACGGCGCCACCTGACTCATAGGCATGACCCTTTTCCAACAAGACCGAGATCAAGCTACGGATCTCGGCCATGGCTGAGGTGGCGCGGGGCTCAGACCAGCTCGGGATCATGCCCAAGGCGACCATGTCATCGTCAAAACGGGCGACCTCGGCAGCGGCCAGATCCAGATAGTGCATGCCCAATTCTCGGGCCTTCCTGAGCAGGTCATCATCAACATCGGTGACATTGCGGACACAGCGAGTCTCATACCCGAGATCTCGCAAGCGTCGCTGCAAAATGTCATAGCCCATATACACCGCAGCATGGCCGAGGTGGGTGGCGTCATAGGGTGTGATGCCACAGGTATAGAGGGTGACGATCGGACCAGGTTCCATCGGAACAATGGCCTGTCGCCGAGTGTCGTAGAGGTGGACGGGACACGTGCCGGGAGTACTCACGAATCGCAGGGTAGCGAGGTCTTGGCCCGTCAAGAAATCCGATCTGCTCCAGCGTCAGCTTGGACCGGTCCTTGACCAGACCAATCAGGGGTTGAAGAACTTCAGTGGACATGACCGCTAGGGCATGCTGCTCTCACTGAATCCAAGGAACTCCCGAGCAGCGGGCAGTGACTACAGTCAGTCCCCTCTTAGGCGATCAGTTCCCTTATAGTCAGCACCCTCATGGGAATTGTTCAAGACAAGAAGTTTCTAATCACTGGTGTCCTTACCGACTCCTCCATTGCCTTTGGCGTGGCCAAGGTTGCTCAGGAGGAAGGTGCGGAGATCATCCTGACGGGGTTTGGTCGTGGATTGCGATTGACCGAGCGGGTGGCCAAGAAGCTGGACACCATGCCTGAGGTGCTCGAGTTGGATATTTCCAATGCCGAGCATCGTAAGGATCTCACCGAACATCTTCGCTCGACCTGGGGTCACGTTGATGGCGCTCTGCATTCCATTGGCTTTGCTCCTCAGAGCTGTATCGGCGGTGACTTCTTTGCCGCCGAGTGGGAAGATGTCGCCACCGCTATTGAGGTTTCCACCTACTCCTACCGTTCCCTGGCCGACATCGTCGTGCCCCTCATGCCCGAGGGGTCCTCCATCCTGGGCCTTACCTTTGACGCCACCAAGGCCTGGCCCGCCTACAACTGGATGGGCGTTGCCAAAGCTGGCCTTGAATCACTGAACCGCTACCTGGCTCGTGAACTCGGACCGAAGGGCATCCGCAGCAATCTGGTTGCCGCCGGTCCAATCAAGTCCATTGCCGCCAAGTCGATTGATGGTTTCAGTGTCTATGAAGATGCTTGGGAGGAGCGATCACCGTTGGGGTGGGACATCAAGGACACCAGCGGAGTTGCCAAGAGCTGTGTTGCTCTGATGTCAGACTTCTTTCCTCAAACCACAGGACAGATCATCCATGTCGATGGCGGCTGCTCAGCCGTCGGCGCCTAGATACTTCGACCAGCTGTATCTGCACGAGATCTTCACCCGGGGTCCAAGCACTCCACACACTTGATTCCTACTCTCCCCTACCGACGGGTAACAGTATTGTTGTGAGCAATGACGCCCGAAACAGGGCGTCGGAAGAGCATCCATGGGTAAGCGAATCCTGATCATCGAAGATGAAGTCGACCTAGCCGAACTCATCGCGTCGCGCTTGCGTAGCGAAGGGTTCGTTGTCGACATTTGCGGCGACGGAAAGTCTGGCGTCGAGCGCTGCTTTACCACCGAGCCGGACCTGGTGATCCTTGATCTCATGCTGCCCGAGCTTGATGGCCTAGAAGTTTGCCGGCAGATCCAGCAGCATCGCCGCACCCCGGTGGTGATGGTGACAGCCAAGGACGACGAGAGTGATGTCCTGATTGGCCTTGGTGTCGGAGCTGACGACTACATCACCAAGCCCTTCAGCCCCCGAGAGCTTGCCGCCCGGGTACATGCCGTCCTGCGACGCACCGGCGAGCAACAGGCCAAGCGAGATGTTTTTGAGAATGGCGACGTGAGGCTGGACAAGTCGTCCAGGACCGCTTCCAAGCAGGGTGAACTCGTGCATCTCACCGCCACCGAGTTCGACCTCGCCCTGACCCTGATGACGGCCAACGGTGCTGTGCTCAGCCGCGAGCAGCTACTCCATCAGGTCTGGGACTATCGGGACGGCTCTGGTGCTCGAACCGTTGACAGTCATGTTCGAGCCGTACGTTCCAAGCTCGGCGACGACCTGATCCGCACGGTGCACGGGGTGGGCTACGCCGTTCGAACCGCAATAGCGTCAACCACTGAGCAATCAACCGCATGACCGGGCGAGACTGTGCGACCGGGCGAGACTGTGCGACCGGGCGAAACTGTGCGACCGGGCGAGACTGTGCCTAGCCAGGAGCGATACACCAGCGCGACCGATCGAGTCGATCGGCTCACCGGGCTTTTTGATCGAGCTCTTCCTTTTGGTTCGGCTCGGCCTTTGGACCGCATCCAGTCGATCAAGCTCAAGCTGAGCATCCTGATTCTGGCCGGAATCGGCATCACGATGACCAGCCTGACCGTCAGCTTCTGGCTGAACGTTCGAACCCGCTACGGCCTTGTCATCAGTGTGGTTGTTGCCCTGGCTCTGGTGCAGATTCTTGCCCGTGGCATCACATCGCCTCTTCGGGAAATGTCCAGGGCAGCCGATGCCATGGCCGATGGGGACCTGGACCAGCTGGTACGGGTCACGGGCAACGATGAGGTTGGCCAACTGGCACAGTCGTTCAACGGTATGGCAGTACGGATTGCGGAGCTGGAACGACAGCGTCGCGACATGATCGCCAACGTCAGCCACGAGCTTCGGACCCCCATCGCCGTTATCCAGGGGAATCTGGAGAATCTGGTCGATGGTATTGAGGACAATGATGAAGCAACGGTTGCCGCCATGCTTCGTCAAACCAACCGACTCGCTCGACTGGTCCAGCAGTTGATGGATCTGTCTCGACTTGAAGCCGGAGCCAGTCCGATGCAGGTACGGGCGATGGACCTCATTGGCGTCACCCAACAAGCCGTCCAAGAAGCCAGGATGCGAGACCCGAAGCCGCTGATCTCTGTCACGACTCCGGAATCCTTATCCATGCAGGGTGATCCCGAACGCCTCCATCAGGTATTGACGAACCTGTTGGACAATGCCATCCGATTTCACCGTGGACCCAATCCTATCGAAGTGACAATTACCGCAGCCGGCGAGGGTGTAACGATCCTGGTTGAGGACTCAGGACCGGGTATCCCGCCAGATGAACTTGATCGAATCTTCGAACGATTTCACCGGGCCGACCCTGACCGGTCAACGGCCCGCGGAGGCAGTGGCCTTGGCCTCGCTATCTGCCATGGAATTGTTGATCTGCATCGCGGCTCGATCAATGCCGCTAACCGGACGGATGGAGGGGCGATGATCTCCGTTCACCTGCCCGTTTCTCCGGCTACAGCTCCCGGGCAAAGAACTGACGAAGCATCGGTTCGTAGTAGTCCAGGGTCGGAGTAGCGAAGTCTGGGTCAAAGGCAGGCATGTCGTACTTGGCGATGAACTCATCGCAAAGGTCATAGAACTCATGACCCTCAAAGCGGTCTCGTGCATGGCGATCACCACCAAGGTGATGCCAGAAGTGGTAGCCCTGAAAAATGCCGTGTTTGGCTACCATCCAGTGGTATCCCTCACTGACGAACGGCTTGACAATGGCGGCGGCAATTGCCGGATGGTTGTCCGGGGCGAGCAGGTCACCAACGTCGTGCAGCAGGCAGCACATCAGGTACTTCTCGTCCTTTCCATCAAGCTCGGCCCGGTAAGCGGTTTGCAGGCTGTGAAACAGACGGTCAACCGCGAATCCCCCGGCAGCGGTCTCGATGCCTCTGAGCTGGGCCAGCACATTGTCGGCTACGCCGTCAGCCAGGTCTTGGTGCTGGTCCATGATGATTTGCCAGTCTTGCTTGGTCGAGTCCTCCATACGAATGAAGGTCGCCGCTCCCGGCTGGGTTGAGGTGGTGTGCAGATTAGGTGTCTCGGTTGATGTCATGTCCAGTTCCTCAGGTACATCGGCGGCTCTGCTGTTGTGTAGGTCCGCTACAATGTAGACCCGGTCGCATAACTCAAACCAGTTGCTGAATGTAGACCCGGTCGCATAACTCAAACCAGTTGCTGACCGGCGAGTAGACGCCCAGCGATGTTTCTGGCCTCTCGGCCCCTCTGGCTGGCCGAACAGCCAGTCCATTTGCGGATCACGCTGTCAATCACCAGACCAACCTGACCGTCCATCAATAGCACACACGCGGGCTCACAGTTCACATGTTCTCCATGACGTTGTTACGAACAGTTGTTCGCTATATTATAGATGTCATTCGACGATGAAAGGAGAGACCATGAATACAACAGAACACCCTCGAAGCTGGGATGCCATCACCAACCTCCGCCAACAACTCCTCAACATCCCAACCACCAACCTCACCTCCACCCAACTCGTGGACCTCACCCAAACCATTCGCCTCCTCGAAACCGCAACCGGCACCATCAAAATCCGGATCGCCCAACAAGCAGCCAAACTCACTGAAAACGGTCAAAGCCCCGACCCAACCGAAACCCCCCTCGCCAACGGCCGAGTCTCCGCCAAAACCGCCCGCCAAGAAGCAGCCCGAGCCAAAACCACTGAAGAACTACCCGGACTCGGCCAAGCCCTCCAAAACGGTGACATCAGCACCGACCACATCGACACCATCACCCAACAAACCAAAAACCTTCCCGTAGACACCTTCAACCGGCACCTCGCCAGAAGAATCGACGACATCCGCCAAGACCACGGCCGCAACACCCAACACAAACAACGCGCCAACTCCTTCTTCCGCCACTGGCACGACAAAACCACCGGTATGGGCCGCATCACCGGCGCCCTCGACCCCGAAAGATTCGAATCCATCATCACCGCCATCGAAACCGAAATGCGTTCCATGGCCACCACCGCCAAACGAGACGGTTCCACCCAAACCCTCCACCTCAATGACCACCCGGCCGCCCCTTCACCCAACACTGACACCTTGGACGGTTCGGCGCCCCAGCGCCGAAACTCCAGTTTGAGCTATCCCGAAGGGATTGCTCAATACGTCATCAACCGACCAGCAAACCCTTGTTGAGGGCCCGCATGACAATACGGTCCGTCAAACCCGCAACGGTCACGACCTCTCCGCTGAAGCCATCAGCCGCTTATGTTGCGACGCGGTCATGCAACGAGTCATCATTGACGCCGAAGGCGTTCCCATCAATGTTGGGCGGGCTCAACGCACCGCCACCCCCGCCCAGTGGTCAGCATTAAATACCATGCATACCACTTGTGCCTGGGCTGGGTGTGACCGACCAATCTCGTGGTGTCAAGCCCAC
>JAJRQY010000161.1 GCA_024280015.1 Actinomycetes bacterium
CGGTTTGGCAGCTTGTTGAGCCACCGGTTTGGCAGCTTGTTGAGCCACCGGTTTGGCAGCCAAGAAGTTGACAGGCGCGTCTTTACTCGCCAGGACCGCACCACGCGTCCCATCGGGCCCACCAAGACGGTTGTTAGCAATCCCGGCGGCAAGCCCGGGCTGGATGAGGTCTGCTTGAGGGACCTCGTCTTCACCAACGAGAAGCCGAGACACAACATTGTTGCAAGCGAGGTTTTCCGAGCCGCGCTCACAAACGCTGGGGCCATATGTTGCTCCCGCCGCCCCAGCCGCCGACGCTATGGTGAAGGCAAGTAAGACACCCAGTGCTGAACGCAGTCCTCCCCCCTTCTTGATCACGTTCTCAGTCTTGACTTCACCTTGATGTCTCATCGATCGCCACTCCGTTGTTGAGAATCTGAAAGCACTTGTGCGCTCGACGCTAGCAGTCCCCTGCTTCGTTTTGCCAGACGAACCCACTTCTGGGGAGCCTCTACAGGGTCGTGAAAGCCTTGATGTTCGAACGCCAGCTACGGTTGCCGGCCGCGTCTTGGGCCTTGACATAGAACGTATAGTTTGTCCCGCTGCTGAGTCCGCTGACGGTGAGCGTCGTTCCCGTTGAAGTTCCAACCACCGAGCCATTGGCGTTGTTGATTACCACGTACTGGGTCACCCCAACATTGTCTGTGGATGCGTTCCAGGACAACGAGACCTGGGTGGCAGCGACGCTTGTGGTGATCAGACCAACTGGGGTTGACGGACGCTCGGTGTCGGCGACAATGCCACCAACGGCGACAGCTCGTTTTCCGGTCCTCCAGCCCTCATTCCCGGCGGCATCAATGGCTCGCACGTAGTACCAATAGTCGCCGTCGGCTAGACCCTGATCGGAGTAGGACGTGGTGGCGGATGTTGCGATCAAGCTGGCTGGCCCATTTGCGGTGGGTGCCCGGTAGATCCGATATCCAGTCACCCCAACATTGTCAGTCGCGGCGCTCCAGGCCAACGAAACACTATTTCCCGCGACTGTCGCACTGAACCCCGAGGCCACACTGGGTCGCTCGGTATCTGCGGCGGCCCCAACGGTGACTGATTTCTGGCCGGTCCGCCAGCTGGTGTTGCCGGCTGCATCTCGCGCCTTGAGGTAGTACCAGTAGGTTCCGTCAGCCAGGCCATTGTCGACAAAGTTGGTACTTACGCTGGTACCAACGAGTGAGCCGAGATTGCCGTTCTGAGTCGATCGGTAGATGTCATAGCCAACGACCCCAACATTGTCGGTCGAGGCTGTCCAACTGAGGTTTGTCGTTGATCCTGCAGAAGAAATGGCCAAATTGGTCGGGACCGACGGCCGCACGGTATCAACCACCATATTGGTGTCACAGTGCTTGGTGAACGCTCCCCGGGCTTGGTTGGTGCCGTCGGCTCGAGTGGCTCTGGTGATGTCTCCACCAAGCCAGAGGCAACCATCAGGTGAACCGTGGATGGCCCAGACGCCTGAGGAGGCGCTGATGTCCAGTTGGAAGCTCGGAATGTAGGAGCCATTGGTGGCTGAATAGGCGGCAACAAACTTGATTGGGTCCCGGCGGGACCAGGATCCGCCTTGCCCAATCAAGAAGCGGTACACATCGCCATCAGCAAAGTGCTCACCTCGGCAGTGACAGGAGGCGTACACCCGGTTGCCAACAACTTCAAGGTCTTGGTAGTCGCCACCATTTCCGAAGTCATTGTTGGTCCCGCCAGTGCTGTGCTTGGTATTGACCGACAAGTCACTGGCGTTCAGCACATAGGTTATGTGTTCCATACCAGCGACGAATACCAGTCCGTTGACGGCAACCACGTCTTGGTAGTTCGGTCGTCCCGGGTTGTTGTGGTTGATTCGACCGGGACGAATGGCTGCCCCCGTGACATTGTCGACTCCGACGAAGCCCTGGGTTCCCGCCACGGCGTTCACCGAGGAGAAGTAGCCGGCCAGGTATACCGAATTGCGGTCTGGGGAAACGGCGATTCCCCAGACCCCTCCGCCACTGACGGTCGGATGCCAGCTGGTGTCGGGATGAGCGTCACCAAGATCAAGCTTGACCGCTCTTGACACCGAAATCTGAGGTACTCCAACAGCTCCACCAACTGCACTGAAGGTTCCACCGACATAGAGCCAGTTTTGATCAATATCCATGGTGTAGACAACGGCCCGGCCGTTGAGCTTCAGCTGCGCCTTCCATGTGGTGTCGACGGCTCCCGTCGTCGGATCCAAGGCAACGAGTGCACGCGTGTTTGGGACTCCCTCGACGTCACCAAACTCGCCGCCAACAAAGAGTCGACTGCCGTCAGGTGAAGCCTGCAGGGAATAGACAGGCCGGTTGAAGGTCGGGGTGAACGAGGAGATGTAGGCGCCCGTTCCTGCGTCAAAGGCCGCAAGATAGGCCTGGGAAATGGGTGCTGAATTCGCGTTCTGACGAACTTCGGTGAACTTCCCGCCAATGTAGATTCGGTTGCCGATCTGCTCAATGGCAAAGACTTCATTGCGTATGCGCTGGGTCAGGGTGCCAGTTTGCACATAGTTGTAGACACCCCAGGTGTCCTGCGCGTATGGAGCTATCTCTGCCGACGCCAGAGTCGGGGCAAACGGAATTGCAACGACTCCCATCACCATCATGAGCAACGAGCTCAGTATTCGCTTTTTCACGGTCCACTCCGTCTCTTCGCGAACTGCCCAGCTCGCGTACATCGCCCCGAAACTAGGTTCTGGGGGAATCGGAGTGAACGGGTGATCTTGACAGTTGCCTAGGCCTTTCGCCGAACCAAATCTCACTCTGTGTGAGATTCCTTTAGCCCAGGTCTGCCAAGAGGTCGGCAAAGATCTCTTCGGGATCAACATTCAGACCACGACGACCAAACCAGGTTGCGACATTGACAATGTCTCGGTGGAGACAGTTGAGTCCTTGGGGATTGGCGGCAAGGTCGAGAGCTTGAGGAAAGTCGATGAACCAGAGCTGGTCTTGCCACCACAAAACATTGAAGGCAGACAGGTCGCCATGAACCCAGCCTGCCCGGACCATGATTCGAACTCCGTCGATCAATTGGTGAAGGGCGCGTTCAAGCTCATGCTTCTTCAAACGTGCCGACGCCAACTGGGGCGCTGCTCCAGACTCCGCTCCCAGATACTCCATGACCAGGGATTCTTCGTTGTAGGAGACGGGGAACGGAACATTGAGACCGGCATCCCACAAGGTGCGAAGGACGGTCGACTCGTGACCAGTCCAGCGTGATTGCAACAGTCGCTTGCCATGGGCCGACATCTGCTGGACGGCACGTCGGTCTCGGGATTTGCGAAAATGCCGCCCTTCTCGATATTCAACGTCGTTGCGAAACGTGGAAGCTCGTTGAACTCCGAGAGCCTCAAGCGTCCCCTTCTCAGAAACCTTGCGAGGGACATAGTGCTTGCGAACAAGAAGCGATGAGTCACCAGTCGCTCCTTGTCGTCGAATCAGATTGATTTGTGCTTCCTTGCCGGTGAGAAGAACGCCCAGATCCGTGTCAATATAGGGGTCTTCGATCAACCATTCAGGTTCGGGTCGCGACGAAGCAGTCGGCGAGTTCAAGGGTGTGGACATTGTGACTCCAGGGTTTGGTTGCGACTCTCAGAGAGAATCGATGAAACCCAGTCGGCCGCGTTGTTAACTCGCCAGCTCAGCTGCTCTCAGGAGCGATACGTCAGGCTGTTCGTCAAAGCGAAGGCTCAACCAGGCAGCGACTTGTGCAGTCGCGGGCTGAAACGTTGCATGCAATGTCGCTCATAGAGTGCCTCCTGAGAAATGTCCTCTTGAGCAAGGCTAGAACACCAAACATGGACATGCCGAGAATATTGTTCGCCTTAGGCACCAAGTGCTCGATGGCCACCCCTGCCACTAGGTACGGGTCAGCATCTCCAGCTTCGGGAAATCCAGCAGGGAGAAGTTCGATTGGGACCCGATGTCCAAGGCCAGTTCGAGATCGTCAGTTTCCGCAACCAAACCATCACGATCGAACAGGACAAACCGGCTATAGCCCGATGCAAATTCCTTGTCGTGCGAGATCGTGATAAGCGTTGCCTCAAGATCGCTGAGGGCTACCTCAATCGCCAGGATCGATTCAAGGTCAAGATTGTCGGTCGGCTCGTCCAACAGCATCACATTCGGCCGCTCAGTCTCCAACAAGATGAGCTGTACCCGAGCCTTCTGCCCACCGGACAGCTCGGCCATGGTGTGATGGATGTGGTCGCTAAGGCCATATCGCCCCAACGCCTTGCGAGCGTCAACGTCGTTGCCGAATCGCTCAGCCACGATGCTCAGCAAGGGAACCTTGGCCGCGTCCGATGCCCTCACTATGTCGAGGTCAACCGATACGTGGTTGTCTTGGGAGAAGTAGCCGACCCTGGCGGTGGGCCCGAAACGGATCGGGCTATTGTCCAGCTCGTTCCCACTGGCCTTAGATGCGTCCCGCAACATGCGAAGCAGGGTTGACTTTCCGACACCATTCTCGCCGAGCAGCAGGATGCGATCTTCGTTCCAGATAGTCAGATCAAAGGGCAAGAAGAGATCTGGCACCTCGAAGTTTGTGGCCTTCATGGCAATGCTGCCCGACCGTGAGCCAACGAAACGGGTGGTGATTTCGCGCTCTGGGGGTGGCGGGGTTGGTGGCCCGGCATCTCGAAATTTCTCCCAACGAGTCTCCGCAGCGTCGGCTCGATTGGCCATGCCGGGGCTGATCGAGGCCCGCTGCTTCATCATCTTGTAGTACTGAAACAGCCGTTTCTCTTCTTCTTGCCAACGGCCAAGATCTTTGGCCAGTTTCTCTGCCCGGTCTCGTCTTGCTTCCTTCAGGTTGGCGTAGGTGCCGCCGTGCATCCAGTAACCGTTGTGTTCGAGCACCAGCATCCGATCAACAGCTGTGGTGAGGAGCGAACGATCATGGGACACCATCAAGACGGTCTTACTTGTCGCCTGAAGCTCACGATCCAGCCACGCCTTTCCATGTAAATCCAGGAAGTTGTCCGGCTCATCCAGGATCAGGATCGAGACGGGCGAGGCAAGAAACGAACCAAGAATGAGACGTTTACGTTCACCTCCTGAAAGCTCTTTCAGGAGCCTGCCACTAGCGCCGGCATACCCCTGTCGAAGGACGGCTTGGGTGATTTGGTCGAACTTCGCTTCGATTTCGTAGCCACCAAGAGCGCCCCAGATCTCCAACGCGTCACCAATAGCCATAGCGGCGTCAACCGCTCCATCGGAGTCCCCGGCCGCTAGAGCGTACAGAGTCTGCAGTGTGTCGGACTGCTTGCGAAGTTCACTGGGCAGACCGAGCGCAAGCGCGTCAGCAACGGTTGGTGTTTCGTTACCATCAAAGCCGGGATTCTGGCGCATGTAGGCCACTTCTCCAACAACATTGACAACACCTTCAGCCGGCTTGAGAGCCCCGACGATGAGTTCCAACAGGGTCGTCTTACCGACACCATTTGGGCCAACAACCGCGGTGACCTCACCAGCTCTGGCCTTAAACGAAAGCTCTTGAACCGAGGGAGTGCCGTCGGGGTAGTTGAAGGTGAGGTCGGCAACGTCAATGGTCATGGGGCCAACAGTGTGGCAGCAACTGGATCAAGAACCGATCACGAGATCGGCGAGGTCGGCGCCAACGGGCAACTTGCCTTCGGGTCCAATAATGGTGAATTGGTCATCGGCCTGCAGAACCAGATCGCTGGTAGCTCTGATCACTTTGCCTTCGCGACGAACGGCCTCAGCATGCAGCTCATCGCCCAGGTCCAATTCATCGATAGAACGACCAATCAGCCCCCCAAGACCAGTCTCCGCCAGCAGAAGGTACTGACCAATTTCTAGGTCAGGAAGCAAGGCTTGCTTGACCTCAGCCTCAAAGGCTGCTTCCGCCACGATGGCGGCATCATCAGAATGGAGGTAGGCCGCGAGTTCCCCGGCTAGCCGGAGGGCTCGACCAGCTTCGGCATTGGTTCCCGCCAAGAAGAACAGAGCATTCACCCGCTCATCGCGGCCGCCCCATTCGCTGGGAATAACAATTCCGCTCTCACTGATGGCGATAACGAGGTGGTCATCCTCATTATTGTCAAAGAAGGCAACGGGTGTTGCTGTCGGATGAGTTTCTGAGGGCTGGATCCACAGCGAGCCGGTCTCCAAAAATCGGTCACTGACCTGTTGAGGATCAAGGTCCATTCGAATACCGAGGACTTGAGAAGCCCTGACGGCCGCTTCGCTGATGTCGGTTGCCGCCGGAACCGATATGACCGCGGCTCGAGCAATCAGTCCGGCGTAATCGTCATCAGCACGGAGTCCGTGGCTCTGCATTGCTGCGGATATTTCCCGATCAATACCTCGATCTGCCGAGCGCCCAAATCGCTCAAACACATGGTGAATCGCCCCAACTGCTTGCCGGGCGTCGTGACGCCCAACCTTGTTGAACCAGATCAGAGCAACCGCGATGCAGGCCGTGACTAACAGGATCGGCAACCAGCCAAGCTTTGCGATCAGATAGATGGCGATGGCAATACCGAGGATCTGTAGGTAGGGGAAGAATGGGGCCCTGAACCCTGGTGCGTAGGACTTGATGTGTGCGGATCGAAGCACAATCACCGCCATATTGACTAAGCCAAGGGTAAGGAGAACAAATGCACTAGCCAGTTTGGCAATGGCCCCGGCCCCAAACAATCCAACAACAACGGCCATTCCAACACCAGTCAAGATCACTCCCCTGGCTGGAGTTCCAAATCGGCTCAGGGTCTGGAAACCCGGTCCCATCAAACCATCCCGACTCATGGCCATCGGGTAGCGGGCGGCAGCCAGAATCCCGGCATTGGCAGCTGAGGCGAAGGCGGCAAGAGCAGCCGCAACGACAAGGCCAGCTCCGAACGCAGGCATGGTGGCAACGGCTGCGGTGTGGATCGGGGCGAGGTCTTTGTGAAGGGCTTCGGCTGGGATGGTGGCGACAACGATGAGCACACCGACGGTGTAGATCAAGGTGCTGGCTGCGAGTGAGAGCATCATGCCCAACGGCAGATTCCGTGAAGGGTCTTCGATTTCCTCGGCAACGCTGGCCACATTGGTCAGCCCTCCATAGCTGACAAAAACCAGGCCGATGGCGGCAATCAAGCCGTGGCTGCCGTCAGCAAAGAAGGGGTCCAGCGAACCGGCGCCGCTTCCAACGTGAGATACGCCCCAGATGAGGAAGGCCGCCATGGCCAACAGGACAAAGGAAACCAGCAGCATCTGGATCGAGGCGCTGGACTTTGAGCCAACGATGTTGAGGAGGGTGAAAGCGGCGATCAGGGCAATCGCCGTCGGCTTGGCCGGGATGTCCAAGAAGATTCCTAAATAGGCGCTCATCCCGACCAAAGCAAGCGCGTCCTTCATAACCAAGGACAGCCAGGTCGCCATACCGGTTACGGTGCCGCCAGCTGGTCCAAGGGTCCGTGCCAGGAAGTAGTAAGCGCCACCGGCCCGAGGCATAGCCGTACTCAGCTCGGCGATGCTCAACATGGCAGGGATAGCCAAGATGCCAGCAATCAGATAGGCCAGCACCGCAGAGGGTCCAGCCTTAGCCGCCGCCAGTCCAGGCAATAGGAATAATCCGGAACTGATCATTCCGCCGGTACTCAGGACAAAGACATGCCGCAACCCAAGAGATCGCTTCAGGTCAGCGGGAGGTGGCTGGGCCATGCGAAACCCTAGCCGCATTCAACCAGCGGCCTGGCAGGCACCCCAAATCTCCCAATGGCGTCCCGCTGGGCCCTACGTCGCTCGGCCACCCTGCGGTCAGACACCGCCCGCGGTTGGAGAAGCAACCCCTCCGAGGCTTACTGGGGAAAGGCTTCCAAGAACTCAAGGGTGGCATCGATGAAGGAGAAGGCCTTGGGGGTTGCGAAGTGGTCGACGTTGCGCAGGATCTTGTGGGTGGCGTTGGGAAGCGCTTCGATCAGCTGGTCAGCGGGCCCGGCAAAATCGTTGTCTCCGATCACGACGAGTACGGGGCAGGTGATTTTGGCCAGTGTGTCTCGGTTCAAGACTGGACGCTCCGAGCCCATCATGGCGACGAGTGATTTTCGGTCGACATCCGGGGCTTCAGCCAGTTCGTGGAAGAACCGGGCCTCGGGGTTCTCCGGATCGAGTTCGCCAGCAATAGCCGCGGCTATGGCATCTCGCCGCCCTGGGTCAGACTCAAAGAGATTTCGCCCAACACCGGCTACCACCACTCGATTGAATCGCTGAGGCTGCATGGAAGCAATGGTCAGGAGAAGTCGGGCGCCCATCGAAAACCCGATGCCATCAACGGGGCTATCCGGGATCCTGTCTAGAACGTCTCGTTCAAGGTCAGCGAAACCTTCTGAATCCCGACAATTTGGGGCGGTGCCATGTCCAGGCATATCCAATGGCAGAAGCTCTCGACCCGAATCGCCAAGTATGTCTAACCAGCCGGTTTCGCCCCAGGTACGGGCCGATGAGGTAGCAAATCCGTGGAGCAAGACGATGGGGGTAGTCATGAAGGCACCTTAGGGCTTGGCCAATCGAAAGCCCTCGACCGCCCCAGCTGCGAGTTCCACTGTCTCCACGGTGATTGGATCCAGGACAAGCTGCACATGGCCAATGCCGATTTCGGACATGGCCAGTAGGGCTTCTTGAAGTGCCTCGGGGCCGACCACTGCCTTACCCGGGTCATCATTGAAACCGCTGACACGTATTGGGTCTCCTGATCCAAGCTGGACCAGCAGAGCCGCCGTCTTGTCGATTTCTTTGCCGGTACGTCCGACCGCAGCAGCAGCATCGTCCACCACCTGGAGGGCCGCAGGCAGCTTCGTGATGTCGTTCTGGTACGAAGCAAACCAGATGTTCCAGGCGTCAATGTGGGGTGTCGTGATTTCCAGCATCCTGGGGCCACTGGAGCCAACGAGAATCTGCATGTCTTGGCGCGGTTGTGGTTTCAGCTCGCAGTCTCTGAGGGTGTAGTACTCACCCTCGAAGTCGATGGATCCCGTTCGAATCAGGGTTCGGATGATGGTGAATGCTTCTTCGAAACGGCTGACACGATGGTCATAGGCAAAACCGTAGGCGTCATACTCAGGACGGTTCCAGCCGGATCCAAGGGACAAGATGAGGCGTCCGCCGGAGATCTCGTCAATGGTGGCTGCCTTCTTGGCCAACATGGCTGGTGCATGGAAGCTGGTGGAGGCAACAAAGGGTGAAAGTTGCACC
>JAJRQY010000162.1 GCA_024280015.1 Actinomycetes bacterium
CGAGGTCTCCCGAAACCCCGAGATCTACTCATCGGAAGAGGGCCATATTCAGATCTACGATATTGACGCCGATGCCCGTGAGGGGAGAGCATCAATGATTGACCTCGATGCCCCAGTGCACACCCGGCTTCGGCGTCTGGTATCCAAAGTCTTCACCCCAAACCATGTGCAGGGATACGCGCCAAATATTGAAGGCCGCGTCAACGCCTTATTGGACGCTGTCGTGTCCGATGGGCAGGCCGAGTGGGTATCCGCTCTGGCCGCGCCCATCCCCATTGGCGTCATCTGTGACATCCTGGGTGTACCGGACGAGGATGAGTCCTACATGATCGAACTCAGTGATCATCTGGCCGAAGGCACCGGTTCGCTGCCATTGGACCCTTCGGCGTATGGCAACACAAGACCGTTGAGCGAGTTGCCCTTCAACTCACCAGCCGCCCACGGGATCGATGTCTACGCTCGCCAAACCAGAGAGCGCGTCCTGGCAAATCCGGGTGATGACCTCTTGAGCAAGCTGGCGGTGGCCGAGATCGATGGTGTTCGACTGACTGAGTCGGAATACGCCCGGTTCTTTCAGCTGATGATCTTCGCCGGGAATGAAACGACTCGCTCGGCGATGGCCTACATGGCCCTCTACCTAGCCACCTATCCTGAGGAGTTTGCCAAGGTTCGAGATGATCGGTCCTTACTCGCTGGCGCAGTCGAGGAGATCATCCGGTTCTCCTCACCAATCTTGTACTTCCGCCGTACCGCAATCCAAGACACTGAGCTCGCCGGAACACCGGTCAAGGCCGGGGACAAGATCGTGATGTGGTACGCGGCGGCAAACTTTGATCCGGATTACTTCGAGCATCCGGATCAGTTCCGGATCGAGCGACCACCGGTCCCTGCCAATGTTGCCTTTGGTGGTGGGGGTGCCCACTTCTGCCTTGGCGCATCACTTGCTCGCCTGGAGATTTCCATCTCGTTGAACGAGATCCTCGACCGGAACCTACAGTTTGAAGTTACGGCCGGGCCCGAGTACGTGCACTCCAACTTCGTGAACGGTGTCGCCAGTTTGCATGTTTCGGTGACATCTTGACGCAACCAGCGGCACCTCCAGCTCGCCCGCTGGAAGGGTTGCGAGTTTTGGACCTCGCCACCTTGCTGGCTGGCCCTTTTGCCGCCTCCATCCTCGGTGAGCAGGGAGCAGACGTTCTGAAGGTTGAACAGCCCGGTGTTGGCGACCCAATGCGTCGGCTGGGCACTCCAACGGCAACCGGTGATACGTACTGGTGGTACAGCGATACTCGCAACAAGCAGATGATCGACATCGACCTGCGATCACCAGCGGGTGTCGAGGACATCAAGAAGCTTGTGTCCCATACTGATGTGCTGATTGAGAACTTCCGTTCGGGAACCATGGCTCGGTGGGGGCTGGGGTTTGAGGAGCTTCGAGCCATCAACCCTGGACTGATCCTGCTGTCGGTGACCGGCTATGGGCAGACTGGCCCCTTGGCCCAGACCGCAGGGGTGGCCCGGATTGCCGAAGCCTTTACTGGCATGACTCATCTGACCGGTGAACCCGATGGGGCGCCAGCAATGTCTGGGTCCTCAGCCTTGGCCGACTATGTCTGTGGGCTCTATGGCGCTCTCGGTGTGATGCTGGCCCTGCGCTCCCGCGAAGAAACGGGCGTCGGCCAGCAAATTGATATGGCTCTCTATGACGGGATTGCCCGCTTTCTGGATGAGCTCATGCCGGTGTTCGCCAGCACCGGTCAGGGTCGAGAGCGTATGGGCAGCGAAACCAACCGGTCGGTTCCTCACAACAACTACCAGGCATCAGATGGCCGTTGGGTCACCATTGCCTGCACTAACGACTCACTTTTTTCGCGGCTGGCGGGGGTCATGGGCCGCTCGGACCTGCTCGAGGATGAGCGATACGCAAGCAATAGCGCCCGCATTTCTCGGCGCCATGAGGTCAATGGCATCGTGGCTGACTGGGTGGCTGGCCAAAAGGCCAACCATGTGGTCCAAGTGTGTCGAGCGGCGACCGTTCCTTGCGGAGTGGTTAACGCCATCGCCGACTATCTGGACGACCCGCAGGTGGCGGCCCGACAATCGGCTATCACCCTGAATGTGCCCGATCTCGGTGAGATTACTGTCCCCGGGGTGGTGCCGCGCCTAAGCAAGACCCCAGGGCGTGTCGACCGATTGGGCGGTCAAAGAAACGAAACAACTGTGGCCCAAATTGTGGCCCGATGGGAGAAGACCTGATGTGGGAACTAACGGCCGAGCAGTTGGAAATCCAAGCAAGGGCCAGGACCCTAGCCGTCGAGGTGATCGCTCCCAGAGCGGCTGAGGTTGACCGAAGCGAGCAATACCCGTGGGACAATGTGGCCGCCCTGCAAGAAGCTGGTTTCACTGGCATGTGCGTGCCGAAGGATTTGGGTGGGCCTGGCCATAGCTACCTGGATGCCATTGTGGTTATTGAAGAAATGTCCAAGGTCTGTGGCGTCACTGGTCGTATTGCGGTCGAAGCCAATATGGGAGCGATCAGCGCCATTCTGCACTATGGCAGCGAGTCCCAGCGCAGGCTGGCTGCGGACTTCGTGCTCGCTGGTGACAAGCCGGCCATCTGTATCACCGAACCGGGCGCCGGATCAGCGGCCTCGATGATGACCACGAGGGCGGAGCGAAAAGGCAACGGCTACGTGCTCAATGGCAAGAAGCACTGGATAACCGGAGGCGGGGTCTCCAAGCTTCACCTGATCTTTGCTCGTGTCTTCGATGAGGACGGGGTCGAACAGGGCATTGGAGGTTTCATTGCTATTCGAGATCAGACCGAAGGTCTGAGTATCGGCAAGCGTGAGCCGACGATGGGCTTGCGGGGTATTCCGGAGATGGAAGTCATCTTCGACGACATGTTCGTGGCTGATGACATGGTCGTCACCCCGCCCTCCGGCTTCCGACGAGGGTTTGCTGACCTGATGAACGCCTACAACGCTCAGCGGGTAGGAGCGGGCACGGTAGCTCTCGGTATTGCTACCGGTGCCTATGAGCTTGCCCTGGAATACGCCAAGACCCGTGAACAGTTCGATCGCCCGATCGCAGAGTTTCAGGGTTTGCAATGGATGCTGGCTGACATGTCAACCAAGTTGGAAGCAGCCCGCAGCCTGCTCTACCGAGCGGCCGATACTCGGGGAGACAATGACAGCCCCTTCCCTGATGTTGCCATGGCCGGACGCGCCAAAATATTTGCCGCCGAGGCATCAATCGCGGTGACGAGTGATGCCTTGCAGATCTTTGGGGCAGCCGGGTACTCCCGGAACAACCCCATTGAGCGCATGTACCGAGACGTGCGCATGTTCACCATCGGTGGAGGCACGGCCCAGATCCTGCGAACGGTTGTTGCCGCCAAGATCCTGGAGCAGAAGCTGCCTCAGACACGGGATGGCTACTGCTAGGACCTGTGGTAGCACTAGGCCACACGGACCATTAATCACCCTACGAGCTAGGCCGAGAATTACAAAGGTGCGACGACGACTGCTTGTTCTACCTGTAGTAGCCACTCTGCTTCTGGGAGTGGGTGCTCCCGTGGGGGCCGAGACTGGCCCTGTAACGACTGACCCTGTAACGACTGGTCCAGAGAACGAACTGGTTGTGATCGGTCAACCCACGCTGAGTGAGCCTCACATCGATTTTGTTGGTGAGCCGACTGGTGCAGATATCCAAGACGCTTTGGACTCCATCGCAACCATCGCGGCCGAAGACGTTTCGAGGCCAAGAGGCGCTGAGAACACAGTTCCGGAAGGTGCCCAATTTGCTGCATCGGGTGATGACTTCACGGTGGACTATCGGACCACTGACATGCCCAATGAAGTGAAGCTCGTGGTCAATGCAGTCATGACCGAGTGGGCAAACGTGTTGGACATGAATGGTGCGGGTGTCCAAGTCGAGATCTTCTACCAGCCGATCGCTGGTGGAACCTTGGCCGCCACCGCCTCCTTCAGTGTTCCGGTGACCGAGGGGGGCGAGACCTTCAATATGCCAACCGCAGTGCTGAATGCTCGCAACGGTTCTGATGAATATCCTTATGACTCGGACCTGCAGGTGTATATCAATTCGAACGAAACGTGGAACTATCAGACCACGGGCCCGATTCGGGCGTATGAGTACCATCTCTACACCACCATGTTGCATGAGATTGGTCACGGCCTGGGCTTCTGGGGTGATATCGATCCTCAGACAACAGCTTCGGATACTCCCAGTTCCTTTGACGTGCGGATCTACCACGACTTGGCCACCAGCGCTGAGGATGGTCCAGCCACTCCCGTCCGAACTTCGCAGAATCCGGTGACTGCAACCGGCCATTCCTGGTTCAAGAACCTGGATGGCACCTGGGAACGGATCCATGACCCAAGCAGTGGGTTCCAGGGGGGATCCTCGATGTCCCACTTCGACGAGTACGCCTATCGACGGTTTTTGTTTGATGCTGGGGCTCTCATGACGCCGGTTCAAAGCAGCGGGGAATTGATCTATACCGTGGACAATGTGACTCTGGGGGTCATGGAGGCAGTGGGCTGGAAGGTGAAGCGGCCACCACTCACCCCGGAGGTCTCTTCAGCGACCGTGAGTCCGGTTTCCGTCGACGTGGTTCTGGTCCCCAACACCCAGGTCGAGGGCCCGCCAGCAGTCCAGTGGGAAGTTTTGGTGAAGAGCGGGACGGAGACAGTGGGTTCGATCCAGGTTGCCGCCACCCAGCGATCAATCTCGGTACCGGTATTCTTGCCCGCGGGTGACTATGAAGTTGTGGTATTGGCCCGGGGGTCTGGCGGTTCGTCTGCCCCGACTTCAACCCCGATCCTTTCGACGAATGTGACCCCACCTGCCTATGACAACTGCCGTCAGGCGCCGGTGAACCCGACCTTCGCCACCGAAGATGCAACCAAGGCATCGCTGTTCCGGCTGTACTGCTCGTACTTCCTGCGCAACCCCGACCCTGACGGCTTCGGCTATTGGTATCAGACGTTCTCCTCGGGAGCGGTTGGTCTCAACGAAATCTCGAACCTGTTTGCGACTAGCAAGGAGTTTGGTCTGACTTACGGATCACTAAGCAATGAAGCATTCATCAACCTGGTCTACCGCAATGTGATGGAACGTCAAGCCGAACCGGAAGGCTTTCGCTACTGGCTTGGCAAGATCGAACAAGGTGTACTTACCCGGGGAGAGGTTATGTTTTACTTCAGCCAATCAGAGGAGTTCCAGATCAAGACCGGAACCTTCTAGCTCGCTTGGTCAGTTCATTCGAGGGCTTGTGTGAGGGTGTGATTTGATGTTTGCTGTAGTTGATGGGTGATCACCTTTGTGCCGGTGAGCAGGTCAATGAGTGTGCGGTTGTCAGGCCGTCGCCACGCCACCAGCAGGTCCACCAACAGCAGGAACCAGAAGATGGTTGTTGTGTCCGTGGCTAGAAGCCACCCGTAGCGCAGGACTGCCCGAGCCGTTAGCTGTTGTAGACTCGCCGGGTCCATTGCTGTATTCACCACCACGAGGCCCACGGCCCTATAGCCGGGGGTACGTCCCGGATCGACAAGCGTGGGGACCAAGACCAGGGCGACGGCGAGCACGAACAACTGTGACAGCACCGTCACCAACCCCCTGGTCTCATCGGAGATGTCCCCAATGATCGCGGCTAGGACTAGTAAAACGGCTGCTCGCAGTATGAATGACATGACGGTTAGGTTCATCAGGTTCAACAGCACTGCGCCAGCCCGTCGTTTGCGTGATGGCGCGCCCAGGTCATCCACCCGGACCGGGTCCCGGTAGGGCCACATTCGGGTCAGCAACCAGCCAAGCATCCAACCGGCCAGAGCGCCGACAGTGTTGAGGATCAGGTCGTCGACTTCGGCGACGCGGTATGGGCACTCATAGATCCCGAAGATGGCGGTCCCTTGGGTTAGTTCGATCAGTACCGATCCGGCGAATCCGATGAGTCCGGCCATCCACCACTTCTTGCGAAGCAAATAGCCCAGCCCGAAGCCCAGCGGTACGAACAGGACCACATTGAAAAATGCCTGAAGGAAGGCGGTTGAACGCAGCCCTTGGGCTAGCCCATTTGCAGAGAGGGCGCCGATTGCCTCTCCGATTGAGGTGAATGGCACCGGGCTCCAGTACTCATACAGTGCTCGGTTGTCGCAGAAACCCCTGGTTAGGGCGGGAAGAGGGAAGAATACGAAGGCGGCCACGCCAGACAGGTACAACGCGGTGAAAGCGGCGAATGCGGTGGGCCACAATGCCAGCCGGGAGTACCTCTGATAGACCCACCGAATCAGTGGTAGTAGAAGCAGCGGTATTAGGCCGATGAATAGCAGAATCCCGAGGCCCAGTTCCAGGATCCAGGTGTTCATTGTTGCTCCTTCTGCTCAGGCGTCGGCGGGTTCCCAGTGGGGCAGCAGCAGATCTATTAGCTTCTCCGCCGTGACAGCACATAAGAAACCACCGACAAGATGGCAATGATGGGGTAGACGATGGTGGCCCAGGGTGGTAACCACTTTTCCGAATCGATGGAATGTCCCGGACACGGTAGGTCGGAATCGAAGTCGGTGGTGTCACGTCGATTCAGTGGCAGACATCCTTGCTGCGTTGGCGGTTCTGGCTGGCTTTGCTCTGGTTCTGTTGTCGTTGGCCGCCCTGTCGCTACGACATAGCTTGACAGGGCAGTCGTGCTAGAGACCTAAGCCGCTGAGGTAGTAGGCCACATCATTGACTGCCCGTGTGATGGTGGGGTGGCCAGATTCGAACCGTTCCAAGGTTTCCTGCAGGCGACTGCTGAGCCTCTCTCGATTCTCTTCGGACTCGGGTTCGTTGCGCTGAGCCAGTGCGGCGGATCGAAGGTCTTCAAACTCTCCGTCGGTTGTGGTTCGCTCCAGAATCTCGATCAGACGATCGGTCGCTGTCCCGAGGCCATCTCGGGGAATGACCTGTTGGTCGTTGTTGTCCGATGCCGGCAAGACCAGGACCGGGCGGTCGGTCACCTTTAGCAGGGTTGATTCAACGCTGCCAAGCGTGATCCGGTGGGCCAAGTGGTGCTTGTGTCCAACAATGGCAATCAATCGTGAGTCCTGGGCCTCGGCTTGTTCCAGAATGACTTCGACCGTCGGCCCGGCAATGGTGTGGGCGACCACGGTGAGTCCGGCCCGTCGGAGCGCGATCGCCGCAGCTTCAACCTCGATGCTTTCCTCACCGCGCAAGGACGGTTCGGTTGCGACGTCCAGGGCTGGAGTGACGTGAGGACCCATCACATGAAGTAGGTGGACTGGCCAACCGGTGGACTGTCCCAGTTCGACGATGGGTTCGAGCTGAGCTATGTCGATGGGTAGATCGACGGCAACCAAGATTGAGGCATGAACCATGAACGCTCCTTGAGATTGGACCCGAAGGCGCCGGTGCTGCCCTGTCGAGTCGGACAATTGCAGTCTGAATTAGATGAGGCGATCGTGCTAGAGGCAAAGGGCCAAGCTGTCAGTCGACACGCCACCCTGGGGCTGACTTTACCAACACATGAGCCATGGCTTTGTTAAGGTCGCGCTCGAACACAGTGGAGGGTTCATGAAGGTTGGAGCACGTCAGGCGATCGAAGCATCGATAGCGGAGGATTTATTGCCGGGCGAGGTCATTCTTGAGACCTTCGGAGCGCAGACGGGGCCGAATCCGATGTGGGCAGCCCTGTTGGTTTGGATCGTGATCTTTGGCTCGAAGTATCGGACTGTGACGCTGACAAATCACGGACTTCTTGTTCATTCCTCCAACGGCCTGCGGCCGTTCAATGCCAAAGAACTGCTCAATCGGTTGCCTCACAACACCTCGATCGGCCCAGTTGACGGCTTGTGGAGCAAGGTTGAATTGGGCGGTGAGCAGATGTGGATCCATCGACGGTTCCACAAGGACGTCACGGCCATGAACGATCGTCTGAGTCCTGACGAGGCTGCCACCACCCCTCAATAACGGTAATCTCACGCTAATTGCACCGAGGGTGATCCGCCGCCTCCAGTTGATGTACCGGCTTGCTCGTTTGTCCGTGATGCTGATTCGGTGGTGGTGACGTTCTCTGATATTGAGTGGTCGTCGTTGGTGGTTCGTCGTTCGGTGAACAATAGTCAGTATTACTGGCGTGGCCAGGTTGATGGTCAGGCTGATGGCACTTTTGCTGATGCTGATCGGACTGGTGTGAGCATGGCCTATCACGTCGGGCCAGCCTTTGGTGTTGCCGGCACCCCAATCGATTGCACCGCCGGCTAGCTAGTACCCGCCGAGCACTGTTCAGCTGGAGGGCCAGCACACCGTTTTCGACCGCCGGGCACTCCAGTTCCGTTCCCCAGCGATCTTTGGGGGAAAACGCCCGTACCCGCGTTCTCTCCTTGGTTCTAAGGTCAACTCATGATCACTCGGCGATCGAACAACGTCCGTCCAGCCCCAAGTTTGGTGTTCTTAGTTCTCCTACTCTCGCTATCGGCGTGCGCTCGCAATGACGATTCAGCAGGAATGGAAGCGACGTCTGCCTCCCTGATCAGCTCAGAGACCCGGGTCAGCGCCAAAGACCTTGCATTCTGCAAGGCATTCACGAGCCAGCTGGAGACCGAACCGGGTTCAGGATCAAGCCACGAGGAGTATCAGGCGGAGCTCACCGAATTGGCCCCTGGTGAACTGCGAGAGGTGATGGAGATACTGGAGGTTGGAGACAACAACGACAACCTTGACCAGGTCCACTTCGACGCCATCCGCGACCTCATGATCTGGGCAGATGAGCATTGTCGGGAGACGACCGATGAGCCGGTTCGACAAATCGGGCCGGTGGATGCACCAGAGGGCTACTTCAGCTGCGGAAACCAGGTTTTGGCGGCGATTGAACCGGACCGGCTACCCGGATCGATCATCATGTACGGTGATGGGGGCAGCGAAGATCCGTTCGGTGAGCCGCTTGTCGCCATCCTGACCGGTATTGGCATTGCCCCAACCTTTGATCCGGAGATTAAGGACCCCGTGGAGATCAATGGTGTCGTGGCAGAGACGGGCCCAGCTCGGTTCTTCGTTGGTGATATTGGACCGGCAAATACGTTTGTCGTGAC
This sequence comes from Actinomycetes bacterium, assembly GCA_024280015.1. Classification (GTDB taxonomy): domain Bacteria; phylum Actinomycetota; class Acidimicrobiia; order Acidimicrobiales; family SZUA-35; genus JAJRQY01. The sequence continues at coordinate 9,108 of JAJRQY010000162.1, forward strand.
CTGGATGCTGGACGGCAACGAGGTAACGGTGTTTGCTCGGGGCTATATCGAAGATGAGATTGACGAGTTGCTAGCAATTGCCAGAAGTGTCTCGATAGTGGACGGACAAGCGGTAGCCGACAAGGGGACGGGCGACATCCTGTACAACGGCGACACTCAACCGTTCTCAATTGCTGTTCCGTTCTTTCCTCGCGAAGAGCGGTATTCGCTGAACTATCAAACAGGCCAGGAACTCGGCATGCTGAGCCTCCATCAACTACAAATGAGTGAAGAAGCCTTTGTCGCCTCTCGTGCGTTCTACTGGCAAAGTGAGCCAAGTTTGGTCAATGGGTTACCCGGATTCACGGCACACGCGTGGAGCGAGACCGGGCCCTATGTCGCGGCATGGCGAGAGCCTGGTGGGGTTGTCATGCTTGCTGTCGGCAGCGGGGTGAAGGAGGATGATGTGACGGCTCTGGCTGAAGCCTCGGTCGTTCTTGACGCCGAGCAATGGCGAACCGCAGCCCGAATCGATGTTCGCTGTTTCGATTCCTGATCGAGCTAGGTGACCGTCTGGGCAATGAGGGGCACGCCTGGGCGGTAGGCCAGGTCATGATAAGAATCAGCATCGAGAATGACGAGGTGCCCCTTGGCTCCCGGAGCTAGGTATCCGACGTCGTCGCGCCGCAGTGCAGCGGCCCCACCAAGGGTGACGGCTTGGATGGCTTCTTCGATGGTCATGTGCATGTCTCGCACCGCTAGCGCGATGCAGAACGAGAGCGATGTGGTGTAGCTGGAACCGGGATTGCAGTTGGAAGCAATGGCAACGGAGGCTCCAGCGTCGATGACACGACGGGCATCAGGGTAGGGCTGGCGGGTGCTGAAATCGGTGGCCGGCAGGAAGGTAGCAACGGTGTCACTGGCGGCCAGCGCTTCGATGTCCTCGTCGCTGAGGTAGGTGCAATGGTCAACCGAGGCGCATCCCATCTCGACGGCGAGCTGAACACCTGGGCCGTGACCAAGCTGGTTCCCGTGGAGGCGGAGGCCAAGCCCAGCTTCCCTACCAGCGGTTAGAACCTGGCGGCACTGGCCCTCATCAAAGGCCCCGACCTCGCAGAAGGCATCGATCCATCGGGCGTGCGGCCTGGCTGCGGTCAACATGTCGCCGCAAACCAGATCGATGTAGTCATCTGCTCGGCCCGCGTACTCGCTGGGTAAGAGGTGGGCCCCGAGGAAGGTTGTCTCCGACGTGATCTCCTGGGCTAGTCGCAGGCTTCGGGCCTCGTCCTTCACGTTCAAGCCGTAGCCCGACTTGATCTCAATGGTGGTCGTTCCCGCTCGATGGGCCTCCTCAAGCCGGGCCTTGCTCAGGGCTCGCAGGTCGTCATCGCTGGCGGCTCGAGTGGCGGTGGTGGTGACCTGAATCCCACCACCATCGTAAGGCTGACCGGCCATGCGTTTGCTGAACTCTTCGGCCCGGTCTCCGGCGAAAACAAGATGAGTGTGAGAGGCAACAAAGCCAGGCAGGACACAGCGTCCTTGGGCATCGATGCGTTCATCGGCGACCTGTCCGACACCGTCGACCGAGACCACTTCGCCGTTGGCAATAACGACAGACACATCGCGGAGCAAACCAAGCGCCCCCTCGCCCATCTCCGGCCGGTTGGTGACCAGCAAGCCAATATTGTCGATAACTGTGGCCATCAAACAATGCCTTCCGTGACCTGAGCAATGGATGAGTTGAGCTCATCGGCCACCTTGATGGACCGGTGTTTGCCGCCCTGGGCGAGGAGTCGGCCGCCAACGACGACACCGTCGACATCGCGGGGGCTGGCACCAAAGACCACCGAAGCGAGAGCAGTTTCTTGGCTCGTCCCTGCCATTCGAACCGAGTCGAGACGCACCGAAACGAAATCGGCCAGCTGTCCAGCCCGAAGTAGTCCGCCCTTCCAGCCAAGGGACCGGTAGCCGTTTCCGGAGGCCATGGACATCAGTGCCCTCACCGAGTGGTTGCCTCGCACATGACTGAGGAGTCGTTCATTCAACTCGACGGCTCTGGACTCTTCAAACATATCGATGACGGCGTGGGAGTCACTACCCAGGCTGATGTCGATTCCCGCTTGGGCGAACTGGGTGGAAGGTCCGATGCCGTCGGCCAGGTCCCGCTCGGTGGTTGGACAAAGGCAAACGCTGGACTCGGATTCCTTGAGCAGCTTGATGTCAGACCGGGTCATGTGGGTGGCGTGGATGGCCGTCAACTGCGGGGAAAGGACCCCAGCTTGTTGTAACAGCTCGGTCGGTGATGCAGCGAAGGCGTCCTGGCATTGCTCCTTCTCGGTCAAGGTTTCGGAGAGGTGAACGTGGAGGGGAAGGTCATGGTTGTTGGCAAAACCACCGACCTGTTCCATCTCGGTGACCGAGAGAGCTCGCACCGAGTGGATGGCGGCACCGATCCGTACCCGGTCTGAGTTCGTAGTAGTGAGGAGGTCACCCACCCGGTTCGACCAGTCTCTGACCGATCCGTCACTGAACCGTTGCTGGCCGTCACCAATGGGCAGGTAACCACCGTTCGCTGAGGACCCGGCGATACCGCCATGAAGGTAGGCCGTGTCCAACAGGGTGATGCGAAGGCCAGCATCATTGACAGCGGCGAGCAAGGCCAGACCCATGGCGTTTGGATCGCTGTACGGAGTGCCGTCGGGCTGATGGTGGACATAGTGGAACTCGCCAACTGTGGTGATCCCGGCCAGAACCATCTCGCCATAGACAGCCCGCGCCAGCTGATAATAGGAGTCAGGCGTCAGCTTCTGAGCGACCGCGTACATCTGTTCTCGCCATGTCCAGAACGAGCCTGTCCCTTCATGGGTTCGGCCCCGTAAGGCCCGATGGAAGGCGTGGCTATGGGCATTGACTAGCCCAGGAATGGTGAGGCCCTGAAGCCGGGTCGCGTTGGAAGGCGGAGCGACGGTGAAGCTGACGGAGTCGATCAAACCGCCAGCGGTCTCAAGCAGGACACCTTGTTCGACCTGCTGGTCAATCAGGGCGTACTCGCACCAGAATGAACCGTCGGTGCTTGGCAAAACCTTGCTCACGAACCGACCCGTTCAACAAAGGCGGTGATGCGTTCGATGAAGGCATCCCGACCGTTGCGGTTGAACTCATCCCAAGTCGACAAGGTCGCTGGGTCCTTGACCCGGTCAACAAAGAGCACACCATCCAGGTGATCACACTCGTGTTGCCAAGTCCCCGCGGTCAGTCCTCGCTTGACCTCGTCATGCAAGACACCATCACCGTCGTAATAGCGCACACCAATATTGACTTGGCGTTCGACGTCACCCCGCAGTGGAACAGACAGGCAACCCTCATTCACCACCACGATCTTGGGGCCATCGGGGTCATCCACTTGGCCCGGCGTGAGGAAGGTGATGGTGGGGTTGATGACGATGGTCAGCGGCAGTCTCGGCTTGTAGGGGTAGCGGGGGTTGTCAGTCACTTCCATCACCGTGACTCGGAGGGGAACACCGATCTGATTAGCGGCAATACCGGCACCATTTGCGGCCCGCATGGTGTCGACCAGGTCGCCAATCAGGGCTTGGGTCTCGTCCGATTTGATCTCATCGACGGGAACCTCGGTGGCCATCTGTCGAAGTACGGGATGGCCGATCTGGAGAATGTCACGTACTGTCATTTTGTTGGCCTCATTTGGATGGCCTCATCTTGCTGATCTCATTTCGACAGTCTCATTCTGGCGGCCTCATCGTGTCTAGGTTTCGGTCATGGGGATGCGCACCCCGCGCTCGGCGGCAACCTCATTGGCCCGTTCATAGCCAGCATCCGCATGGCGGATAACACCGGTCCCCGGATCATTGGTCAGGACTCGTTCCAGCTTCTCGCTGGCCAGGTCGGTCCCGTCAGCCACGCTGACTTGACCGGAGTGGATGGAACGGCCAATGCCGACCCCGCCGCCGTGGTGGATACTTACCCAGGTCGCCCCCGAGGAGGTATTGAGCATGGCGTTGAGTAGGGGCCAGTCGGCGATGGCATCCGAACCATCGATCATACCCTCGGTCTCACGGTAGGGCGAAGCTACCGAGCCCGAATCCAGATGGTCGCGACCAATGGCAACTGGAGCGGAAATCTCACCCGAGGCCACCATCTGGTTGAAGCGCAGGCCAAGCCGGTGTCGCTCGCCGTATCCCAGCCAGCAGATGCGGGCGGGTAGTCCCTGGAATTCGACCCGTTCCTGGGCCATCTTGATCCAGCGGTGTAGGCCTTCGTCGTCAGGGAATTCTTCTAACACGGCTCGATCGGTGGCGGCAATGTCTGCCGGGTCCCCAGACAGTGCGGCCCAGCGAAATGGCCCCTTGCCTTCGCAGAACAGAGGCCGGATATAGGCGGGGACGAATCCGGGGTAGTCCAGTGCCCGGTCATAGCCGTGCAGTTTGGCTTCGGCCCGCAGGCTGTTGCCATAGTCAAAGACTTCCGAGCCTGCATCCATGAAACCAACCATGGCTTCACAGTGGCTGGCCATGGCTGCTCGAGAGCGGCGGATGTACTCATCGGGATTGTTGGTCCGCATCTCATGAGCGGCTTCATCAGACAGGTCGTTGGGCCAGTAGGTCATGGGGTCATGGGCCGATGTCTGGTCGGTGACGATGTCGGCATCGAAGTTCAACTCCAGCAGCTTGGGGAAGATGTCAGCGCAGTTTCCCTTGAAAGCAATGCTGAGCCCCCGTTTGGCCGCCTTGGCTTCGCTGGCCATCTTCATGGCCTCTTCGAGGGTGGCTGCTTGCACATCGACATAGCGGGTTTCTAGTCGCCGATCGATACTGCGCTGATCGACGTCAATACAGAGGGCGACGCCATCGTTCATGGTGACGGCCAGGGGCTGAGCGCCGCCCATCCCGCCCAAGCCTCCGGTGAGGGTGATGGTTCCGGCCAGGGTTCCGCCAAAGCGCTTTTTGGCGATAGCGGCGAAGGTCTCATACGTTCCCTGAAGGATCCCTTGGGTGCCGATATAGATCCAGGAGCCTGCCGTCATCTGGCCGTACATGGTCAGATCCATGTGCTCCAGCTTGCGGAACTCATCCCAGGTGGCCCAATCGGGAACGAGGTTGGAGTTGGCGATGATGGTGCGGGGCGCCCACTCGTGTGTCCGGAACACACCGACCGGCTTGCCTGACTGCACCAACATGGTTTCGTCATGCTTCAAGCTGCGAAGGGTGCGGGTGATGGCGTCGAATGCTTCCCAAGATCGGGCGGCTCGACCGGTGCCGCCATAGACCACCAGCTTGTCGGGATTCTCAGCATTGGCTGGATCCAGGTTGTTGTGGAACATGCGCAATACGGCTTCTTGTTGCCAACCCTGGCAGGAAATGTCTAGGCCAGTTGCAGCCCTGACTGGTCGTGGACCGGAGGTGCTTGACGCTGTGGCTGAGTTCATTGTTTGCTCGCTGACTAGAGAAGGGGCCCGGAAACGGCTTCGATATTGCTGACAAAGTCTGGCCGGCTGATGATCGTGTTTACCGCAGCAAGTTCGGGTGATAGCCATCGGTCCGAACCGAGGCCCGGCACCTCAGCTCGAATCTGTTGAAGGGCAGCCACGGTTGGCGGGGATGCTTGCAGCGGTGCTCGGCATTCGATTGCTCGGGTGCCGGCGGTGATTTCAACGGCCAAGATGTGACCCAGGTTCTGGACCGCCTCACGCAGTTTTCGACAGGCTCCCCATCCCATCGATACATGGTCTTCTTGCATGGCGCTGGTCGGGATGGTGTCAACGCTGGCCGGGACCGCAAGCCGCCGGTTGACTGCCACCATTCCTGCCTGGGTGTAGTGCGCAATCATGAGACCGGAGTCGACTCCGGGGTCACCGGCAAGGAAGGGGGGCAAACCGTGAGAGCGACCAACATCGAGCATTCGGTCGGTCCGTCGTTCGCACAGGGCTCCCAGATCAGCGATTGATACGGCTAAGAAATCAGCGACTTGGGCAACCGGTGCACCATGGAAGTTGCCGCACGATTCGACCCGTCCGTCGGGCAGGATCATGGGATTGTCGATGGCAGAGGCGAGTTCTCGCTCGGCGATGAGGTTGGCGTGGGCGATGGTGTCTCGGACTGCTCCGTGCACGGCTGGGGTGCAACGCAACGAGTAGGCGTCCTGAACCCGACTGTCGCCCTCCTGATGGCTGGCCATGATTTCGGAGTTAGCCAGCAAAGCCCGCAGATTGGTGGCACTATCGGCCTGACCGAGCTGGGGTCGCAGCGCCTGCAAGTCAGCGGCGAAGACCCGGTCGGTTCCCATCAATCCCTCGATGGTGAGGGCGGCAGCAATGTCGGCCACCTTGAGCAGGTGTTGCAAGTCAGCCAGGGCCAACAACAACATGCCAAGCATGCCGTCAGTACCGTTGATCAGAGCAAGCCCTTCTTTGGCCCGAAGCTTCACCGGCTCAATGCCGGCCTTCCCCAAGGCTGCGGCAACCGGTTGTCGTTGACCATGTTCGTCGATGATGTCGCCCTCGCCAATGATGCCCATGGCGCAGTGGGCAAGGGGAGCGAGGTCACCGGAAGCGCCGAGTGAACCATGCTCATGCACCGCTGGCGTGATACCGGCGTTCAACATGGCGATGATGGTCTGGACCACGATGGGGCGCACACCGGAATAGCCCCGAGCCAGGCTGCGAGCTCGAAGCGCCATGGTCGCCCGAACAACTTCACCTTCGACCAAGGGCCCCATTCCCGCGGCATGGGAGCGCACAAGGGCGACCTGTAATTCGGCCGAGCGCTCTGGGGGGATTGGTGTGTCGGCAAGGGCGCCAAAACCAGTGGTTACTCCATAGACAGATTCCCCCTCGTCAAGGATTCGATCGATGATGGCGGCACTGGATGTGATGGCGTCGATTGCTGCATCGTCCAGTGCTAGATCGGCGCCGTGGCGAGCAATTGCGACAAGATCGTTAGCGGCAAGCCCGGTGTTGGAGAGTTGAACAGTCACGAGGAGGGTGGTTCCGATCAGGAGTCGTGTCTTGCGTATCCTGGATCAGACTACAGATCCACGTCATATCTCAAGCTTTGCTCAGAGCTGCATCAGAAGTTAATGGAGTTGACGACCCATTAACGGGTCGCAAACTCCATATTGTTCGTGTCGTGCCCGAGACCGGCGGGTCATCAACCACTGGCCGCAATACCGCGGGCGACCGTGTTGCGGACCGCTCGGGCCAGTCGGCTTCCCCACTCTGACCGCGGGCCCATAAAGGCAATCATTCCGGTGTCAGTGGCATCGATAGCGTCGTCCTTGGCTGGGGAGGTCCGATCCTCGACTGCTGATGGCGCCCAACAGATGACGACCGCGTCACTGGCGGTGCCGGTTCCTGGGATTCCGGCCTCGATTAGGGCCTGCGTCTTGGCTTCGGTCACGGTGATGATGGCATTGACGGCGGCTGCTGATGTGAGGGTGATGGGTAGCTGGACGATGATATTGATGGTGCCTGGACCGGGTTCGGAGGACCGTGACCTGTCGGTGAAGATGCCATCGTCATCGGCAGCCCATGTCGGCTTGGAGATACCAACGGTGGAGTCGACTCGCAGGCCGTTGGACGTTGCGTGCTGGATACGGGTGGTGTCAGCCGCGGTGACCAGGCAGGCCCCGCTCCCACGCAGACCAGCGCTGGTTGCAATCTCGGCTGCGTGAGCGTCCAGGTCGGTTCGGGAGTAGTCAACGGGCACGCCGATGTTCAGCACCCAGTCGATCGGGGCGAGTCCGCCACCAACAGATGCCGAGGACAGAGCTGGCCGTGGGCCATCGAACTCCCAGACCACGGTCGGCGCTTCGCCACCCGCTGGCTTGGCTAGAAACCGTGGTGATATCGCTGGAAAAGGGCGTTCTATCACTCCCGAACCCTATTCCCCGTCATTGCAATCGAGACCCTGCCCCCAACTCCCGAACCGTGTGGACTTCGCGACCCAACAGAGGGTCGCGAAGTCGACATAGCTTGGTGGCAACGGGTCGGAAGCCTGCCAGTTTGAGGCGGAAGTTCAGCCAAGGTTGTTGGCTTTGCGCCAGGTGTCCCAGGCCTCGTTGCTGGATCGGGACATGGCCGCGTGTTCCTTGGCCATTGCCTTGGATGCTGAGTCTTGAACTCGCCCAGCGATGGCGATGGCGCCAAACATGTTCCCTCGGAAGTAGGCGCCGTAGTCTTTGGGCCGGAAGTAGCCCCGCAACTCTTCGGACACCTTGACGATTGGTGTCCACGGCCCAGGATCAACCGAATCCAGGTCAAGCCCATCCAGGGCCTCGAATAGGTCGTCGTCGTTGGTCCGGTCGGCGAAGTCTCGACCCTGGTAGCGGTAGACCTCATCTCCTTGGGGACTGATAATGACCATGCCGGGCAGGGCAATCCCGTCGCGCTCGTCCGGATCGAAGAGGCCAAGTGGCTTCAGGTAGGTCTCACCACCAGGGTCAGACACCATCCTGGTATGCGTCAGCCCCCATCGCTCGGCCATACCAGCCTGGCGCTCGTCATCATTCACACTAATCGCTGCCAATTCGGCGCCGGCGCCATGAATGTCGTTGTACCTCGTTGCCAACCTCACGAGCTGGCTACAGCAATAGGGTCACCAATCGCCTCGATAGGTCATCAAGATGATGGCGCCGTTGGCTCGGCGTAGATCCAGTGGATTACTCATGATGATGGGTCCTGTTCTTTGGTTTCGGCTTCTTGTTCGCTGGCTAGGTGGCCGACTCGGCGACCGCCAGTCCAGTCTTCGGTTGCCGGGGCTGCGCTGGTACCGCCGAGAATATTGAGCTGGGGAACTTCTCGCATACTGCGCTTCATTTCAGCAAAGCCGGGGAATGAAGCCAGAGTGGTGACGGCCTCCCACAGTGGAACGGCCTCTTCGTCGCTTGGCACGCGGGAGATGACGGGTCCAAAGAACGACAGTCCGTCCGGTGGCTGGAAGGTGATGATTGGAGTGCCGACATCGCGTCCTGTGCGAGACAAGGCCAGTTCGGTCTCATCATCGAGCATGGTGTCCCAGGACTTGTCATCCAAACGCTCGGCGTAGCCGGTGGGCAATCGGGCCGCGGTAAGAACTTCAACGGCATGCTCGGTGGTGCTCAGATAGGAGCGGGTACCGCTGCCCCTCTCCCGATCCCAGTAGCTCTGGCCGTAGGCCGTCACCAAGGCGCCCATTGGCTCGCGGCCAAGGTCATGACGAATGGCGGCGGCCACGCGAAGCATGCGAAGACCCGCAGTGTGACCTTGTTCGTATTCGGGTGGAAACTCCGTGGCGTAGTCCATGTCCTTGTTCAGCAAGCGCAGGGAAATGAAACGCCAATCGACCTTGTAGTCCGTCTGGGCCGCCACCTTGACCAGCCAGCGTGAGGTGATCCAGGCAAAGGGACAGACAGGGTCCCAGAAAAACTCGATGTCATAGGTCGAGTCCGAGGGTGGAGCGGAAGTGGGGGCATCGCTTGACACGGTGAAATGGTCTTTCGTGAGCTGCTGGCCAACAGTAATGTCGTGCTGAGGGGGCAACCAATTCGAGGGCTCACTGATTCCCGGACAAACATTGCGAGGAATCGTGTTGAGACATTGCACACACCGTTCTACGATGGCAACTGTTTGGAAGCGAACAATCGCTACCGGGCAGTGAATCTGTCCTTCGAATCCCGAAGTGGGGTGTATTGCAAATGTCGAATTTGTCGAATGTTTGGTTCAAGGTCACGGATCTTGAGGTTGAATCGGGTGAAGGATCCTGGATCAAGACCACCAGCGGTGAACGGTATCTGGACTTCATCGCCGGTATCGCCGTCAACTCCACTGGTCACTCCCACCCAAAGGTGGTCGAAGCAATCGCCAAACAGGCAGCTCGAGGCATCCACCTCCAGGTCAACACCTTTACTCATGACCTCCTTCAACCCTTGGCCGACAAGTTGGGAGAGCTGACCCCGGAGGGCATCGATTCATTCTTCTACGCCAACTCTGGCGCAGAAATCACTGAAGCCGCGGTCAAGCTGGCCAAGCAGGCCACCGGTCGGCCCAACACCATTGTCTTCCAGGGCAGTTTCCATGGCCGGACCCACATGGCCATGGCCATGACAACATCAAAAACCATCTACCGTGCCGGACACGCGCCCCTGCCATCAGGGGTCTTCGTCGCCCCCTATCCCGATGTGCACGCCGAAGACATTGAGGCTGAAGTAGCCCGGGCACTCAACGGTTTTGATCTCCTACTCAAGACCATGACGGCCCCGGATGAAACTGCTTGCGCCATCATCGAACCCGTCTTGGGTGAGGGCGGATACCGGGCCGCTCCTGCCGGGTTCCTTGAAGGTATCGATGCCCGCTGCAAGGAGCACGGCATCTTGTTCATTGCTGATGAGGTCCAATCGGGTTTCGCCCGGACCGGCAAGATGTTTGCCATCGAGCACTACGACGTGCAACCCGATGTGATTTGCATGGCCAAGGGTATTGCCTCAGGGTTCCCCTTCGCTGCCCTTGGCACCCGCAAGGAGCTGGATGACAAGTGGACGACGGGGAGTCACGGCGGAACCTATGGGGGCAATGCCATTGGCTGCGCCGCAGCATTAGCCACTATCGAGATCTTGACCGAAGATGGATTCCTCGAGTCGGTCCAGGCTCGTGGTGATCAGCTGGCCAAGGGTCTGCGAGAGATGCAAGCCGAGTATGGCGGTATCAAGCATGTCCGCCAGCTTGGTTTGATGATTGCCGCTGACTTTGTTGACGCCGCCACCGCCTCAGCTGTGGTCAAGCACGCCTTTGATGAGGGCAACTTGTTAACCATGACCACTGGCCACGCCGGTACTGCGCTTCGGTTCATGCCACCCCTAACGGTGAGTGAAGAAGAGATGGATCTTGCCCTCAACATCATCAGCAAGGCTCTAGCTGCCTCTGTCTAGGTCAGCCCCGAACCCTCAATCCAAGAACTCGAAACGAATCAGGTAGCTCCGATGCAAACCCAATTATTGATTAACGGCGAATGGCGTGACGGTGCTCACGGCCAGCGGATTTCTGTCCTCGATCCATCAACCGGAGAAGAAATCGCCAGTGTCGCCGCTGGCACTCCGGCGGATGCGACAGCTGCTGTCGATGCGGCAACCGCCGCCCAGAAACTGTGGGCCAAGGTCGCTCCCCGAGAGCGCTCGGAGATCCTGCGAGCCTGTTGGAAGACCCTGCTGGACCACGCGGGTGAGCTAACCGAACTCATCACGATGGAGCACGGTAAGCCGTTGGCCGATGCCAGGGGAGAGGTGACCTATGCCGCGGAGTTTTTCCGTTGGAATGCCGAAGAAGCAGTGCGGATACACGGCTCCATTGGTCTTGCCCCCTCGGGCAACAACAACATCATTGTCCGTCACCCGCCAGTTGGCGTAGTTGTGATCGTGACTCCATGGAATTTCCCAGCAGCCATGATTACCCGCAAGCTTGCTCCTGCCCTCGCCGCTGGCAATGCGGTGGTGATCAAGCCCCCGAAAGAGACTCCCTTGACCGCACTGCGAATTGGGGAGTTGCTGGAAGAAGCTGGCGTTCCGCCAGGTGTGGTAAATATTGTGCCGACCCTGTCTTCCGGCTCCTGGTTTGATGCCGCCGTTGATCATCCGGCCACCCGCATGGTGTCCTTCACCGGATCAACTGAGGTCGGGCGGATCTTGCTTCGTCGCTGTTCGGACCGGGTACTCAAGGTATGTATGGAACTTGGCGGCAACGCACCATTCATTGTGTTTGACGATGCCGACATTGATGCCGCAGTCGAAGGGGCCATGACGGCCAAAATGCGTCATTCGGCCGAGACCTGCACCGCAGCTAATCGCTTCTTCGTGGAAGAAGGAGTGGCCGATGAATTCACCAAGAAACTGTCGGCCGCCATCGGCGCCGTGAAGTGCGGGCCCGGCAGCGAAGATGGTGTGACGTGTGGGCCAATGATCAACGCCAAGGCCATCGAGGACATGGATGGTCTGGTGAAGTCAGCTATCGCAGCGGGAGCGACGGCCACCATTGGTGGCGCACCCGGCGACCGGGCCGGCTTCTTCTATCAGCCAACCGTGTTGGACAATGTGGCTCCCGACTCTCCGATCACCACTCAAGAGATCTTTGGGCCTATCGCCCCCGTCATCCGCTTCAGCGATACCGACACCATGATTGAGCAGGCCAACAACACCGAGATGGGATTGATGGCCTATGTCTTCACCAAGGACATTGGTAAGGGCATGGCGGTCAGTGAACGGCTGGAAGCGGGCATGGTTGGTCTCAACCGAGGCTCCGTGTCGGACCCGGCGGCACCCTTTGGTGGAATGAAACAGTCGGGGCTGGGGCGAGAAGGTGCCAGCGAGGGCATCTATGAGTTCTGCGAGACCCAATACATCGCTGCCCAGTGGTAATCGGGGCCCGAGAACGAAGTCCGAAGTACGTCAACCCAGTCGGCAAGAAACAAGATGAACAAGGAACACAACGTGACAACTGAAGCTCATCGAATCCGACTTTTCTGGCCAGACCATCTTGGTATCCCGCGCAGCAAGTACCTGCCCATTGAGTTTGCTGCCGGAGGAACCGGCCACTACACAGCCGTCTTTGCCCTCGGCTATCACCGAGACATGGACCCGGCCCCCGGCTCCTTCATGCTCGAAGGTCTGCGAGACATGCGGGCTGAGTTCAATGGGCATGACGTTCGCCCCGGTTGGGACCCGGACACTGACGTTGTTGTTGGCAGCTTGCGTCTGGACGATGACCCGTACCCCTGGGCTCCCCGCTATGTGTTGGAACAAGCGGTGGCTGGTTGGGCCGAGCTTGGCTACAAGGTCAACATCGGCATCGAGCTGGAAGCCTTTGTCCTGGAGAAGGACGAGCGCGGCGACTGGGTGCCATACAACACCCCGGGATCCCATGTGTATGCCGTTGGTGCCTTTGCTGACCCTGCGGGCTTGTTGGAAAAGATCATGGCCCAAGCCCGAATCTGTGGCTTTGAGCTTGAGTCGGTCAACTCCGAATATGACGTTCCCCAGTTTGAGTTCACGCTCCACTACAAAGAAGCGCTGGCCGCTATCGATGAAGCCTTCTTGTTCAAGGCCATGGCTCGTGAGATTGCCGCACGGGAGGGCTATCGGTTGACCTTCATGGGCAAGCCTTTCGGTGACCGTGGAGGCAACGGACTCCACGTCAACATGAGCCTGGAAGATCAGGATGGGCGCAACGTTCTGAACGACCATGACAAGCCTGATGAGCTGTCCGAGGTCGCCATGCAATGCGTTGGTGGCATGCTGAAGTATCACCGTCCGATGGCGGCCTTGTGTGCGCCAACGGTGAATGCGTACAAGCGGTTGAAGCCGGCTCAGATGGCGGGCTACTGGGCCAACTGGGGCTATGACCACCGGGGCGCAACAGCCAGAATCTCATCTGATCGTGGTCCGGCGTGTCGGATCGAGCATCGCATGGCCGATGGTGCTGCCAACCCGTACCTGGCCACCGCGGCCATCATGCAGGCGGCCAGGCTTGGTGTTGTCAACAATATGGACCCTGGTCCAGCAACGACAGCAGATGGTCTGATGACCTTTGACGATGTCGATTGCATCCCGGCCAACTTGTCTGATGCCCTTGATGCGTTGGAAGCAGATCAGGATTTTGTTGATGCGGTCTCGAGCGATGCGGTGGAGCAATTCGTTGTGATCAAGCGGGCTGAGTGGGAGCGCTTCAACAATGCCGTCACTGACTGGGAAATGAACGAGTACTTGGACTACCTGTAGGTCAACCTTCCCCAGATCAGGTGTCCTAGAAATATTGAACAATCCGGTCGATTCGACGCGCTTGGTCCGTCATAGGTTTGTTCAACGAGTGGTGAGGACCGGTTGTCACCTAAGCTCCGGTGCGACAACAGGGGAGAGGTACGACATGGCAACGTGGGAACTAGCAGGCCAGGCTCGTCGGGACTTTGCCGACATGATCGAGGCGTTGACGCCTGAACAGCTTCAACAGCAGAGCCAGTGCGGGGCCTGGACAGCCGAGGGAGTGCTGGCCCACATCGCCAGTTTTGTGGAGACGGGTTTGGGTGGATTTCTGGGAACCATGGTCAAGTCGGGATTCAATTTCGACAAGGTCTCCGTGTCGATGGCCGACACCCAACTCCAGCGGCCAGTGGCTGACGTGTTGGCCTCGCTTCGTGCTCAGGCCACCAAATCTGCTGCTCTTCCCATGTTCCCCGAGGAGATGACGGTTACCGACATTGCGATCCACACCCAAGATGTTCGCCGGCCGCTTGGACTGGAAGGGTCGTTGGACGACAAGGTTCTGCGCACCGCGCTTGACTTCATGACCACCAACAAGAAAGCCAAGATGATGGTTACCAACAAGCCGTTGGATTGGGTGCGTTTGGTCGCCAGCGATATGGACTGGTCCTACGGGTCGGGGGCAGAGATCACTGGAACTGGTGAGGCACTGCTGATGGCGCTGGGTGATCGGGACGTGCTTGATGAGCTATCTGGTGATGGCCTAAGCAACTGGCGCTAGTCGCTTCTGAGAACAATGATGTACTGCTAATCCGTCAGGATGGGCATGTCTACGGCTCCAAAGTCATTGACTGGAGGTGCCGGTGGGTTTCGCCCCCCGTCAAGCAGGATGCGGTCGCCGATCGGATCTTTGAGTTCGACCTGTACGGGGACAGATTTTCCGCTGGCCTTGCACGCACCACGACTGTGGTTGGGAACGGAGGCCGTAATGGTGACCGAAGCCTCCGACTCCGTGATCGTAAGCTTCACATCTTCTGCTTGGAGCTTGTCCTGGCAAAGCGGATCAGTCACGAAAACGATCAATGATGAGTTTTGCGCAGAGAACTCAGGGTCGGGAAGCCATGCAGCTGTTTCTCTCCCGGTGACTAGTCCGCAGCTTGATAGCACCATGAGAAGGATGGTGCATGGAACGAGTCGTTTCGTTTTGCCCAGAAGATACGAAACCTGCGGCATTGACATGCGACGATCGTAGGCCAGCAGCGGACATGGTCAGGCGATTGCCAGTACTTGGTTCACATCTCCGGAGGTCTTGGGTTGAGGAGTAGGTTCTGCACTGCTCGACCAACGGGGCCTTGGGTGTCGAACAGTTCGGAATCTGCCATGCCGGTGCCGTCGTTTTGCCAGTGCGAAACTGACTTGGACGCAAACCATTCGCCAATGGGTTCACGATGCAGAGATAGCTGCAGGTCTGGATTGACGAACAGAACCTTGTGGAAGGTTTCATTGAAGCTAAGGCCGTTTCCGCAGTCGGCCAGAGGACAGATCCGTTGGAAAGGTGAAGGTTCTTCGTCGGCCAAGATTGGGACTCGGGTTCGGAGCCAGACTGTGGCTGGGCCAAGTTTCTCCTGTGAGCTGCCAGGGGCATAGCGGGTCTCGACCGATTCGGGAAAGGCAGGAAAGCCATGGGGTGGTTTGCCAATAGCAAATGACCCGGGTGTGGCCTCGTCGAGGTCGGGCCCGGTGATGTCAGGAGTTGGAACATCGAAATGGTCAAGGCGTCGCATATGCATGGCGAAGACTCGGGCGTAGACCCGATCATCATCGAAGACTTCCGCCTCGGTGTAGGTCACGGATCGGCCGGGTTTACGAACTTCGGCCTGCACGCGGAAGCCTGCCATCGGGATTGGCCGCAAGAGCTCAACATTGAGACGCACCAGGCGAAGCTCGGGCATGAGTTGTTCGAGGGCGCGCGCCATCAGGGCCGTGGGCGGGCCAGCGTGGCAGGCTTCGGGATCCCAAGGACCGCGTGCGTGGTCGGTGGGCTGGAACCAGCGACCGTCGTTGCTGGTGAAGTAAGAATCGTGCATGTCGAGACTCTAGGTGCCGACTGACGGGACGTACCAAACCACGCAGCTCATCATCTCGACAGTTGGATCATGCGGTGCCTTGGTCGATGGCCTCCAGCCAATCGGACCAGTAGAACTTCCACTCGGCGACATCATCGAAATCGGGCAACTTCTCGTGGATGATGGAGACCTTGGCCCGATCGTTCGGCTTTGTTTCAATCCCGATCTGGGCAATGCCCGGGCCAATCGATATCCGAATGACCTTGGATGTTGGATTCGAACGAAGCTCTGTCGCCTGCCCGGGAAACAGGTTCTTTCGGTTCCCGTCGTCGAGCAGCAATGCCTTCAGGAGGGTTGCGTCGACCTGCACGGTTCGTGACTTACCGGCGCTGAAGGTGCCGTCCGGGCGTTGGTAGGGAAGCCGGAGCCCGGTGATTCGCTCGTAGCCAACGGTGATTCCTTGCGCCCACCAGGCGTCGACGCCGTGTTCACTCTGCAGATAGCTAGCGATTCCGGCGTGACCATCGGAGGAACCCGGCCACTCATCAATGAGGTCACACCAGTCGTCCCAACTTCGCCCCGTTCCTGCCTGTACCGCATCTTCGCTGATGTCGGGCTCTGAAACCCACAGCCGGTCACCGCTTGGTGACTGCTCAATCAGGATCCGTCGAGCGGCGGCATAGCGTTCGCCGGTCTTGGACATCCGCTCACGAATTTGACGTTTGAAGGACTCTTGCTTCGTCACAACAACTACTTTCCTGCGTCGTTTGTCGTCGTTCGTCGGACAACCAGCGCTTGTCGACGCACGCATGGACGCATCATCGGTAGTTGGAGTAGTTCTGTCGAGCACGCAAGGTCCCCTTTGCCTTCCAATGTCGACGGCGTTGGCGTCGAGCGAAGGTGTGGCGTGACAAGTCGCCAGCATGAAGACTAGCGAACGTCAGTCAATCCTGCCAGCCAGAGGCCGGGTCGAACCCCGAGGACGATTAGTACAAGGTTGCCGCTTGACGCTCTTGCAGCGCCTCATCGTAGGCCTGCCCATCAAACCCTCCCGCGGTGATAGCGGTCATGATCTGACCGGGGCTCGGGATCGAAGCTCGATCAATCTGAACATCGGGATTCCACAGGTCGGACCGCTTAACTGCTCGGGCACATTGGAAGTAGGCGGCTTCTACCGTGATCTCAACCACCGTGGCTGGCAGCTTGTCGCCAACTCCGTATCGAACAAGGACATCTTGGTCGTGGCTCAACACGGCGTGGCCGTTAACTCGCATGCATTCGGTGATACCGGGGATCAGGAACATCAGGGCGATCCGTCCGTCAGTCACGATATTGCGCAAGGTGTCGATGCGATTGTTGCCGCGCCGGTCGGGCAAATGGAGAGTGCGTTCGTCCACAACATGGACAACCTGAGGACGATCACCGCGAGGTGAACAGTCCATCCCCTCTGGTCCAATGGTGGCCACGGAAACGAAAGGAGAAGCCTCAATGAGCTTCTGATACTCCGGTGTGATGACAGCCGTTTCTTTGGTCAAGGAAGCCGGGTTGACCGTGTTGTAGATGGATTCAAGTTGGCTGATTGATGTGATGGTCTGTCTGGGTGCCATGACCTCAGTCTGTCACGCTCTTCGGGCAGACCCGGCCCTTCACCGGCCTAGCCCTCTAGCGGCTATGGGATTCAGTTGCCCGCACCAACGCCGTCCGAAACAACGAGGAGCCGTTCGCTACAAGCTGATGAGCGGCACAGCGACGAGGGCCATGGCGACCGCGAACCACTGGGTGTTGGCCAGCTTCTCCCGCAACACAACTGCAGCTAACAAGACGGTCGAGATGGGGTAGAGCGAGGCCAGGACGCCAACAATGGACAGTTCGCCTCGGCGCAGCGCAATGAGTAAGAGGGCCGAAGCGATCATCTCCAACGCACCGGCAGCGACAGCAAGCCAGACAACCGACTTGCCTGCCCAAAGGCGCTCTCGGAGGGGTACACCGGCACTGGAGAAGTAGGCCAGGAGTCCAAGCATCAGTACCGACACGACTCGGGCGATCACCAACGGCCACAGGCCTGCATCATCAGCGGTATGGCTGAGCGACACAAAGAACCAGCCAAACAACACACCAGCGGCAACGCTCTCGCCGACTTCCTTGAGTGACGTGGCCACACCAACTTCTGCGTTGGAATCCCCGTCGGTGGCAACGCTGGAGATCACCGCACCAGCGACAATTGCCATGGCAATGCCGACCAAATTCAACCAGCTCGGACGCTCGCCACCAGCGACACCAAAGGCCACCGTGGTTAAGGATCCAGAGACAGCGGCAATGGGTGCAACCACACTGATCTGGGCATGGGACATGGCCCGAAACAAGAGATAGATACCACAGCCACCGCTCAGGCCCGCGCTGATTCCCCAGTAGAAATCACTCAGGATCACAAGAGGTGCGGCGATGAACATGGCAGCAATGAACATGAAAACCAAGCTGGCCAGATGCGCCAAGTACGGCACCAGTTCAGGTCGACTCTTGCGGGTGGCCTGGCTGCCGAAGAAATCGGATGCCCCAACAGCGATGGCCGACACCAGGGCGATCAGCTCGGTCACTGGCTATGAAGCCATGTTGGAGCGGGCTCGCTCAACCAACCAAGCGAATATCGGATCAATACCATCCAGCATCTCCGGGTGCCATTGCACAGCGATCACGTCATGGCCAACCATTTCCACTCCTTCGATGGTGCCGTCGGGGGCAGTCGCCGTCACAGTCAGATCGTTCCCCAACTGGTCGACGGTCTGATGGTGGAGGGTGTTGACACCCATTGTTGAGCCGCCGGTGGAGCCGTAAATCTCTGACAGACGGGTGCCGGATTCGATGTGAACATCGTGCACATGGTCGACAACGGGGATGTCGTAGCGAGAGTGTTCGGGCACGTCCTGATGCAGGGTGCCACCGGTGGCGACGTTCAATATCTGTAGTCCTCGACAAACCCCAAGCACGGGGATCTCCAGGTCGAGCGCTCCCAGGAGCAAGGTGAGTTCCAGTTCGTCTCGGTCCAACTCATAGGCAGTGCCTTCAGGATCGTGACCGTAGCGAGACGGGTGAACGTCGGCTCCGCCGGGGAGCAGGATGCCGTGCAGGTGGGGGAGTAAGAGCCCAACGTCCAGATCCATGGGGATATGGACGGGAATGCCGCCAGCGTCAATGACACCCCGGGAGTAGTCGGCCAGATACATGTCGATGTCGAGGCCACTGAGTGGGCCTTCGAACCCCTGAATCTGAGAGCCTGTCTTGCGACGACCGGGTAAACCAATAAGGGGTGCGGTGTGGGTCAATGTCTTGGCTTTCAGCGGAGTCGGGAGGAAGCAGGCTGGCTAGCTGTGGTGAAGGGCGGTGGCGGCCTCAGCTGGAATGATCTCAGCTACTTCAGACAAGAACCAATCGACGAACTTGTTGGTGTTGTGCTGGACCTGGGGAACAACCTCAGCCGTCTGGGCCAACATGGCATCGGTATCGACTCCGGTCGCCTCAGCTTCACTCTTGCCCTCACCTTCGAGCCAGAGTTTGAGGTGTTCATAGGTAACTTCAGGATGAAACTGGGTGCCAACGTTCTTGCGAATACGGAAAGCCTGCACACACGAGTGATCTTTGGCCACAACCTCGGCGCCTGGAGGAGCCTTGATCTGGTCGTAGTGCCATTCCAGCCAGGGGCCCTCGGCCAGTCCATCGGTGGTGCTTTCGAAGTAATACCAACCAACCTGCTTTTCTGTGGCGGGAACTGACTCGCCGCCAAGGGCGACAGCCAATGCTTGTCCACCAAAACAGATGCCGAGGATGGGGACGCCGAGTTCGTCGGCCTTTTGAAGCATCTTGATTTCTCGCTGGACCCATGACCCAATGACATGATCGTCATAGACAGACCAGACAGCGCCCATGGGCAGGATCAGGTCGTAGTCGGTGGGTTCAGGGAACTGGACTTCGCTGTGGGCATTGTCCAAGGACTCGGTTAATACCAGCAGGTCAAGTTCGAAACCGTGGTGTTCGAGACGGTTGCCGACCATGCCTGGCAGTGATCCCGGGTCATGAACGATCACGAGTGCACGCATCAGATGAGGTTAGAGCCAATCCGGGCGAATGCCATTTGGAAGCGAACGATCTTCACTTGCGGACCAGCTCACGAGCGAACAGATTCTCGCTCTCCGTCACTACTTGAATTCGGGGCCAGACGCACTACCGTCGGCCTTGTGGCCTGCTAACGGAGTCGGGGAAAGCTCTCGCACTGGGGCGCCCCGCCATCGACG
Source organism: Actinomycetes bacterium (assembly GCA_024280015.1). Lineage (GTDB taxonomy): Bacteria > Actinomycetota > Acidimicrobiia > Acidimicrobiales > SZUA-35 > JAJRQY01. Next base: position 29,173 of record JAJRQY010000162.1, read on the forward strand.
AGATTTTCACCACGAAAAGGAGGGTCAGAGTCAGCCGGGTCCGCGTTGTAGGTGACGTCATCGGCGAGCAGTAGGAAACCGATAGCTCGACGGGTGTGTGCGGCCGTGTTGGGTAGCGATGCGTGGAGGGTCTGTTGGTGAAAGACAACCAGATCACCCGGGCAAGCCCTCCACCAAATGCTGTCGAATCGTTGGTCCAGATCGGCGAAGTCAGGCATGGGAACCCGACCATCCTTCAGAGGGCTCGCATAGCGCCTGGACGGATCGAAGTGCAGGGCCTCATAGGTTGGCTCGTCCCGTAGATGGCTGCCACGCTTGAAGAGTACGGCGGATGATTCTGGCACCGGGTCAAGGGCGATCCAGCAATTTAGGACAGTCCCATTCATGCGTAGGTACATGGCATCGAGATGCCAGGGAACAATGTTGCGGCTTCCGGCAGCTTTGACAAAGATGTTGTCGAAGTAGAGGGTCATGCCAACTGAACCAACGAGTTGGCGCGCAAGATCGGCGACCGGACCATCGTGGATGATGGCGGCTACTTGTGGGTCTCGCTGATGCAGGTTGTAGTCGGTGAAGAAGAATCCTGGGTCATCTGGAGTGGAGACCCGGTAGCTATGTGGACCCGGACTAGCTACGGCGTCATCGACAGCAGTACGAAGGGTCTCGACATGTTCGGGGGAGAGGGCACCAGGCAGGCAGACCACCCCATCGGTGGCGAACTGGGCCGAAGCACCGTTGGGCAGGGCACCAGTCTTGCTCACGGGGAAGGCGGGCGATGGCTCGGCGGGTGTCTCGGGCTGAAAGACGTCGAACGGGGAAGTGGCTATGTGTGACATTGGGCTTCACATCTCCTATCTATACGTAACGAATATTATATAATAAGCATGATGTAGCATCAAGTGGTGCCAAAGATTGTGGATCATGAAGAGAGACGTCTGACCATCGCTCACGCCTGCTCGAGGGTGATTGCTGACGATGGGTTGGTGGGAGTGACAATGCGTTCGGTCGCTACTGCCGCTGGCATCACGACGGGTGCTGTGACTCACTACTACGAGAGCAAGGCCGAACTGCTTGGGGTGGCGCTCGAACTTGTGGCCACCGAGACACTCGATCGGGTGAGATCGGTCCAGCCGGTCGACTTCGATGCCTTCCTATATCAGTTGGAACTGACTCTGCCGACTACTGGATCTCGTCGCGATGAATGGAAGGTTTGGCTAGCGTTCTGGTCGGAGTGTGCTCGGGGTGATCGTCGCTTGCTCGCCCACAACCGGCAGTTCCATTCGGAGTGGCTGTCGGTGCTGGAAACGTCGATTCGTCGAGTCAACGGTGATTCCGCAGACCCGATTCGGGCTGCTGAGCGTCTGGCGTTCGCGGTAAACGCTATCGGGTTGGAAGCGTGCGTCGATCCGAAGTCGTGGTCCAGGCACCGTCAGCGACTCGAACTGGTGTCGGCTGTCGGGCTCATCGGTATTGGTTAGCTGGGCAAAGTGTTTCGACAAAAACCGGCAAGTAACAGGATGGTTTGTTGTGTCAATCGTCGGGAGAGCCTCCCGCGATGGGAATGAGGAACAAGGTAGCGCCAATGATGTAGGCGAGGCTGCCGAGACTGGCCTCGATGTCCTTGGCGCGAACAGCACTAATGAGGAAGAGGACGCTGCCAAGAATCCAGAGCCCGCATCCCAATAGCCAGTAACGATTGTTGGATGTTTTCATCTGGGCTTGTCCACAAAGTTCGGGGCGTCATTTGCCGCTGAATAGTACGCAACCGCGGCGTCGCTCACTAGTTCGGTGTTGCGGATGGGCAGAAAGGCACGGACCATCTGATTGAAGGCCGACGGCCCTTCGTTCGGTGTGAGGTGGCCGATTCCAGGGATGATCTGCAGTTCGGCGTCGGAGATCTCATCCCTCAGAATCTCTGAATAGGCCAGGGGGGTCTCCTGGTCGTACTCGCCGATGATGACCAGTGTCTTGGCCTCAATCTCACCAAGCCTGGGACGGGCATCATTGGTTGGTAAGCAATGCACGGCTGCTCGTAGCCCGCTGCTAGGGATGCGTTGAAAGGCGGCTATGGCCAGATCTCGATCGGGTCCAGCAAAGCCGGTTGCGGTAATGCTGTCGATGATGGCCTCGGCCAGGTCGGCGGGAGTCTTGCCCGTGTCGAGGGCGGCGAGACGCAGTTGCTTCCATTCTTCGACGCCGGTCCCGTCAGCGCCGAATTCCGCGCTGGTGTCGGCCAACACAAGCTGCCCAACTCGGTCCGGATGACCAAGCGCGAGGTAGAGAGCTTGTTGGCCGCCGAAGGAAAGCCCAACGATGTGGGCTCTTTCAATCTTCAGCAAATCAAGGAGACGAACTGCTTCGGCTGCAATCCCAGGGAACGTGAGTGGATCCAACGGATCGGACTCGCCATAGCCGGGCATATCCCAGGCAATGCAGCGATAGTCATTCCCTAGCTCGGTTAGCTGGGCATCCCAGGCAATACGGCTGCCGCCAAGGCCATGTAAGAACAAGATAGGCAAGCCGTCGGTGTTGTCCGAAGTCGGTCCCGCTTCACGCCAGGCCAGGCCATCTTGTTTGTGGTTGCTTAGCGCTGGTGTTGGGTCGCCTGAAACTGGACTGGGAGTGGGATTAGCCATGACGATCGAAACTTAGCCGAGAGTTCAGCTTCGCCCGAAAACGGCGACGACGAAGTCTGACGTTGGTGTGAGGGCACGCAGGTCCCAGGTTCCCAGCTTCAGTTCCGTGGTAAGGCCAGACACTTCGGCGTCAGCGAAGAATTCATCGAACTCATAACCACGACCAGCACCAAAACCGATGACAGCACGTCCACCGTCTCGTAGGTGCAATCCCATGCGACGCAAGACTTCACGTCGAGTGCTTGGCGCCAGAAACGTCATCACATTGCCAGCGCACAAGATGGCGTCAAAGCCTTCGTCAACTCCGTGAGCGGGAAGATCAAGCTCGGCCAGATCCTCAACGAACCATTGTGGTCCAGACTCGTCCTTCTTCGCTTCATCAATCAGGACCGGGTCGACGTCGACACCGACCACCTCGTGTCCAAGCACCGACAGCATGGAAGCTACTCGTCCTGGTCCGCAGCCAGCATCAAGAATCCGGCTGCCGCGTGAGAGCATGGCGTCGATCAATCTGGCTTCACCACCAAGGTCCTTGCCCGCCGCGGCCATGTCGGCAAAGCGCTTGATGTACCAGGCCGAGTGGTCCGGGTTCTCCTCGGTGATCTTGACCCACTGACTCTTCTCAACCATTGCCTGTCCTCGTTCGCGTTGACTTGGTGATGACGGTTGTAGGTGGGCCAACCGATCTCGGACTGGGATCGTATCCAGGAGTCGTGTCCGCTTGACAAATGTCCGGTTATCACCGATCATTCGGCATGTGCCGTACGTTTCTCACCCTGTTCCCGATTACGAGCTGGACCCGGTCGTTCATGCCGACACACCAGCAAGGGTTCGTGCTGTGCTTGAGCCGACACGTAGCCAGATCTTGGATCTGGTCCTGGAACGGGCGGCCTCAGTCACCGAGCTGGCCCGCGCCTTATCCCGACCCAAAAGCTCAGTTGCTCATCATGTTGATGTGCTACTGGAGGCCGGACTGGTCCGGGTCGTGCGTACCCGAAAGGTCCGGGCGATGGAAGAACGGTTCTACGGAAGAGTCGGCCGGACCGTGGTGATTGCTGACTCACAGCGTCCGGCGGATTCCGTCCACGCCAGCTTCCTGAGTGAGGCCTACGCCGAGGCCTCTCCAGATGACTCTCTGTTGAGCACCTTGCGCCATGTGCGAATACCCGAAGCGCAAGCGAGTGAGTTCTTCGACCAGGTGGTCGCCTTGGCCGAGCAGTTCACTCAGATGGAACGATCCGGTGACACCGTCTACGGATTCGTGGCGGCGGTCTATCCAACCAATCACCCGGTACTGCCTGATGCCTCGAGCGCGAACGTCGCTCGGTGAGCGTGGAGCAAGCCGGAACTCGGTCAACAGAATCAACAAAGCTGGGAGCCAGCTATTGGAAGCTGCTGGTGGCCAGCACAATCTCCAACCTAGGTGATGGTGTTGGGCTCATTGCCTACCCGTGGCTTGCTTCGGCCATCACCCGAAACCCGATCCTGATCGCGTTGGTTGCCGTCCTTCAAAAGCTCCCCTGGCTGTTGTTCAGCCTGCCAGCCGGAGTAATTACGGATCGTTTCGACCGACGGACCTTGATGATGCGGGCCAACGTGGCCCGAGGCGTGCTCACCTTGGTGGTGGCCTTTGTGGTCCTGGACCGGCAGGGTGTTTTGCCTGGGCCTGATGAGGTCGAGGCTGGCGTGGCTGGCGGTACGGACTTCGTGTTGTACGGGATGATTCTGTTGGCCACGTTCATGCTGGGTATGGCTGAGGTGATCTACGACAATGCTGGTCAAACCCTGATGCCATCTGTTGTCGACAAGTCTCTGTTGGAAAAGGCGAACGGACGACTATGGAGCGTTGAGCAGGTGGCCAATACCTTCATCGGACCGCCGCTTGGCGCTGCCCTGCTGGTCGTCGCTTTCGCTGTTCCCTTCTTCTTCGACGCCGTCTCCTTCCTAGCGGCTGCACTCCTGATTGCTTTGATCCCACCTATCCGCCGATCGGCGGCCCCAGAGAAATCCGATGCACCATCATGGCGAGCGGAGTTGAAGGAGGGGTTCATGTGGTTGTGGAAGCACCCGCTCTTGCAGAGCATGGCCATCATCTTGGGGCTGTTGAACATGCTCTGGATGGTGGTCGCCGCCGTCCTGGTCCTCTTTGCGCAGGAGATTCTGGAGACGACGCCGGCCGAGTTCGCGCTGCTTGGGACCGGCGGTGCCGTAGGTGGCGTGCTCGGAGGGTGGCTTGCGTCCCCAATCGTGGCCAAGATCGGCCCGGGCAGGTGCTTGGCTCTCATGTTCAGTGTTGGAAGCATGGTGCTTCTGGTGATTGGCCTGAGCTCACTCTGGCCCGTGGTCTGGGTGATGACGTCAATCTATGTATTCGTTGGCACGCTCTGGAATGTGATCACGGTGAGCTTGCGTCAGTCCATCATCCCCGATCACCTCTTGGGTCGGGTGAACAGTGTCTACCGATTCTTCGCCTGGGGCATGATGCCGATTGGTGCACTCCTTGGCGGCCTCATCATTGTGGTTACCGAGTCCTTCGGCAGTCGTGAGCTTGCGCTGCGAATGCCCTGGTTTGTCGCTGGTTTCGCTCAGCTGATCCTATTCATCGTCGCTGCTCCCAAACTGACGACGGCCAAGCTTGAAGCCGCTCGCGCTGCGACCACCGGGACAGTTGGCGAGGTTGTCTAATCGCGGACGGTGAGGAAGGAAGCAGCGCTCGAAAACTCCGGCGATGCCAATGAAATGGTAATGAGGTCAATTGGAGGATCTCCGGGAACGCGCCGGGCCAGCTCAATCCTCGTCACTTGAGTGTCGTAGTCGACAGTGATGAATTCAGGGTCCAATTGTTGGCCCCAAACGTAAGCGATGGCTCCGCCCTCCGTCGGCAGGTACCCGTAGGCAATCTGATCGCCCTTCATGTTGAGCGGACGGTCAGACTCATCTCGAAATTGGATTACTTGGATAGTTCCGATGTGATCCAAGAGAATCGAAAAGGTGCCTTCCCAGTCTTGATCGGTCACTGACACGATCAGGTGGGCCGTCTCGGGGGAAAAGTTCCAAGAACGGACGACATCGAAACGTACCTGTTTTCGCATCAGCCAAGGATTTTCGTGGACCAGTTCTTGGAGTTTGGTCGCGTCGCCGCTTAGCCCTTGGGGGTAGCCGCTCCACATCTGGGACACCGCTTCATAGTTGTCGTCGAGTTCGGCGGTGACGAGCTGATCGACAAATTCGGCGGCGATCCTTCGAGCTTCAGAGGGCTGAAGGACAGTAGGTTTCGCGGGCACGGTTGATGAGCTAACCCGAGTCGTGACTGGATCGAGCTCTGGCGGGGTGGACTCTGTCGCCGTTGCCGTACTGATAGTTGTTGGTAAGAGACTTGTCGGACTGCCACGGGAATCATCTGGATCTGAGGCGGTGCAGCCGGATGCCGCTAGCAGGATCACTACTGCGAGAAATGCAGATTTCTCGGTCGACCAGCTCATACCTTGACAGACGCCTATGCCTGACCTCCGGTTCCATTATTATGCGAGCGGCGAGAACTCTTGGTTGAGAGGATCTGCCGCCGACAAGGATGGAGCAAGCTATGTCGGACTGCAGTTGTTGAACAAGGCGAGAAGGCGGCTCGGAATGAATACAAGAAGAAAGACAAGAGCAGTGGGTGGAGTCGCTTTTGCTAGCGTCTTGTGGCTTACCTCCTGCGGTTCGGGTGACAGCCTGGGTGCGTCGACGACCATTAGTCCTGGCCCAGACCCCTCGGTCGCCGAGCCCGACGTTTCCACCAGCGTGACCACTCCGACTGACAATTCAACAACTGAGTCTTCGACCACCCAATCAGTCGAACCCGCTGCTGATCCAGCAGTGGAAGCATCGACTCGAATAATCGGGGCCGAGCTAACTGAAGGGTCATGGCCCGACGCCGAACATGTCGGCAGGGTTGAGTCTTGGGCGATTGCTGGTGTATTGCCCGGCAGCCGCAAGGTTGTGCATTTTGAGCGAACTGGTGAAACGGTCGAAGGTTGCGAAGGTGGACGGGATCCATTGAGTCGGCTGGTATTGACTGACTTCTCCACTGGTCAGCGTTCAATCCTGGTCGAGAATCTGGAACCGACTGACATTGGAATTGACCTAGGGCCTCAGGGACGAGTTGCCTTGATCGGCGGATGTGACGCCAACGGCTGGCTGGCTGCGGTGGGGACAATCGATGCCGGCGGCTTTCTTGAGCTGCCGCGATTGGACCACTCAGCGGATGACGCCGTCAGATTTGGCGGTAACGATGGATACAGCACGACATGGTCGGCTGACGGGAACGTGCTTTACCTGGGTCCTCTAGAGATAGACGTCAGCACAGGTATGCCCCTCAAAGAATACGACTTTCAAGCTCCGCTGCGGCTTCACGGAAAGCTTGCCGATGGCTCCCGCCTGGTGTCCGGACCGCCGGATGCTCAAAGCCAGTCAGCGTTCTGGCTACTTGATCCAGACGAGGGTTATGACCACCTGCCTCAAACTGCACCGATCATGGCGGGCCGAGCGCTGTATCCCTCAGCAGACGTTTCACTTGCCGCCGACGGGGAACGAATCCTCATCGTTCTGGATCAATGGACTAACGATGAGCGCACCATGATCGTCGGCGGGGGAGAGGTCGTGGAGATTGCTGGCTTCGCACAACTGTCTCCGGACGGAACCCGGCTGCTCGTTCGAAGCGGTTTCGACCCGGTCAGCTTGTCTATTGTGGATCTCGTTAGTGGTCAGGGCACCGTCATACCGATGCCCGACGACGGTCAGCTTATGGAAGTCCGTTGGGCCGGGGGCAGCGAGACCGCATTGATCGCGACTGCGCCCACCAACCTTGGATTCAACACGACCATGGACATCTGGTTTCTCGACTTGACCTGAAACCTGGCTACTCCTTGAGTGCGCCGGACATCATGCCCCGCAGGAAGTATCGACCGAGGAAGATGTAGATCAGCAGGGTGGGGAATGCGGCCATGAACGAGGCCGCCATCTGCACGTTCCACTCGATGATTTGTGAGCCAGCGAGGTTGTTGAGGGCAACGGTCACGGGCCAGGACGAGTTATCGGTCAAGACAACGGCAAAGAGAAAGTCGTTCCATGCTGAGGTGAATTGCCAGATAAAGACAACAACGAAACTGGGGATTGCCAGCGGCAGCATCACCTGGGAGTAGGTCTGCCAGATGCCGGCCCCGTCCACCTTGGCTGCCTCGATGAGGGTCTCGGGGATGGTGGCGAAGTAGTTGCGGAAGATCAGGGTGGTGATGGGGATTCCATAGATCACGTGAACAAGAACGAGGCCCCAGGTCGATCCGGCAAGCCCGATGCGTGACATGAACTCGACCAGGGGAATCAGTACTGCCTGATAGGGAATGAACATGCCAAACAAGATGATCGGGAAGATGATGTTTGCGCCCCGAAACTTCCACTTGGCCAGAACAAACCCATTGAGTGAACCCAATACCGAAGAGATCGTGGCCGCCGGAATCACGATCTTGACCGAGTTCCACATGTTCGGCTTCAGGGCATCCCAAGCAGCGACAAAATTGTCGAACGAGATCCCCGATGGCAACTCCCACATGGTGGCCAGGCTGACCTCGTCAAAGCTCTTGAATCCGGTGTTGAGCATGATGAAGATGGGAATGAGGTAGAAACCAGCCATGGCCAGGAGGGGAATATGCATCCATGCCTTACCTCCGTGCTTTGCGTCATAGGAACTCATAGATCCCTCTCCTGACGCAGGGTGTACCAGAGATAGGGAATGACCAAGACTGCGACTGACATCAACAAGACAATGCCAATGGCGGCCCCCCGATTAAAGAAGTAGCCATCAAAGGTTGTTGTCCACATATAGGTGGAGGGCACATCCAGGGCTACCTGTTTGCCGGCCAGGGCAATGATCAGATCGAAGACCTTCAGAGAGATGTGGCCGAGGATGATGATGGCGCTCAGGGTGATTGGGCGGAGCAAGGGAATGATGACCATCCGGTAGACCTGATACTCCGAGGCACCATCGACTCTGGCCGCTTCACGCAGTGTCTCAGGCACCGCCCGCAGGCCAGCCAGGTAGAGAGCCATGGTGTACCCCGACATCTGCCAGACCGCGGGAAGTGCCACTGCAGCAATACCCCATTCGGGGGTGGCATGCCAACTATTGATCAAGAAGTCGAGCCCAAGCTTGTCGAACAGCAGATTGAGCCCGCTCAAGCGATCACCTTGGGCGGGGTTCATTAGCCATCGCCACACCACGCCGGTGACGATGAAGGAGATGGCCATCGGGAACAAGAACAGGGTTCGGTAGAAGCCCTCACCGCGTATCCCCTTGTCCAACAAGACGGCCAAGAGAAAGCCGATGATGAGGCAACCCAGTACAAAGACAAAGGTGAAGATTGCGGTGTTCTTGATGTCAATGTCGAAGCGAGGGTCCTTACTCAAGGCGACGAAGTTGTCGTCGCCAACAAAGTCATAGTTCGGAAGAAGACCCTTCCAGGCACTCATCGAGACTCGAGCGGTCCAGCCAATGAAGCCGTAGACGAAGAGCATGACGGCGATCAAGGATGGCATGACCCAGACCAGGCCCCACCACTTCTCCATGCTGAAGGCTTTGCGACGAATCGGAGCCTTACCGGCGGTAGTCGTCATCTTGTCTCTCTCACGAACTGTTGCCTTGGAAGGTCTGGTCTGGATGAATGGTACAAAACTAGACACGGATGGCCCGGCCCACCAACAACATGGGTGTGGGCCGGGCCATCAGATTTACGTAGCTAGTGCGACTAGCCGTTGGCAGCGTGTGCTGCTACCAGAGCTGTTTGCAAGTTGGCGACATCCTTGTCAATCAGGAACAGACCGACTGCAGAGTCAATCTCAGACTTCCAGGAATCGTTAGCGACAACACCATGGGTCAGGCTGCCAACAACAGTGTTGGAGGCCCAATCGTCCATGGCGGACAGCAGGTACTCGCCGTACAGAGAACGGTCAGCGTCATTGCGTGCCGGGATGGAACCCTTGACCGGGTTGAACGCATCCTGGCCTTGGTTGGATCCGGCGACGGTCAACCAAGCAATGGCGGCATCCCGGTTGGGTGCGCCCTTGGCCAGCACGAAACTGTCGGAGAGGAACTGGAAGACACCGTCAGAACCCGGAGTGGCAGACCACACATAGTCCGTTCCCGGTTCCTTGCCCAGCTCACGGAAGAAGCCTTCTTGCCAGTCGCCCATGATGTTGAAGGCAGCGTTCCCGTCAAGTACCAGCTGTCCAGCATCCTGCCAGGACAAGCTGGATGAGTCGGAGTTGGTGTAGCCGAGGACGGTGTTGTAGTCCTCAAGTGCCTTAGTCACCTCAGCAGAATCCCAAGCGACGGATCCGTCCCAAAGGCCGTTCCAGGAATCAGGTCCCATTGAAGCCAACATGATGGTTTCCATCAGATGGAGCGATGTCCACTGTTCGCCCATGGCCAGAGGTGCATCCATTCCACCACTCTTGAGCGTCTCCATAGCGGCGATGAACTCATCAAGGCTGGTTGGCATCTCGATGCCAGCATCGCTGAGCACGGTTGGGTTGGACCACAGCACGTTTGCTCGGTGGATGTTGACGGGGACGGAGTAGATGTTGCCGTCCTTGGAGATGAGCGGGATCAAGGTTTCGGGCATGACGTCGAGCCAGCCCTGCTCGTCGTAGAGGAAGTTGAGTGGTTCGATCTGGTCAGCAGCGACGTAGGTGCCAATGAGTTCTTGACCGGCGTGACCCTGCCAGCTATCTGGCGGGTCGCCAGCTTGCAAGCGTGAAGCCAGTACCGCTCGGGCATTGGTTCCTGCGCCACCAGCCACGGCAGAGTTCTCGAAGGTGATTCCAGGGTCGGTCGAGCCGAAGACCTCAATCATGGCGTCAAGACCTGCGGCCTCACCGCCGCCGGTCCACCAGGAGAAGACCTCGACGGACCCGCCGGCGGTTTCTTCGTCGGTGGTGTCGTCGGTGGTGTCGTCGGTGGTGTCGTCGGTGGTGTCGTCGGTGGTGTCGTCGGACCCTACTGCGGTGCTGTCGGATCCTGATTCATCACCAGCGTCACCTCCGCTGCTGCCTCCGCAAGCACTGGCCACGAGGGCTAGGGCTGCGAAGAGACTCATCAGTTTGAGCATTCGATTTCGCATTGTCTCTCCTTCTCTTGGCCAGCGGGCTGGCCGGGAATCTCACCAGCTTACGGTTCCTTTCGCTATCTTGTCAACTGCTTCACTTCTCTTTCCTTTGACTTGCATGCGGGACAGCTTTTTGATCGACGATGAGCGCTTCTGAACCGTATTTACGCCGAAAGTCGAGGATGAACACTTGACGGCATACCGAAAGGAACCGTAAGCTGATCGCTATGAAAACCGAGCAGGCTGTTCCGGGTGAAGTACGGCGTGAGCGCATGGTCACCCTGATTTCAGAGCGACAGTTCATGCGTGTCAGCGATCTGAGTGAGGTATTCGCTATCTCCGAAGTGACCGTTCGGTCCGACCTTGCCCAGCTTGAACAGGCAGCGTTAGTTCGCCGCGTACATGGTGGGGCGACCGAGATTTCCTCCAAGCATGAGATGGAGCCGTCGTATGAAGAATCTGAGCAGTCGTCTTGGGAGGAGAAACGTTCGATCGGAGAGCATGCTGCTTCCCTTGTGGCCAGTGGGAACTCGGTCATCATCGACGTTGGTACAACAGCTACCGCGGTGGCACGCGCCTTGGCCAAGCGAACTGACCTGGAAGGCGTGGTTGTCTTCACCAACGGAATCACCACCGCACTCGAGCTGGAACCGGCAATTCCGCGGCTGACCGTGATTCTCACCGGCGGCCAGCTTCGCCCGAAGCAACACTCCCTGGTCGATCCGATGGGTAACACCATTCTCTCTCAGGTCAACGTCAACCTGGCTTTCATTGGCTGCAACGGGGTGCACCCCGATGAAGGAGTAACCAACATCAATTTGCCCGAGGCCGGGATGAAGACGCGTATGGTCGAGGCTGCACAACGGGTTGTCGTCGTGGCCGAAGGCGCCAAGCTCGGAAGGATCAGCGTGACCCGAATCGCACACCTGGCCGACATTGACCTCTTGATTACTGGCTCGGGTGCACCTCCGGAGTTGGTCGCCCAGATTGCCGATGCCGACGTCGAGATAAGTCTTGTGTGATGGGAGCTTCTTCTCGCCCGTCAACCAGTCGATCAGCCAGTGGAGGCGACAAGCCGCACCGCCGATTCAACCCCTTGTCCGGCGAATGGGTCCTGGTCTCGCCCCAACGAACCCTGCGACCATGGTTGGGAGAGCTCGAACCTCCACCACAATCCAGCACGGTGGTCCATGACCCTTCCTGCTACCTGTGTCCGTCCAATCAGCGGATGAATTCAGAACGCAATCCTGACTATCGCGGCACCTTTGTTTTCGACAACGACTTCCCAGCCCTGGTCCCGGCCATGGCGGAGGAGCATCAGTCACCGGAAGAGCCTTCGGACACGATCTTCCGGTCCGAGCCGGTATCGGGGTGTTGCCGAGTGATCTGCTATTCGCATCGACACGATCGAACCATGGCCCGACTGTCGGTGGAGGAAATCCGCTCAGTTGTTGACGTCTGGGTTGAAGAAAGCTCCCAGCTGGGTCGTTCTTACTCCTGGGTCCAGGTGTTTGAGAATCGGGGGGAGGCGATGGGTGCATCGAATCCCCACCCTCATGGCCAGATATGGGCAAGCAGCTCAGTCCCATCCCTCGTGGCCCGGGAGGGGGAGCAACAACGTGCATACCTGAACCGGACGGGCCGGAATCTACTGGGCGAATATCGAGATCACGAAATGGAACTTGGTGTTCGGGTCGTGACCTCGAACGAGTCATGGATGGTCTGTGTCCCCTACTGGGCCACCTGGCCCTTCGAGGTACTGGTCTTGCCACTTGCGACGGTTCAAAGGATGGATGAGCTCGATGGGGCTCAACAAGCTGGCCTGGCCGCCATCATGAAGGACCTGCTCGTTCGCTACGACAACCTATTCGAAACGTCCTTCCCCTATTCGATGGGCTGGCATGGGGCGCCCTATCCCGATTCTGGGAACCAGGATGACTCCGCCTGGCTCTTGCACGGCCACTTCTTTCCGCCGCTCCTCCGTTCGGCCTCGGTCCGTAAGTTCATGGTTGGCTTTGAGCTTCTGGCCGAAGCCCAGCGGGACCTCACTCCCGAAGATGCTGCTGACCGACTCCGAGCAGTCCCAGGTCCGCACTACCTGGACCGATGATGAAGGTTGATCGACCACAGGAAGATCTGTCTGATCCGGAGGGTCGTGCGATTCGGGCGTTCCATGACCGCTTCGGGGGTCAACCCGACGTTGTAGTCCAAGCACCGGGCCGGGTGAATCTGATTGGGGAACACACCGACTACAACGCCGGCCTGGTCTTGCCAATGGCCATTGATCGCAGGATCGTCATTGCCGCCCGAGCGACCGACGACGATCAGGTCAAAGCAACCAGTGGCGGCCACGATGATCTTGATCTCGATCTGAGGGGTTTCGTCGGGCGAGGGCGCCGACCGGCCGCGTCAGGATGGGAACTCTATGTCGGAAGTGCCGCCTCCGGAGTCTCAAATCACCACCCGTCGTTCCGTCAAGAGACGTCTCTCGGATGGGAAGGAGTGGTGGCATCCTCTATCCCAACGGGTGCAAGCCTGAGTTCGTCTGCTGCCCTTCTGGTGGCCACCGACCGGCTGTTTGCACACATCGCTGGTCTCCAGTGGGAACCGGTCGCTGCGGCCAAACGAGCCCAACGGGTCGAGAACGACATAGTTGGTGTCAAGACCGGGATCATGGATCAGTTGGCCTCGGCGTGTGGTCGGGCAGGGCACGCGCTCTCAATCGATTGTGCCGACAACTCCATCACCTATGTTCCAATGCCATCCAATATCGCCGTCATCGTGCTTGATACTGGCACCAGACGAGAGCTCACCTCCTCGGACTACAACTTGCGTGGTCAGGAATGCCAGGCGGCAGCGGCAGCCTGTGGCGTTGCTGTCCTGAGACAACTTGATGACTTCTCTCCTGATGAAATCGAGTCCGTCACAGCGCGTCTTGATGACACCCTGCAGCGCAGGCTTCGCCATGTCATCTCAGAGAATCATCGAACTCGGCTGATGGTTGCTGCACTGGAGATGGGTGATACAACGCGGGTTGGGAGCCTGCTGTCGGAGTCACATGCCAGCCTGCGCGACGATTTCGAGGTGTCCAGTCGTGCACTAAACGCCATTGTTGAAGCGGCAGAATCGGCCCCCGGGATTATCGGAGCGAGGATGACGGGTGCCGGGTTTGGCGGCTGCGCCTTGGCCCTGGTTCATCAACAACAGGTCCAGGAATTCATGGACACCACTGTTGAGGCCTATGAATTGGCCACCAACAATTTGGCAAGCGTGTATGAGTGCCGGGCGGCCGACGGGGCAGGAATCAGGATCCTGAACCAGTTGTAGGGGCCATTTCAGACTCCGCAGCCGGTGCTCAGAATCTCGACGGGGCCGAGGTCGTCATTGATGTATTCCCAGGCAACAACCGCTGAGCCTTCGTAGTAGTCATCCTGGGTCAAGATTTCCATCTTGGCATCACCGTTGAGGTCAGCAAATCCGGCCAGTCGGCCACGGGGGAAGTAGACACTGTCGGGCTCGACTCCGGTCTCGAAGCGCAGGATGGCGGTTTGAACGTCTCCTTCGATGACCTTGCGAAGGAGGACGATTGAGTAGCTTTCGGAATCGGGGAAGATCGTCCAGTCCCAGTTGTCGTTGGCGGAGATCAGGATCTCGTCGACACCGTCGCCTTCAAGGTCAACTCGAACGACCTGGTCCAGGACTGCACCGGCGGGATCAAGTCCTCGGCTGGACAAGAGATCCTGGACAACTTCGAGGTATACGTCGGGCGGAGACTCAAGAAGTGTCCAGGTGCGGGGGACTGGGTCCCAATCGGCAAGTACCCCAATTTCGGGGTAGCCAGCGGGGTAGGGGGCGTTGTAGCCAAGGGCAGGCTCGGTGGGAAGGCCACCATGGAAGATGGGATCGCAGGTCACCTCGGCAGCGCCGGCAACGACGGACTCTTGGACTCCGTCGATGGTGATGACGGTTACGTCTTCACCATCCCAGTTGACCAAGCTCCCGACATCGTCGTTCCAGTCACCACGGAACCAGCGGTTTCCAGCCCAACCACCAGCGGCGCCATGGGAATAGATCATGAGACTGGATGAGTTTGCCGGTGCCTGTTGGGCTACTGCGGTGGTTGGCGCAGCAGTTTCTGCGGTTGAGTTTTGAGTGGTGTCCGAAGCGACGGTTGTGGTCGGCTCGTCTGGCACCGAGTCATCAGAACTGGAACCGTCTCCGTCCAGTTCACTGCCAACTGATGGGTCAGGAGCAGCATCGGCGGCAGCGGTGGTGACCGAAGCATCGACCTCGCCATCTGAGCTACACCCGGCTAGCAGGCTCGCGCCTACAAAAACTGGAAGACCAATATTGAACCAAATCTGTTTCCCTCGCATGGGTCAACAATCGCCCAAACTTGGACAATTGTTAGGGATACGCCAAAACGGGATTGGGCAGAGGCCCCGGTAATGGTCCGCCTGGGTTTGCTCAGGTCAGATCGTGCTTGGTGCGGTCACAGATGGTGCGTAGCCCGAAGCTCGAACGGATTCGGGCGATTCCCGGCAGTCGGGAAAAGTGGGTTCGATGGAGGTTCTCATAGTCCTCGACGTCTCGGCAGGCAACACGAACCAGATAGTCAGAGTTGCCGGCCATCAGATGACAGCTCATGACAGCCGGGTGTTTTGCTACCTCGGTTTCGAAGGACTTCAACAACGTTTCTTCCTGGCTGGAGAGTGAAATCTCGACAAAGACCGAGGTCGCCTTGCCGATGGCCGCTGGATTCACCAAGGCCACATATCGATCAATGACTCCCTTGTCTTCCAGCGAGCGAACCCTTCTCAGACAAGCCGACGGCGACAGACCAACCCGGTCAGCTAGCTCGGTGTTGGTGATGCGGCCGTCTTCCTGTAGCGAAGAGAGAATGGCGCAATCGGTGGTGTCGAGAATCATGCTCGCAATAATGAACGATCAGTTGCTTAAAAAGCAACTGAAAAGTGCTTTGAGTCGAGAGAATCTCGTGGAAAACGCAATCGTCAACGCTGGCGCGTCTTCTAAGGTTTGTTATTCATACACATTTCGAGACGCCTGACGATTGGCGCTCGATCGATCGCCCTTGATTAAGACGAAGAAGGTGAATGCCATGCATGTCGGTGTACCCAAAGAAATCAAGACCCTCGAACAACGGGTAGGACTCAGCGTTGGAAGCGTCCGAGAACTCACCGCCCATGGCCACTCCGTCGTGGTCGAAACCAATGCTGGTGTTGGCATTGGCGCCACCGATGACGACTACCAAGCCGCCGGTGCCACCATTGCTGCAACACCAGCTGACATTTTTGGTGCTTGCGACATGATCGTCAAGGTCAAGGAACCCCAAGCAGTCGAGCGGGCCATGCTCCGGCCCGGACAACTCCTGTTTACCTACCTCCACCTGGCTCCCGATCCAGAACAAACCAATGACCTGCTGGCCAGTGGTGCTACCTGCATTGCCTATGAGACTGTCACCGATGATGCTGGCGGTCTGCCACTTCTGGCTCCAATGTCCAAGGTCGCCGGGCGTATGTCCATCCAGGCTGCCGCCCATTCATTGGAAGCCCCACAAGGCGGAGCAGGCTTATTGATGGGCGGGGTGCCTGGAGTGGCACCGGCCAAGGTTGTCGTTATCGGCGGTGGTGTCGTTGGCGAGCACGCAACTGAGATGGCGGTTGGACTTGGAGCGGAAGTGACTGTGCTCGATCGTAATCACGCGGTGCTCGATCATCTGACTGCACGCTTTGGCCCAACCATCAAGGCCATCTACTCCACCACTGCCGCCCTGGAAGAGTTTGTGCTGGCTGCCGACGTGGTTGTTGGTGCGGTCTTGGTCAAGGGTGCTCGCGCTCCTCGACTTGTGACCGCCGACATGGTCAAGGCCATGCACAACGGTTCGGTCTTGGTTGACGTTGCCATTGACCAGGGTGGAGCATTTGAGACCTCTCACGCAACCACCCACTCTGAGCCGACCTATGTGGTTGACCGCGTGGTGCACTACTGCGTGGCCAACATGCCGGGTGCAGTTCCTCGCACATCGACATTCGCGTTGAACAACTCAACCCTGCCCTTTGTCTTGGCCTTGGCCGACAAGGGTGTTGCCCAAGCGTTGGCCGATGACCCTCACCTGATGAACGGTCTCAATGTGGCTGGAGGCAAGCTCACCGAACCCTCAGTGGCTGAAGCTCTCGGTCTGACCTACCACGACCCTTCGTCGCTCTAGTCAACCGGATTCTCACCAGACTCGGCCTGGCCAGAAACTTCCGTTCGTGATGGGAATCATTCCCATTATGATCGGAGGGTGGAATTCCTGACCGACCCGATCCGATGGTGGCTCAACCCGTTTGAGTTTCCCTCGATGCAGCGAGCCTTGATTGCCGGGCTTCTCGTTGTCATTTCGACGTCGCTGGTTGGTACCTGGGTTGTACTTCGTGGCATGACATTCTTTGGTGATGCCCTGGCTCACGGAGTCCTTCCCGGGGTGGCCTTGGCCTTCGTCTTTGGGGTCAACACGACTCTCGGTGCGGTCCTGGCAGCGGCGGCGATGATGGGTGCGGTGAGCTTCCTGAAATACCGATCGCCCCTGCCAGAGGAAACATCCATTGGCGTGCTCTTTGTCGGATTCCTGGCCGTTGCCATTGTCATCATGTCCGCTGACCGACCGGACTATGTCGGCGACCTCAATCGATTCTTGTTTGGCTCAGTCACCGGATTACAAAATGATGATCTTGTCCGCCAAGCAATTGCCGCTGCCATCACTGTTGTTGGGGTCATCGTTTTCTACCGGGCATTCTTAGTCATGACCTTCAGCGAGACCAAGGCCAGGCTCCTTGGCTTGCGACCGAAGGTGGCCCACATTGTCTTGCTGGCCCTTCTCGGCTTATCGATCGTCTCGTCATTTCAAACCGTTGGTAACCTGCTGGTGTTCGCCTTCTTGGTTGCTCCGCCCGCGGCCGCTGCTCTGGTTGTCCGACGAGTGCCCCTGATCATGGCCACCTCGGTTCTCCTTGGCTCGATCTCCGTTGTCGTCGGCTTGCTGATTAGTTTTCATTACGAGAGCGCAGCCGGTGCGACCATGGCCTTGGTGGCAGTGGCCTTGTTCTTTGTCATGCTGATGGTGAGTCCAGCAACCAAACCTCGGGTTCACTAGGACCCGAACATCTCATGGGCCAATCCCGCGTCCGTGCCAATTTTGTTGAGGAGAGCAGATGCCCAAAGTCATGATCATTACCGGGGCCAGCCGAGGCATTGGTGCGGCAACCGCTCGACTAGCGGCGACGGCTGGCTATGACATTGCCATCAACTATGTCGGCAATCAGCAAGCGGCGGAAGGTGTGGCCGCCGAGGTCCGGGCTGCGGGGCGTCGAGCCATTGTTCATCAGGCTGATGTGTCTGATGAGGCGGCAGTTATTGGATTGTTCGATGCCACCGAAACCGAGCTTGGGCCAATCACCGCTCTAGTGAACAATGCTGGCATCTTGTTTACCCAAGGTCGCTTCGAAACATTCGATGCTGACCGACTGAGGCGAGTGGTTGAGGTCAATGTTCTTGGCGCCATGTTCTGTGCCCGGGAAGCTGTCCGTCGCATGTCGACCACGAATGGTGGGCCTGGTGGAGCCATTGTCAACGTGTCTTCAGCTGCCTCGTACCTGGGCAGTCCCAATGAGTTTGTGGACTATGCGGCCACCAAGGGGGCGATGGACTCGATGACCATCGGCTTGGCCAAGGAGTTGGCCCAGGACGGTGTGCGCATCAACGCCGTTCGACCTGGTCTGATTCGGACTGAGATTCACGCCAGCAGTGGTGATCCCGGTCGAGTCGATCGACTGGAGGAGAACGTGCCGATGGGTCGTGGGGGAGAGGCAGAGGAGGTGGCATCCGTCATCATGTGGCTGTTGTCTGAGTCTGCTTCCTATGTGACTGGTGACTTCATCAATGTGTCCGGCGGTCGCTAGCTCTCGCCACAGATCGCTCAACGAGCCGAGCGAGCCACTCGTCTTACCGAGAACCGACTGAATCCGACCCCGAAGGCGACGATGGCCAGAGGGGCCACCGCGTACTTCCACTCGCTGCGATCCGAGAATGAGATACTGGCGAGAACTGTCTAGCTAACTTGCTTGTTCTTGTCCGGTCGTGGACTGCCACTTGGATTGGTAGGGGACGACATGGGTGCGTTCATGCAACCAGGCAATGAGGACAAGCACGACAACGAGAGCGTTTGCGACCGTACCGACAACGAGGATGCCGGTAGAAACCTCGAGGGTGCGCTCGCAATGTTGGCGTAGCAGATCGATCGAGACAGTCACCATGGGGACAAAGGTCAGAAATACCAGGACCAGCGCAGCCACCGGACTGTCTTTGAGCCACGCGAGCAGATAGGAGATCACCAGAAAGGCTAGGCAAAGGGCCGCCATCATGTAAAAGGCCACGATGTCTTCTTCCGGATCACAACAGCCGATCCCGTCCCATTCACTATTCAAGCGATGGAGACCCGGGATGGAGCGGACGGCAAAGATAAGCCATGACAGACTGATCAGGGCGCCGAGCGCACCCGCTACTCGAATGAGTCTCTGACTTGTTGGGTCACCCATAGCGACCCTCAGCCTCCGTGTATGCCGCGTTTGAGTTCGATCTCCATCTCCATCTCGGGGGAGTCCGGGACCTTGCCTGGTGGAGGAGTGTTGGGTTTGCCGAGATTCTGAAAGAACCGGATCATTTGCCGCAGGATGCTCGTGAGACAAACCATACAACAGGGCGGAGAGTCGGAAAAAGTTAACACCCCCGATCGGGCGAGCGATCGAGGGTGTTATAGCGACGTTAGATCCACCACAGTCGACTTGATCGGTATTACCGTTCGCCTCGAACTGTTTCACTGCCCGTCGGACGAATCCGGCGGGCAGTTTGCTTTTTGGTGCGGTGGGGTTGCCCCTCCTACTCCAACCGGTCCCAGTGGTGCCGAAGCAGCCAGTGTTTCCAGGGCTCACTCACTTCCACTTCCATGGTCACTTCGGTTTTCACTCCCACGTTTGACGGTGAGCGCTTCAGTTTCGGTGATGATGTTGGCTTGGCGAGGTTGCCGGTGGTGTTTCTATTGTCTGACCTGACGTTCACTTCGGCTTTTCGGAAAGTAGACAGTGCTGATCTTCGTCACTTCGTGTCCTGAGTCCACTGAGCGGTGTTGCCACTGCCTTGCTTCTTCGTTCAACTTTGTGCTTCGGAAGAGTGTCTTATTTGACTTCCAAGCCTTGTTCCTGACTAGCTGCTCTCCATCTTAGGGATATGTTTTCCCTGGTCAAGACCTTTTTCTGAATCCCCAGGGTTGTCCCCAGCATTTCTTGGTTATGCCCAGAAGTTCCTGGTTTCTCCACCGGTTGTCCACCGAGTTAACCACAGGATTGCGTGGATCGGGAGATGAGGTACTAGTGCTGGTGACCGTGCTCGTCCAGGACGAGAAATTCACTGGCGTGATCGTGCTCGGCGTGATCGCCGAGCACCCGATCACCAAAAGCACGACGGAGATTGTCCGATGAGAGAACCTCGTCCGGCGGCCCGTAGGCAACCAGCTCGGTAGACAGCAACAGAACCTGGTCGCAGTGCCGAGCCTCGTCCAGATAATGGGTGGAGATGATAATGGTGCGTTTCGCCTCGGTCGCACCGTCGATCAGATCCAGGATCTTTTGTTGGCTCGGCAGGTCGAGTCCGGTGATTGGCTCGTCCATCAGCAACACATCGGGCTGCTGAACCAGAGCCTGGGCGACCAGAACTCGTTGTCGCTGCCCACCGGAGAGATCTCCGAATTGCTGGCTCAACAGGTCAGCTACTTCTAACTCCTTGGCTGCACTAGCAATGGCATCTCGGTCCTCACTCTTGATGCGACCGAGCAAGCCAAGCTTGCCGTAGCGACCCATTCGCAACACCTCACCGGCGGTGACTGGCAACCAACGCTGGGAATCCTGGTGTTGGAGAACGAAGGCAGGCTTGCTGGTGCACTTGATGGCGATGTCACCAGAAGTTGGCTGAGCCAGCCCGGCGATCACGTTAAGTAGAGTCGTTTTCCCGGAGCCATTGGCCCCAACCAGGGCAACGCTTGTGGCCCGGTTGATGGTGAAGGTTAGATCTCGCAGCGCATCGGTTGAACCGAAACGGACCGACATGGCCTTGGCCGCGACGCACGTTTGGCTGT
The DNA here is from genome assembly GCA_024280015.1 of Actinomycetes bacterium. Lineage (GTDB taxonomy): Bacteria > Actinomycetota > Acidimicrobiia > Acidimicrobiales > SZUA-35 > JAJRQY01. Next base: position 50,139 of record JAJRQY010000162.1, read on the forward strand.
CCTCGGTCTGGTCGTCACTGGCTTGTCTTGTTTGATTGTCCGCTGTTGGCACGCTCGACACGAGGAACAGTATGCCTAGGGCTGAGCCAGGGTCCGCGCCCGGCTCTGGACCTCGGCCCGAAGCTCGGTGATGGAAGCATCGACCGGCAAGCCATTGTCGACCGACAGGGCTCCTTCGACCCAGACCTGTCGCACGGCGGCACGAGAACCGCCCCAGACAATGGCGGGAATGATGTCGCCGTTGCTGAGGATTGGTCCGAAGGAAAGCTGATCCGGATCGAGGTGGACCATGTCGGATCGAAAACCGGCACGAAGCTGTCCCAGGTCGGGTCGACCCAATACCGATGCCGCCCCACACGTGGTCATCGCCAGCACATCCGCCGGACCGAGGGCTGCGGCGTCGTGATTGTTCAGCCGGTGTAAACGAAGAGCGGTCCGCATCTCTTCGAACAGATCCAACCGGTAATGAGAAGCCGGGCCATCGGTGGCCAGACAGACATTGATGCCAGCGTCTTGTAGACGTTGCAGCGGTGCGATTCCCTGGGCGTGGCCCATATTGGACACCGGGCAATGGCAAATCCCGACCCCACGCTCGGCCAGCAGGGCGATGTCTTCGTCATCGACCCAGATGCCATGGGCGGCAACCGTCTTGGGAGTGAGCAGACCCAGTTCGTCCAAGACCTTGACCACCGATGAGCCGAGCCCAGCAACCATCTGGTTCTCGGTTGGGAGCTCGGCCACATGGATGTGAATCAACAGGTCGTTGTCGGCGGCCAGCTGGCCAACGGACGCAAGGGTGTCCGGTCCGAGGGCGTAGGCCGAGTGAGGGCCAAGGCCCGCACCGATCAGCCGATGCTCGGCGTGACGGTTGGCGAAGTCGACTGCTGCTTCCAACTGCTGGGAGATGGGCCCGAGACCGGCGAAGGAGTCGGCCTCGATAAACGGGGCAGTGATGACAGATCGGAAGTTGGCTTCGATGGCGGCTTCGGCCATTGCGTCGGCATGGAAGTACATTTCACAACTGGTGCCAATGCCATTGCTGAGCATCTCGACGACACCGAGAGCCATGCCAGCTCTCACGTCGGCCGGGGTGAGCTTGGACTCTCGGGGCCACATCACTTCCTTGAGCCAGCGGTCAACCGGTAGTCCTTCACCTGCGCCACGGAACAGGACCATGGGGGTATGGCAGTGGGCGTTGATCAGGGCGGGCATGAGCAAGCCGGGGATATCGACGTTCCGGACGTCGGGCCCGACGGGTGGTGCGTCGCTGGCTGGACCAGACCAGACAATGGCCCCATCAACAACATCGACGACACCATCATCGACCAGTTCCATCGACTCGCCGCCGAGCAGGAGCTGGTTGGCGACATAGCGGGTGGCCGAGGTCGGACCATCGTGTTGGGAGGTCATCGAATTATGGTGGTCATCGGACCATGGCTGTTGCTGGCACAAGACGGAGTGTAAGTCACTCTGGCTTTAACAGCTAGCCGCCAACTGGCCGGAAGAGTTCGTTGCCGTCGGCGTCGAGAACACTGCTGAATGAGCCGTCCGTACGAAACTTCATGCCCGTCAAGAAGGCAACCCCTGCTCGTGGCTGGGTCCAGAACATGCCGTCGTCGGTCTCGAGTACAACGACGGCGACTTCCGGGGGAAATCCTGCCCACATCCCGCCAGAGCTAAAGACTGCTGCCTGGCCGCTCGGGTCGCCGAAGGGAGGATTCTCAATGAATTCCAAAGACTCTCTGTCCGTCTTGTTCCCGGCGGTAATGGTCACGTTGTTGGACCAGCCCATCGTGAGGTTTCTCACATTGGTGTCAGGGCTCTTGGCCGATGAGCCAAAGCCGAACCGGTGATCAGCGACTGCGGTCCAAACACATCCATCGCCCACGCTGCCAATGACCGTGAACTTGATGAAGATCGCCTCCGGGTACTCCTCTATGGTTTCGGACCACCAGGAATCGTAAAGCTCTTCCAACGACGGACAGGCCGACAGGTCACCGATCACGACTTCGGTTCCGAGGTCACTGGTGTCAAAACGAGGCTTCGGGGCAGGAGCAGCAAGGACAATAAGCGGGTCCTCGCCCAGAACAGTCTCACCCTCCAGCACATAGTGCGAAGGCGGGGGAGTGGCCTCGTCGAAGCGACCGTTGAGCAACTCGGCTCCGACGTACTCGGTGGCGGTGACCTGCGTGTCGTCGATCTGAGCCTCGCGCCGCAATATCTCCTTGCCATCCACGTCCATTGCACGGAGAACCACGGTCTCACCGGGGCTTAGGCCTGATCGAAATGCTGCTACTCCGTTGCGTGGTCTCATCCATACCGGCCCGGCTTCTCGGGTCAGGGCGACAACTGCGGTTTCGACGGGAAGTTGTGACCAGAGCACCAGACCGTCTGCGGGCAAGATGAACGGGTATGGGTCGATGTTTCCGCTTTCGACTGATTGTTGCTGGATCAATCTGAGGCTGCCGGGTTCGACGGCCTGATACTGGGTCATTCCCCCAAGCGATGACATGACCGTCCGTCGGCGAACGATGTCGGTGGGATCCGATGCGTTGAATTCTTCCCACTTGCTGCCAGCAACGTCGTCGACGATATTGACAACAACCGGTGCTCCTTCGACCCATCCAAGCAGAATCGTTTTGACGTGGATGCCGTTCGCGGCATTTTCCTCGACATTGACTCGATCCAGCATCTGGTTGATATCGGGTTGCGTGATTGGCAAGAAACCAACCTCGTCTCCCAGATCCGATGTGTCGAACTGAGGCTCGGGACCTTGGGTGGCATGGACGATGAGAGGATCAAGGCTGACGATGGCCTCGCCGGGTAGGACAAGGGTGGATGAGCGGTCAAGATCGTCCTGCTGGATCTCGGTTGTTTCGGCCGAGTCGAGTTCGAAGGTGTTGTCAGAGTTTGAGCCCAGCCATGCGAACGAGCCAGCCACCACCACAAGACCCGCCGCAGCGGCCAGAAGCCAGCGTCGGTTACTGGTTGAAGACGTTGGCTCTGTATCAAGCCGGGCGACGATCTGGGCGAACTCGAGATCGGGGGAGGTGCTGTTGGCCACGGTGGTCAAGGTCTCCCGCAGGCGGGACTCGGGCGATTCGGTACTCATGGTTCGATCCTTTCCTTCAGCTGGGCAAGGCCCCGATGGATCAGTGACTTGACCGTCCCCGGTCGAACCCCCATCAGCTCGGCAATATCGGGAACAGTCAGGTCCTCATAGAACCGCAGCACGAGAGCCGTGCGCTGACGCTCCGACAAGTCAGCCAGGAGCTCCCAGACCTCGTCCACTTCCGGGGGCCAATCAGCTTGGCTTGATTGGGAGGCAACGATTTGCAGCTTGCGCTTCTCCACTCCTCGTCGCCGGGTTCGAGAGTGGCAGTTGTTGACCACGATTCGCCGTAGGTATTGCTCCGGTTTCTGTACCTTGGACCGCCGTTGATAGACGGAGACGAAGGCGTCTTGCACTGCCTCCTCCGCCAGCTGGAGTGACCCGGTTAGCAGATGGGCAAGACGAACAAGCCCGGGCATCAGATCTTCGAATAGGACGGCAAGGTCATCCATTGATTCCAGGCGGGGGCGCGACGAATCCCGATCGGTTCCAAGTATCAGGATCTGGTTGTGATCTTGAGCCATCTCAGGTCCGACGCACCGGACAGGAGGAAACGTTGCTGATACAGATCAATTTGTTGGCCGCACTTAGCGAACCGGCGCTCGCTAGCAGGTCAGGAATCAACAGAGGACTCGGTTCTAGCCCGCACCGGACACGAACATCTCGTCGTCGATACCGCGCCGGTAAGCCTCCAGGGCTTCGGCAGAGGAATCCAAACGCAGATTGCTCTTGCCAAAGTTTTCGTGCCAATAGCTGATGGCAACGATCTCCGGATAGTCCCCATCCGGCCCGAAAAGCGAGAGGGCATCGCTGATCCATTGAGCCTTGTCACCTATGTCCGGCCGGTCGATCACTCCCCATTCGATGATGGCAATAGGTTTCCCCGAGGAGGAGAGGGAGATGATTTTGTCCCACGAGTTCGCAAGGACCTCCTCAAAACTCCACCATCCAGCACCTGGCTCTTGTGGTCCGTAGACCGAAACCCCGATCCAATCGATGTAGTCATCGCCGGGGTAGTAGTCGTCGATGTCGTTCCATGAGTCCTCAGAACTATTGGTGGCATCGACGTGGAAGACCCAGGTCACATTGTTGACGCCTTCGGCTCGGAACAGGTCGATGATGCCTCGATAGGCGTCGCGGAAGCGCTCCGCCCCATCTGGCGCTTTTGGGTCGCCGTATTGGTCGATTGATTGGCCGCCGTTCCAGGTTGCGTTCCAAGGAAACCAGGAGCGATTGACCTCAGTGCCAAACTCGATTATCAGAGGAATGTCCGCTGCTTTGGCTGCTCGTGCCCAAGCCCGAAGCTCAGCATCAAAGTCGCCATCGATGAAGGCCTGCATGCTGTAGTTCGGATCGGGCAATTCCTCGTTCATATTGCGCGGCATCATTCGGATGTAAGGAACGACGCCGGCATCAGCCAAGGCAGCGACCCGCTGGGACGGAAAGGTAATCCCTGGTTCGGGTAGCCACCAATTGTTGGAGAACATGGCCCACGCCAGTTTCTTACCGACCAGATCTTCAAACTCACTGACCTTGTCCGCTGTGACCTCGTCTTCCCAACCACCAAAATCAGGATAGGCGGCGTGGTAGATGC
>JAJRQY010000163.1 GCA_024280015.1 Actinomycetes bacterium
CGGCAACATCGGTGGACAAGTCGTGTCCAGTGCACTCACCGCGAGGTGAGGCAAGTTTCTTACCGGGTCACACCGACGTCACCGACACCAACCCTGACCGATCCATATGACCGGCGTCCACATACTCACAGTTTCTTACCAACACCCCTACCAGCATCAAATCCTGGGAAACGCAGACGGGGATGGCCATCAACTGGTTCCTTTGGCGAGAAAGCTTCAGTGATCAGGTTATTGCCAGTCCCATCACTGATCCCTAGTTTCGCTTTCAGTTGCACTTCGATCGTTCGTGCCGCCTCTTCAACAGCGGTGCGAAACATCCCTTGATCCCACAATGGCCCTACGAGAGTGCTTACCCACGGATGGAATGATTCAGGCAACGACGAAAGACCAGGTCCATCACCAGTATCGGTGTCCAAAATGCTTCGAGCCGCACGCAAGAGAGCGATGCCTTTTTGGACACCACGCCGTTGAGCGTCAGCGAAACCAGCTTCAGGATTGTTGCCGTCCCAGGCCAAGGGGGTGCAGCTGATTCCATCGAATCTTTGGACCATGGGATCACCCTCACCGAAAGCAACCCTGAGGGCCGCTCTTGAGGCTTCTTGCCACTCATCAAACGCTGCTGGTGTTCCACTTGCACCAGACGCGATTGCATAGTCAATAAGCTTGAACGCCGGATGGATATCGCTGTTCATTCAGTCCTCCACGTGCCTGCCGCCCGGTCAGCGCTACGACCCACTCCGTCAGAGTTGCGGGGAAGCCTGAACAGCCGGATGATCGAGCAGACGAATCATCATCATTGAAAATGAATCCTCTCAAAGACAAGTTCATGACCAGAGGTCTGACCGGGAGGAGATCCACTCAGCGACCCGAGGATCGTTCCAGGAAATCATCTCCACCGCATCAACAAGAACCTTCATTGGATCGATCGCTTGTTGGTGTCCAGGGATGGTGAAGGGCTCATAGATCGGTTCGTGGTGGGCCACACGATTTCGTAGATAGTTGAGTTTCTCCACCCGGTCATGAACCTGGCGGCGGCTTTCAGAACCCGATAAATGCCCGAGCGAAGGGAACCTTGACCTGATGGCCGGGTTCCACAAACTGTGCTCATATCGGGCGATGAGGAGATAGCGCCAGAACCCAAGGGTGAGTTCAGCGACAAGTCTGCCTTCGCTCGGTCGGGTGCTACCTGATTCTGGGCCAGGGTCATTGATGCGCCTCTTCGCTATGGCCAACGACTTCACGGTCTTGGTGGTGAGTTCCTTCCCGGTCCGGAACCAGGAGGGCTCGTCATACCACCGCAGCATCGGATCGGGACGTAGCGCTGTGTGGTGCTCACTAACAGCAGAAGCAATGATGTTCCTCAGGACCACCTCGACATCAGCGATAGTGCCCCATATTTGAGCACTTAATCGGGAGTTCTGCTCATAGAGCGCTATCGCTGCTGAGGGGTCGTCATTGCCGGTTACCGGGTCGATTGTGGCTCGTAAGTATCTTTGAGCACGAGGCGGTGAGATTGCTTGTTCAAACTGTTCGTAGTTCAACACCTTTTGGGGACTCCCGGGGGAAGAGTTGCTGGAAGTCTGGGCACGGTTCAGTCTATACTCAGGTCCGCAAGCCCTGGAATGGCTCACCGTCAGGTGGCCACCAGGGCTTAGCTTTTTGTTGGACGGTGCCGATCTGGGCTGATCATCTGCCGGATCGGTCATCTCGGAATTGTTGGACATTCGGGCTACCTCTCTTCTCACCGGGCCTCGGTGATCATTGGTCACCGTGACACGGTCATCACGGTTCATCCGTTGACAAGGATCCAGACCTGTCCGGACAGGGGGGCCGATCTCAAACTTCGTCATGGTTAGAGCTTGCCGGTCCCGAGAGGAAGCGTCTAACGAAGTGCTCTCTGCTGACCAACCGGCCCGAGAACGGGCCATGGTTAATTCCCAGTCAGGGGTCATCTCTTTCATTCTTGACACCATGGCACAGCGCCCCCACTCACTAGAGATGCTCGAATGTTTGTCTCGTTGACCCAGCGGTATTGTCTGCATCAAATCCGTGTGTCTACAGAAACAGCTTGAATCCCACCACGAAATTATCCTTCAAAGTTTGGGCAGAGCAGATCCAGATCCTGCCCAATTGGATCTGGGGAGGGGAGTGTTCTGATTGAGGTCTGAGGAGGTCTGGAGCAGGATCCTGAACAGGGGGCCAGTCCTGATCCGCCTTGAGCCTGCACTAAATGCTCAGTATGCTGACGGAACAGAGTTCGCTTTCAAGCGGCCCGGCCTTCTGTGTGTTGAGCGCAATCGTCTCGTTTCCGAGCTGGTTACCCGGTCGGCCGAACAACCTCTATCAATTCCCAAGCTGGTTGCCCAGTTCATCGGAGAGGTCCCGTCAACACCTTCTGACCTTAGCTGAACAAGCGCTACTCCGCTAACGAGTGAGTGGGACTACACCCGACTCCACGTGACCCCTGCGGATTCCATCGGATTCACCACAGTTGACCCACCTGGACTTATGTACCTTATCCGTACGTTTGCAAACGTTCTTACTGTCCTGTTATAAACAGCGAACTCCTACGAATATTAAGAAGCTTGCGTGTGTTTGCACAAACTATCACAGCGGGAATTAAACTCCTATCCATGCAGTTTAGAGATCACGAATACCCGACCGAGACAGCAGCGACAAACGCTAGGGACTTTCCTCCAAATTCGAAGGCCGCTACTAAGATTCTTGATTCAGCGGCCATCGGGATCGAGTTCAGTAAGAAGGTCAACAACCGGGCTGCCCGCCCTCGGAAGGGCTTCATAGCCAGCTTTGACCTGAGCGGTGACACGACTAACGAGACACCGTTATACAAAATCATGTCAACGCGTAAAGGGGCAGCTCTCCGTTTGAAGCTCTATCTGACGATCATTCTCATTGGAGTAGGGAAGCCTCATTCGGTCAGTGCCCCGTCGTCAACCTACTCCCGACTCTTTGGGCTCCCAGATGTCAGCGGGCCCAGGGCAGTGAATGATGCTTTGAGGTGGCTAGCTAAGTCAGACCTCATCAAACTTGATACTGCGAAAGGCGTGCCACGCACAGCCACACTGTTATCGGATCTCGGAACAGGCGGTGATTACACCCTTCCGGTGGGCACCAGAAACAAGGCGTGGACTGCCGAGAGCTACTTTCACGTTCCATCCGCGCTTTGGACTGAAGGATGGATGGCAACCCTTAACTCAGCGGAGCTAGCAATGCTGCTGGTAGTCCTCACTGAACTGCGCGGAAAAACCGAAATGGAGATCTATTTCGGACCAAGTGAGTTCAAGAATCGTTATGGACTCAGCGAATCCCTTCGTCACCGGGGAACGAAGGGATTGATCACCTTAGGTTTAGTTACGAAACGAACGGGGACAGCGAGACGCACTCCATTGGAGGTCGAGCGAAAACGATCGATCCTTGCGTTTCACCCGAAAATACTAGACCTAGATCTTCAGTCTGTCTGACCAGACGCTCCACTGAGAAGACAGATATTGACAGCCAACTCGACGACGGACGCCGTCAACCGGGGACTAAATATTGGGGTGCGACGAGGATTGGTGCAGGATCCTGAATAGCGACACCTTGATGAAGGCATGTGCCATTTGCCAGCCAGCGGAGAATCAACCAATCTGCCCGCCAGATTGATGCAATAAGAATGAGACCACCACGAGCATGAACCATTCATTTGGAACGGGGAACACAGCCGATGACCAACAAACCAATACCCAAGACGCCGAACAAATATCCTGGAACAAGAGAGCCCGATGAGCATGGTCCAATTCTGCTGACAAAAGCAGAATTCAAGAAGCTCCGGTCTCCATACCTATCAACTTTTGGGGTGGGTGGAGTACTACTACTCGGCGGTCAAGTGCTTATTCTCTGGATGCTTTCAAACCACGTTGTGGGCAACGGATCAAGGAGCGTCCTGAGTGACGCGACAACCGTATTCATCGCCATTGGCACTTTCACAATGTCGTGGGGAGTACGACTCACAAGAGCCCACGAAATGATGGACAAGCTCAAGGTTTTGGAACATCTTGGAGTCACGAGAGAAGAATTTCTCGATGCTTTCTGAAGGGCCATGCCACCACTCGCACTACAGCCGAAGAGCGATCCTTCTAACTCTCGCAGTCGCCATGACTGAACACACTGCAGCATCTCCGTCGTCCCTCTAAGTATGGATGGGCAAATGCTCGAAGGGCAACGGATCCATCCCGAAGTACGTGCCAACGTTCTCCTGGACCCCGGCTTCATCCATCGACAGCAACCAAAGGTCGCTATCCAGTCAAGAGACCAGTAACGACCTCAAGGACAGCGCCGCCGATCGCAGAGCCCGCAGCACCCGTCATAACGGTGCGCATGCCCCGAAGTGCACGCTGATAGCCAGGAATCACCTCGGACGGACTAGCAAGCTGAGCTTCGATGACTTCAATATCATCGTCAAAATCTCTCCGCTCAGCGGCACTGAATTCGGTAACGTCAAACTTGTTCACCAACTCAAGCAGAGCCTGTAGCCCTTTGATGTCAACCACTGTATTGCCCTGGTTCTGAACAATGCCAGACCCACTGGCGATCTGGCTGTTGCTGACCGGACCGTTAAAGGTATTGGAAACCGGTGGTGCCTGGCTGACTGATGGGGACATTAACGCTTCGACATACAACCGACCATTGAGGCTGAGGTAGGTGTCTGGGCCAAACGTCTCCTTCTCGATCATGCCTTCTTCTCGGCAACGACCAAACGCCTCTTCTGCGACGGTTCCGCCCATTCCGGCACAACTACCAGCGGCTACCACGGTAATGGAGGAACTGTCATTGAAGGCGTTCAGGTCGTAGTACGCCTGCAGGAGATCGTTCTGTTGCTGACGTGGTAGCGGTACTGGCATTGCGGCCTCAATCGGTATTCGGATGGGGTGTTTAGCGAACTCGTCTTCGATCTACTTTGACATTTTCTCAATGTTGCGTTTGTTCACACTCATTCGTGTCCTACTCACTGGTGTCGTCGGTTTGGGTCATGCCGGTCAGTCATCTTCTTGATGGCTGTGGGGGAGGGGTTCACATAGCGTTCCAAGGACCGTAGGGATCGGTGGCGTGATTTGGCTTTGATCATGGTCACATCTTCCCCGGCCTCAGCCAGATGGGTAAGGCGGGAGTGGCGTAGCTGATGCAACGTGTGGCCACCAGACGCGGTCTTCCATATTTCTTCGGCCCGCCGATACGACAAGCGGGCTTTGCCGGTGGTCGGGCATAGGTCTGAGGCAGCGGGGGTGTTGCGGGGCCGGGGTTTGCGACTGGCAATAAACAACGGTCCAGCATCCCTGTTGTCGATGAGGCGGGGGAGAAGCCTGGCAGTCACTGAGGACCAGTAAATGGTTTCAGCGGAGCCGCCTTTGCCAACAATGGCGGCTTGACGATTGGCAGTATCAATGTTCTGAATGTTCAAACCCAATAGTTCGTCGGCTCGGGCGGCGGTGTCATAGGCCATGACCCAAAACACTCGGTCCCGAAGTCTGTGCTTGCGATGGTCATTCCAGACCGCAGTGAGTTCGGGGTAGGGGAGTGGCCGGGTCTGGCGTTCGGCTTCGATGCTGACCCGAAGTTTTTTGCGGCGTAGCCCTTTGGTTGGCAGGTGGGTGATGTACTCGTTTTCGTCCAGCCACCCAAAGAAGGAGGCAATGGTGGCGAGGTTGCGGTTGTAGGTGGCCGGTGCGAGCGTCCCGTAACGGTCATCGAGATGTTCGCGTAGCTGGGTGCGGGTGATGCCGGTGACCGGGGTGTCGTTGCCGAGGTCCCGGGTGAGTTTTTCTAGAGTGGTTTCATACACCGCCCGGGTGGTGGCAGCGAGGTCGACTGCAGCCAGGTAGGAGCGGGTGAGAGCAAACAGCTCGAGCCGGACAACGTGATCGGCGGGGGAGTGTTGGTGGAGGTGCGCGATGTTGGCCACGGTCAGGATGCTCCTCAGGTAGGGGTGAACAGGGGTTATCGCACTAAACGCGTGTGTTCACCGTACTGGAGAGGTCTGACACTGGCCGCTGGATCAGCCGGTCCCGGGTTTCTGGCCGGGGGAGTTGTCGCACAGAAACGGTCGTTCACTGCGGAACTCAGCTAACGAAGGCAGCGCATTCTCAGCAGCAGCTACCTGTTCCTTATTCCGGTTAGGTGCCTTGGTTGGATGCCAAGCCGCAGA
>JAJRQY010000164.1 GCA_024280015.1 Actinomycetes bacterium
TACACGGCGCCAGCCTGATGTGATCGACATGTCAATCCAAAGACACGTAATGGTCGATCGTTATATGGGTCAGATCACTCCTGACTGGCACTGACAAGAGCCTTCCAGATCGGCGGGTTCTTGTCACCCCAATCATCGCAGTCGTAGGACGACAGGCTCCGGTCGGCGAAGAGATGCTGGCTGCCCTCATAGAGGAACAACTGTCGATCGTCATGGCCGTTAACGAGCTTTGGCCGCATCAAGATCGCCTTCTCCGGTGAAGAACTCGTCGGCGTCCATCCCGTGGATCTGGATCGGGACGGCGTCTGGCCACGTGGAGTCGAAGTCACTCGGGGACACACATGCACTGAACAACAGGGCCCCAGTCGCGCCGGGCCGCGTCTGCACCAGCTTCTGTGCTGGCAGAACGCCGAGGGAGAAGCCTGCGTAGACCAGTCCATCGGCTAACTCAGCAGCAATGTCCACGCCAAGCTCGATGATCGACGCAAAGCCGAGCTCTTGTGCGTAGCCGACCCCTGCTTGGAGATCATCGAACGTCTGACCTTGGTAGAGGTCGGGAGTGTGGACGGTGTGTCCGGCCCTTCTCAGCATGTCAGCGAATCCGATGACACCGGCCGTCAGCCCATGAGCATGATGAAACAACAAAACCTCGGCCATACAATTGCTCCTCCGAGACATCCAAGTCGAGGAGCACATCCTCGCAGCTTTCGATCGGCTGTGCGCTCTCTTTGGATCCAGTGGGGTAGTCCTTTTCTCTGGGTCAGGTACTGCGACGTTCCCCTAGACCCGTCCTGGCCAAAGGGGTCAGGTCATCTTGACATACCCAAACCCCGCCGAAATCCTATGAGCCGCCTTAGACAGGCACGATTTCAACCAGATCCTCGAGTCCGACGAGGTCGGCCGGGTTGCGGGTGTAGAGCCGCGCGCCGTGGGTGTGAGCGGTCGCAGCTATCAACAGGTCAAACACCCGTGACCGGGGTTGACGGCCGATTCCGACAACGGCTGCGGCAAGACGCCCGTAGCTGATAGCGACGTCGTCATCCACTGGCAGAGCGTCAAAGGTTCGTTGCAATATTGACAATCGTCGCAGTCGTTCGGCTCGGACTGCGGAGTCGGCGGTGACCATCACCCCGAAGTGCAACTCGGCGAGCGAGGCAGCACTGATGGCGAGTTCACCATCCAAAGCGGGGACGTCTGTGGCAATCAGCACACTGGTATCTAGCAGTGCTTTCACGCGTCATCCCAGGGATTGGCGATGGACTGGTCCAAGAGGTCTCGGTCCTGTTCCCAGTTCGGGTCTGGCGGTCCGTTGAGTAGCTCGGCAATCGTGTTCCAAGGCTGCCATTGTTTGGGTGTAGCGGGTACGAGTCGGGCCGCGAGTCGCCCGGCGACAGTGATGTCGATCTTCTCACCGCTCTCCACTCGGCGAACGAGTTCGGATGCGTCCTGGCGAAGTTCTCGGAGACCTATCGTGTTCATCCCGTCATTGTAGCACAAGTGCTATTAAGTGAGGTATCATCGGCCAGACAGAGGTTCGGATCTGCGACGGAGGCATGGGTATTGTCCAGAATATCCCTAGTTTGATCCCTAGTTTTCGTCGGGAGCAAGAGTTTTGAGCAGTCTCCACCGGTGCGCAGAAGTCAACGTTTCGCCAGGTCAGAGGTGAAAACGGACAACATCGGACAACATCGGACACCAACGGATATTGCCAAAAGAGATCTTCGGCCCTTCGAAGGCACCGAGCAGGTCCAGCAGCTCGTGATCAGTCGGGCCATTTCCGGGCTGCGTATCGAGCAACTGAATAGAGGGATCGCTGCCTATTGGGTAGCAGTGATCAGCAGTGGTCAAGTTGGTCAAGAGTGTTGCGGTAGGAGATTCGGTATCTGAGGTATCACTGTTGCTGACGATGGGCCTGATCGGTTAACACCAGAGCCATTCACCCTTGGTCAAGGCGCCGCAATGTGCTCCAGATGTCAAGGCGTAGCGTCGCAGTTCACTGCTGCGGAAAAGAGCGTGTCCTTCTTGGATATAACCCGATATCTGACATCGGTACCGCGCGCTGGGTCGACAAAGGCTGCCTGCGACGGGTCAACACTCCCTCGCCAATACCAAGGGCTGCCGTCGACCGAGCGCTGGACGACGACCGCATCCGAGTCGTGTCCCCCTCTCCACGAGACCATGAAGTGGGTTGCTGTTCGGGAAAAGCTACAGCTTGAAATGGGTGCGGCTGAAGGCAAACTCTGGGTGTTGCAGGTGGTCGGAGTTTGGCGCTGGAAGTCATTGATGGCGACAACAGAATACGTCAGCGATCCATTGTGGTCTGTGTCGACAAAGCCGAGTGCATCCTTGGTCCTGCCGCGCCAGAAAGTGCTTCCTGGACCTGTCGAGCGGTAGATCACAAATGAGTCGGCAGTCTCGGCGCCGGACCACGTGATGTGCACCTTGGCCCCATCACGCGACGCCGTGCACGAAGTCACTGGGCCGGGGACTACCCCGCCTCCCTCCTGCGTACGGAACGTGGTGAGCGCACCGCTTCCCCATGCATCTGGTGCCCCAAGATCGAGTCCCATGACGACGGTTTCATCGGCGAATGCGAAGTCATACATTCGACGTGAGCCGGAAAGCTCGGCCCGGGAGCGATAGAGCTGTCCAGGGACATAACCAGTGCTAGAACGGACAAGTACCAGGACCTCAGCGAGTGAACCCGTTCTGACTGCTAGTCGACCGGACTCGCTGACACTCACCTGGGGATAGCCCGTAACGCCAAAGTCAGCAATGTTGAGGGCTGTGGGCACGGAAAGGGGACTCTGTGCTTTGTAGACGTAAATCTCCTTGCCAACACGGGCGTAAATATTGCCTGCCCCGTCCACGTCATTGAGCAGAAGTCTTTGCGCTGGGACTGGGGACGTCAGACGGGTGAGTGGATTCGCGGTTTGGTCGAGGTCAACAACCCAGCCATCGTGCCCAATAACAAGGTTTCCACGCATCCTGATTGGCATGAATTCGAAGTCGGTCTCGATCGTCTGTGACAAGACGTAGGCTCCACCCGAGTCGGGACGGAAGAACTGCACCGCATACTCTCGGTTGGGGTGGTTACCACGCGACATGGTCGCAGCAACTGTTCCGTCCGGTGAGATCACCGGGAACCATCTGAAAACCCAACCGTTGAGTCCAACGGTTCCAGGAGCAAGGACTTGCTGGTGGTATCCATCGCCCGAAGGTTGGGCGATACCGATTGCTCCGGTTTGACCATTTTGGCGATCGTAGTAGCGGTCGAAGAACAGGACCGTGCCGCTGTCGCTGAGCCCGATCGTGGTGTGGATTCGATCGCTGAGTGGACTATTTCCGAAGGAGAGCTTCGTCTCGTCATAGGATCCGTCTGGGAGGGGCTGGTATACGTAGATGGCGCCGTGCCCCGAGTCGGCCTCCGGTGCGCTCGTTGCGACGGTCCCGTTGGCGGCAACGGCAACGTGTTGCCCGAAGCGAGTCGCGAAACCTCCACCACTCTGACCTTGGAAACTCTGGTCAGCGGCGTCCGAGGCGAAAAGTACTGCCTCCTGATAGACGGTGTCGGGCCTGCTGTCGGCCGGCGAGGTCGCCACAACAATCGCGACGAAAGCCGCGATGATCGCGGTAGGTGCAAGTTTCATGTCATATCTCATAGTTTCCGCCGTAGTCCGCCGACCTTGGCCGGGGTCAACCCCCGGTGTGCCAGCACGGAATGCTAGTTGCATAGCCCTCGACGATCAAGGGTGCCCGGCTCCCAGGCTCCTCAATCCGCTGATCCAACGCTTGGTTTATACTATGGCTCGCTCCGTCCAGCTCGTCCCGGTCAGCGCGTGTCGGCCCGAGTGCTTGAAAGCGCTACCAACGAATTCTGGGCCATCGGGTAAGACGAACGGTCACCGACCTTGACATCAATAGGAGCACCATGAAAGCTTGCAACAGTGCCAGGACAGATACTCGCGATATGAGCGGCTTCGGGAGAAGGAAATGACGTCTATTCCTACCCTTGAAACCAAACGCTTGATTTTGCGAGCACCGGTAGTCGATGATCGAGATGGTTTTGTGTCCTTCCTGATGTCGGAGCGGGCGATGTATGCGGGCGGCACGCAAGACAAGGAAGAAGCCAAGGCCGAGTTTCAAGAAATGCTTGATTTCTGGAAGACCGCCGAGCTTGGCACGTTGACCATGGTGCGCAAGGACAACGGCTCGGCCATTGGCCATGTTGGCGGTCTCAAGCCTGAAGGCTGGCCGGAAACGGAAATTGGTTGGTCAATCTGGCGGGCTGAGGACGAAGGAAAAGGGTTTGCGTCTGAAGCGGCCACTGCCGTCTTGGATTATGCGTTTAGCCGTCTCGGCTGGAAAACAGCCGTCAGCTATGTTGCACCCGACAACAAGAGATCAATCGAGATGACCGAGCGCTTGGGTGCACGGCTTGATCTCGATGCGGCCAAACCAGCGGGGCTGACCTGCCTCGTTTATCGCCACCCACACCCGGACCCCATGGGCGGTGATGGTGGCATGGCGGTTCACGCATGATGCCCGTCGCTTCGGGCTCTTACCAAAGGATAACTCCAGAGTCTTTGGTACAGTGAACTATGGCAAACGATCGAAGTTGGCCCGCTTGTGGGTCCGAAGAGCATTCGTGGGAACCTCGAAACCCCGAGATGATTCCTCGGAGTCGCAGGCAAACCGTATCGGGCACCTATCTCGCTACTGTCACGCCGCCAATTGCAGACGAGCCGTCCATAGAGCTGCCGGGCTCGCTAATGAACGATCTGGCCGAAGCAGAGGCAGCAATAGCGCGATTCGATGAACGCATCGGTACCAGTCTTGCCGGATTCGCGATCATCGCACTGCGAACTGAGGCGGCAACCTCCTCCCAAATCGAAAACCTTTCGGCGGCCGCCAGTTCGATTGCTGTGGCGGAACACACGAGGCCTTCCCGCGGTCCTCACACACCCAACGCTGAACTTATTGCCGCCAACGTTGCCGCTATGAGGGCGGCGATCACCGGTGATGGACCAATCAGCGCTCCAGCGATCATTGCCATGCAACAAGTGTTGTTGAAGGCGTCGGCGCCTCAGTTGACCGGCCGATTCAGGAACGAGCAGGTTTGGATAGGGGGGACTGGGTATTCGCCCCACGGGGCTAGCCACATTGCTCCCCATCACAGTCGGATCTCAGCCGCCATCGACGATCTTGTGCAGTTCACCGAACGTCAGGATCTTGGAGGGCTAGCCCACATTGCAGTTGCCCATGCACAGTTTGAGACGATTCATCCGTTCTCGGACGGAAACTAAGGTGTGTCAGGGTTAATGTCGCCAAACGGTGACCTATTCACACAGCGTCCCGAGAGAAATTGCTGTTGATGGTTTGATGATAGTCGATCCGGTTGATTCGCGCCTGCACAAGACCCTCACGCCGCGCCTCACAAATAGCCTCCCCCAGACCCCGATGCTCTTGATCCGGCGTCACATAGCCAATCCCTTGATGCAACCGAACCGTGTTGTAATGAA
>JAJRQY010000165.1 GCA_024280015.1 Actinomycetes bacterium
GGTGTTGGGGTGCGTGGGCGCCTCATGACGAGCAATGGTCACACGTTCGAACGGCGTGTCACCGACATCGGAGATGGGCGTCATTTGGAGTTATTTCGCGACATGACAGAGCAGGTTAGAAGAGCCCAGAAAGAGCAACAGCTGTGGGACCAGCTTCGTGAGGCGAAAACGCAGGAGCAGGTGCGCCTTGGACGACTCCTGCACGATGGGGCGATTCAGGAGCTGTCTGTTGCGACCCTGCTGATTGGCTTGGCCAAGCAAACCGCAGACCCCAAGCAAGTTGAACGTCTTGCCGAGGCTGAAAGTCGCACCGTGGGGGCCATTGGCGACCTGAGGACGATGGCCAACGACCTTGTTCCTCCGAGTGCGCGGGCCGGGGATCTAGGTTCGGCTCTTGCACATTATGGACAAGGAGTGTTCGCATCCACCAATATCGCGCTGCATGTGAGCGACAACCTTGACGACAAACTCCTTGGCGACCGGGCGGCAGCCCTCTATCTGGTTGGCCGAGAGGCCCTCGGCAATGTGGCTGCACACTCGGGTGCAACAAAAGTTACGATCACTCTCAGCGATGTTGGCGGCTCGGCCGTGCTGGATATTCGCGACAACGGCAATGGACTTTTCCCGACTGCAAAAGAACCTGACGAAGAACGGCACTTTGGCATGCAACTCATGCGGGATCGGATGAATGAACAACATGGCTCACTTGTGATCGAAAATGGGCCCGATGGGGGAGTGCTCGTTCGGGCCACCGTCCCGAACAGTCAGGAGTCCTGAGCCACTTGTGCCCGGGCATCGTTGAGCAATGGGTAGTCTCCTTCCAATGACAGACTCGGGGCGGGTACGTGTGGATGGGCTCGACACACCTCTGACAGAACGGTTCTGTAGTGATATGCCCGGCTTCGATGTCTCTATGGCCGCCCATGCCGAGGCGCTGGAATCGGGGGAGGACTACTACATCGATCCTCAGACCGGTCTCCTGGTGATGAGTTCGCAATACCTGGCTGATCGCGGGCCATGCTGCGAAAACTATTGCCGCCATTGCCCCTTCGAGTAGGGTCCGAGCCATGACTGATCGCATCACCATCAACATCAGCAATGGAGTCGCCGATGTGCGTCTCAACCGGCCGGACAAGCGGAACGCGTTGGACCGGGAAATGTTCGTGGCCCTGGTCGAGGCTGCGGACGCTCTTGCCGTTGACCCGAGCGTTAGGTGCGTTGTATTGTCAGGAGAGGGTGCATCGTTCTGCGCTGGACTCGACTTTTCCAGCTTTCAGGGGATGGCCGACAGCGATGACGCTGACCGTCCAACTGTTGATCTGGCGGCCACGCAAGAGGGCCGGATCACTCATTTCGCCCAACAAGCTTGCTACGGCTGGACTGAGTTGCCGGTTCCGGTCATTGCCGCCTTGCGGGGACACGCACTCGGTGGCGGAATCCAGCTGGCGTTGGCCTGTGATATTCGCATTATTGCCCCCGCGACCAAGATGTCGGTGCTCGAAATTCGATGGGGTCTTATTCCTGACATGACCGGCACCCAGAGTCTGGTCAACCTTGTTGGCCTCGACGTGGCTAAGGAACTGACCTTCACTGGCCGCATGGTCGACGCCGAAGAGGCGGTCAAGCTTGGCCTGGCCACGACCCTGTCTGATGATCCCCTCGCCGACGCGCTGGCGCTGGCGGCCAAAGTCGCCCAAAAGTCGCCCCACGCCATCCGGGCGGCGAAACGTCTCTTCAACCAGGCACCGAAGCTGTCGGTTGCTGACGGTTTCGCCGCCGAGCGGGCGGAGATCTCGCAACTCATCGGCTCTGCGAATCAGGTTGAGGCAATCATGGCCTTCTTCGAGAAGAGGGAAGCCGACTACGCTGATGTGGATCTGGTGTAGCTAGCGGCGCAGCCCACCACGAGTTCCTGCTCGCTAGTGCCCGAGTGCCGCGCCGATACGGGAGCGCGGGTCAGCAGCGCCAGCAACATGATCGGAGTGGACGTCGATCATATGGGCGTGGCCGAACATGCCAAGGCCCCATTCCCTGGCTTCGACCAGGTGGTTCCTTTGCTCAAGCCCGGCCACCCATGCCGAGCCAGGTTCCAGTGCCACAGCAATCTGGCTCGGGTCCTGCCAGGTGTTGAATCCGACCGCCGCGGGCACAGTCAGGGTGAATCGTGGAGCAGTCAGAATGGTTCCGGGGCGTTGCTGAGCATGTAAGAGTCGAGCGGTCATTTGCAAAACCACCTGGGGCTGCCCGTCTCCGCCCATGGTGCCAAGAACCGCTCGTAGTGATCCATCTTCCTTGGTGATCAGGGCTGGGAGCAGGGTGCTCGGCGGCCTTCGGCCCGGGCCTAGCTCGGCCACGTGTCCTGATTCCAAGGAGAAGCCGATGCCCCGGTTGTGAATGAACACTCCCAGTTCGGGTAGTCCAATGTTTGTTCCGAAGCCTGCGGCATTGCTCTGGATCAGCGAGACTCCCATGCCGTCTTCATCGGTTGTGCAGAGGTAGATGGTTCCCCCGCCCTCTACTGGCGTGGAAAGACTTGAAGCCTGATCGGGGTCGATGGCCTGCCACCGTGGCCGAAGGCGGTCAATGGACACCAGATGATCACCGTTGGCCTCATCGAAGAGAACCTGGTTGCGGTCATAGCCCGCTTGTTTGCATGCTTCGATGAGCAGATGGGCCCACAAGGGATCATCAGGGTCCTGTGGCAGGGGTAGCTCATTGGCGATAATGGCACTGGCCAGAGCAAGGTAGCCCTGGGAATTTGGGGGCACCGTCCACATGGTGTGGCCCCAAACCTTGGCCTGAATGGGTCGAACCCAGTCGGCCTGTGACCGGGTCAAGTCCTCGGCGGAGAACTGCCCGGGAGCGGCTTGCTGCAAGGCTTGTCCGAATTCTCCTTGGTACCAGCCAGAACGACCGTGCTGCATGATCGATTCCAGAGAACGAGCAATTCCTTCTCGGGTGACGACTTGGCCGATGGTTGCAGCCTGTCCGTCAGGAAAATAGTCCTCGGAGCCAGGCGCTCCCTCGATGGCGGACAGGGAGCCGACCAGCAGAGGCGAGGCGGGAAAACCATGACGGGCGTGACGGACGGCCGGCGCAAGCACCTCATCCAGGTCCAGGCGGCCAAGCTCTTCATGCAGAGTGATCCAGCCGTCGACACACCCCGGCAAGGTCGCTGACCGGAGGTCTTGGCGA
>JAJRQY010000166.1 GCA_024280015.1 Actinomycetes bacterium
GATTGATGTCGGCGACCTTGTAGTCGCCTTCAGCGACAGTCCGGGGGCGGCCAGTGGTGTTTTCAGTATTCATTTGTGCTCCATGCGAGGCGTCTGTCAGAGCTTCGACAGCCACTGCTCACATACAAGTAGTTCCTCTCAAGAGGAAGCGGGATGGTTCGGTTGATTCAAGACAAAGGCTGAGGCCCACTGGCCAAGTCAAGGCAGCCCAACTCGACGAGCCTATCGTTGCCCGACGATACTGGCGGGCATGCCCTCCAACCGCCAGCTTGCTCACAACGACTACCTCGCTGCTATTGAAGAGAACGCGCAGCTGGCCCACGACGCCTTGGATGGACTTACCCCAAGACTCCGGTCCCAGACTGTCCCGGTTGGCCCGCCTCCGAACTCCGAGACCACATCAGCGGAGTCTTCACCTTCTGGTCTCACCAGCTCAGCCGGGCCACCACCGAAGGCCCGGACTTCCCCGACTCAGTCAGGGAGGGATACCGACGCCCGATTCTGGAGAATGCCATGTCATCGCCGCCCTTGAACCCCTCGGGCCGAATAAGGTTTGCTGGAATTGGTCAGGGGCCAACATGACAACGGGCTGGGTGGCGCGACGAATGACCCATGAGATCGCCGTCCATCGGATCGATGCCCAACGAACAGCCGGACCAGGCGCGGTGACACCAATCGCCTCGCCTCTAGCCGTCGATGGAATTGATGAGCTTCTCGATGTCTTCGTCGGTCCCAGCAATCCTGCTTCTCCAGGTAGGGCAATGGCAGCGGACAAGGTCGAAACAACAAACAGTCCAAAAGCTAGCTCAGATCCGGTTCTGCAGATCACAACTCCTGAGGCTCAATGGACGCTGGCCATCGGCCAAACAGCAGTGCCGACAGATCGTCGACCTGACCTCACTCTGATGGCCTCTGCTGGGGCAGCACTTCTAACCCTTTGGGGACGGGAAGCGGAGGTCACTTGGCAAGGTGACATGACTGTCTTGGGGGCTTGGTGGGCGCTCCCAGCGTTCGGTTTCTGAGCCACGTTTCAGGCAGAGCCGCTAGTCCTAGCTAGCGAGCCTTCATTGCTCCGTCGACCGGAATGGCAGCACCACTGATGAAGCTGGCAGCGTCGGACAACAAGAAGGTCATGAGCGCGGCAACTTCGTCGGCATCCCCGATACGTCCAAGCGGGATTGAAGCGGCGATCAGAGCCTCGATTGCTGCACTGTCCAGTTCGTCGGACTTCATCCCGTCAATCAAGCTGTCCATCATTCTGGTGCGGATTGGGGCGGGACAAACTGCGTTGCAGCGCACCCCGAGGGGAGCAAACTCAATGGCTGCGGTCTTGGTCAATCCAATGACGGCGTGCTTTGAGGCAACATAGGCCGACAGATTTGAGGCACCACCAAGGCCAGCGACGGAGGCAACGTTTACCACGGAGCGGTGCTCACCTGTCATGGCGGGCACAATGGTCTTGAGTCCCAGGAACACACCCTTAACGTTGACAGCCTGCACCTGATCAAAGACGTCCTCGGGGTACTCAAAGATCGGAGTCATCGACCCTTCAACCCCAGCATTGTTGATCAAGCCGTTGATTGCACCAAACTTGTCCAAGGCAGTATCCCGGACCCGTTCCCAATCGGCACTGGACGTCACGTCAGCTTCGATGGCGACAACCTGGTCACCGAGCGACTCAATCTGTGATAGTCCAAGACCAGGCAAGTCCGAGGCGACAACACGTCCTCCCTCGGCCAGCAGCTTCTCTACTGTTGCCGTTCCGATACCGCCACCAGCGCCGCTAACGATGACTGTTCGGCCTGCCATCATTCCGCTCATGGGCCAAGCCAGACCTTGAGGTCTTCAACCAGGTTGAGCGGGCCCGGGTCAATGCCGCGATTGGCGGCCAGCTCCAGAGAGGTCATGTCGCCCATCAGCACCAGGTCAAAGAGTTGAGCAACCGAGCTTTCGCCCAGTGCCTCCACACTCAGGACACTGGCCATCTCATCGAGGGTCTTCTCCTCAACATACTCAAACCGCCGAGCCGTCTGTGGATGCTCGGATTCGTGACGGAGCTGGATCTGGGTGAAAAGCTTCTCCGTTGGAACTGCATCTCCGGTCCAGCCAACCAGCTCGTTGTGACACAGATCGGGCATTGGAGCCCAGAAGGCTGGCGTTTTCACATTGTGGTTGAAGGCCACTTTCCAGCGCCGTGCCGCCGTGGTCCCAATTGCGCCGCCTCCATAGATAACCGGCATGGTTGACCCGATGGCGTCAGCCAGCTCCTTGGCCGGGCTGTTGGAGGAAAGCAATTGCTCCCGACGAATCTTGAGCTGGGTCACCGCCTCGTCCAGCCAGAGCCGAGCTCCAGGGAACAAACCAATCTGATCGAGGGCGAGCATTATCGGGGTGGCTAGCGACCCAAGGGATGCTCGAGGCATCGGTCCGGGTTTAGCGACTGGCAATACCGGTGCTCCAGCGCGTCGGGCCAGGTTCTCCAGCTCACCCCCATTGGTGACAGCTACCAAGGGCGCACCAGACTCGACTGCTGCTTCCAGGGACTCCAAGGTCTCTTCTGTCGTTCCTGATTCAGAGATGGCAATCACCAGGGTTGAGCTGCTGACCCAGGAAGGCGGCAGGTAGCCGCCGTAAACAACGATGGGAAGTGGCGCAAAGGGCCGGGCGCACGCCGCGGCGACGTCGCCTCCAAAGCCAGAGTCGCCCATACCAAGGATCAGAACCTGATCGATTGATGTGCTACTTGGGAGTCCTGGAACTGAGTCGATGGCAGCAATCGATGCTTCGATCTGCTCGGGCAGTCCGAGCATGGCTTCGCGCATGCCCAGTGTGTCGGTTGGCGAATCTGTGTCAGCTGGTGAGTCTGTGTCGGTTGGCGAATCAGGTGTGTTCATCGTCAGCCCTCGGCCGCAGCCTTGGCCACCAGTCGGGCCGCTTCTTCGTCGGAAATGACCTCTGACTCGTCAATGAGCATCAAGGGGATGTCATCTTCAATCCGGTAGAGCCGCTTGAGACGAGGATTGAGAAGGGAATTCTCATCCTCGAAATAGAGCAGTGAGCCCTTGTCGTCAGGGCAAGCCAGAATCTCTAGAAGTTTCGGATCAAGGGCCATAGTTTTCTCCTACCTGCGGATCATCGCGCCGGTGAACCCGCGCCAGCCACTGAGGGTAGCCGGAACCGGCCCTAGGACAGAATCTACGCGCCAACCGTTATTCGCCAGACCAAACCATGGCCACTCATTCGATACGAGCCCTCATCGGCACTCACAAAGGCAACCTGGCCGCGTCGCAGCGTTGTGGTTGCTCCAGATTGCTCTTCCAGGACCGCTTGGCCCTCGGTCACCACGATGAGTTCCGGCCCCGCGCATTGCAGTTCGCGGTGATCCTTGCCTGATTCTCCGAGCTCGATTCGATGCAGACCAAAATCAGAAACTGGGGCGTGGTAAAGATGGTCTGCACCGACCGGCGACTGGACAGGGACATCGATGGGCGTGAACTTGGCGACCGTCAGAAGTTCGTCAATGTCGATGTTCTTCTTAGTCAATCCGCCACGAATCACATTGTCACTATTGGCCATGACCTCGATCCCCAACCCCGACAAGTAGGCGTGAACGTTTCCAGCAGAAAGGAAGACTGCTTCCCCCGGCTCGAGCAAGACGGGGTTCAACAACAAGGCGACCAGAACACCCGCATCATCGGGGTATCGATCCGCGACATCGGGTACCCATGAAAGGTGGCAAACAGCATCCCCGGAAGAAACAGCATCACTGGAAGGAACAGTGCGGTTGACTACTTCCAACCTGACAGCGGCAATCCACTTCCTAACCTGACTTGTTGGCAGGGCCAAGAGCCACTGCACCGTCCTAGCAAGAATCTCGCTGTCTGACCCCGGGCCTGACAAGAACCGCAGCATCTCATCCAGGTCAGGAAGGCCAAGCCCACGAATAATCGCAATCGTTTCGTTGACCGCACGGAACCCACAGAGGGCACGGAACGGTTCCAGGGCAACAATCAGTTCAGGCTTATGACTCTTGTCCCGATACGTCCGGGTCGGGTCGTCTCGATCAATCTGCAGCTTCTCTTCACGAAGGAACCCGTTGAGAGCCTGGTCTGCATCGGGGTGGACCTGGATTGAGAGCGGCTCAGCGGCGGCCAAGAACTTGCACAAGAAGGGAAGCTCCGGACTTTTCGCCGCGAGCTTTTCGCCCAAAATCAGCTTTGGGTTATCGGCAATAGCGTCGGGCAGGGTTCGGCCGCTACTGGCCAGCAGGCTTGGGGCACCGGGATGAGCGCCCATCCACATTTCCGCCTGAGGCTCGCCAGTTGGCGAGACCCCAAGCAGCCGGGGTATGGCCTCGGGGTCACCCCAGGCATAGTCTCGGATCTCGCAAAGGAGCGGCTCAATCACGAGGCGTAGCAATCATGAAATTGGTGCCGTCATGATCGCCTTGACTTCGGCCACCCTCGTCACAACGTCCTCGGTCGATCCCGCTTCAAGATTGAGTCGAAGCAATGGCTCGGTGTTAGAGGCTCGCAGGTTGAACCACCAGTCACCACTGTCAACAGTCAGCCCGTCGAGGCGGTCAATTGAAGCATCGGCATAGTGATTGGCCACGGCCTCGATCACCGCTCCGGCATCGCTGACCTTGGTGTTGATTTCACCCGAGGCGGCGTAGCGCTGGAAGGGAGTCAGCATGTCTGCCAACGAACCATCGAACTTGCACAGTTCAGCCAGCACCAACATGGAAGCAATGATGCCTGAGTCGGCTCGCCAGTTGTCTCGGAAGTAATAGTGGGCCGAGTGCTCGCCACCAAAGGCTGCACCAGTTTCGGCCATGATTTGTTTGATGAAGGAATGACCGACCCGAGAGCGGATTGGCGTACCACCGTTCTCGCTGACCACCTCAGGCACCGTTTTGGAGCAGATCAGGTTGTAGATGATTCCTGCTCCTGGGTCCTTCTCCAAGGTGGCCCTGGCTAGCAGTGCGGTGGTGAGTGACCCAGAAATACCGTTGCCCTTGTTGTCGACCAGGAAGACCCGGTCAGCGTCGCCATCAAAGGCTAGCCCAATGTCTGCTCCGGTCTCAACAACTCGTGCTTGCAGGTCGACGATGTTTTCCGGCACGAGGGGATTGGCCTCATGGTTGGGGAATGTGCCATCTAACTCTTCGTACATGACCTCCAGATCAAAGGGTAGGGCCTTGAATATCTCCGGGACGATCAACCCACCCATGCCATTTGCGGTATCGGCAATGACCTTGAGCGGCTTCAGCTTCGAGACGTCGATAAAGCTGTGGACATGTTGGGCGAAGGCATCAAGAAGATCGTCTTCTCGACGGCTTCCGGTGCTCGAGTCATCCTCAACACCCCCTGCAGCCCATGATGTTGCAACCGCCTTGATCTCCTCAAGCCCCGATCCTTCACCGATTGGAGCAGCAGCCGAACGACAGAGCTTGATGCCGTTGTAGCCCGCTGGATTGTGGGAGGCCGTGAACATCGCTCCGGGCATATTGAGTGAGCCGGAAGCGAAGTAGATCATGTCCGTGGAGGCCAGACCGATATCGAGCACGTCCAACCCCTGGCTCTGCACTCCGTCAGCAAAGGCGGCTGTGAGCTCTGGGCCCGATGGGCGCATGTCGCGAGCGACGACAACCTCGGTTGTTTCTGGTTCGACGGTCCGAATGTACTGAGCGAACCCGACACCGAGCGCCCGACATGTATCGCCATCAATCTGATCCGGGTACGTACCTCGGATGTCGTAGGCCTTCACAATGGTCTGGAGATCCTTCACCTATCTGTCCTCTCGGCTGGGTTTAACTCTGATCTGCTGGCCGTCAGGCACGAGCCCTCTGACTTGCTGTCTCGTCACGCGCTGTTTCATCTCGGACTGTCTTCTTGCGGACTGTCTTCTTGCGAGCCGTCTGATGATTGTCCCACGGCTAATTGTGGCACGACTGAGTCCTCAGGCCCACCATCTTCTGGGCCAATTGACTTGGGCCGACCAACAACGAGTTGTTGGCGGGGATCGGGCCGGTACCTCCCCCACCCTGCCATTCGCCGTACCCGGATGAGATCCCGCAACAAGAGCACCGTGTCTGCAACAATCCGAACCGACGACGAGGCCCGATTTTCTACCGATACTGGCACCTCGGCCAGCGACAGCTGATCTTGCTCAACGATCAGGAAAATCTCGACATCGAATCCGAATCCATCAATGGTGGTTCGCTCGAATATGGCTTTCCCAATATCGCCCCGAAAACCCTTGATGCCACATTGTGTGTCGCGAAAGTGGCCGAGCAAGACGAGGTGCGTCAGCCAGTTGATCACTCGCCCACCCAGCTCTCGAAGTCGTCGCGCCCGAACCAGAGTCGTTGTCTCGTCATGACGCCTGCTTCCAACGACCACATCCCAACCGTCCTCTAACTCAGCCAGAAGGACGGCGACCATCGCTGACGGATAGGAAAGGTCGGCATCAGTGAAAATGATGGACCTACCTCGTGCCGCGAGCACACCAGCCCGGACCGCGGCACCCTTGCCCCCGTTCTCGGGCTGGGTCAGAACTCTTGCTCCGGCGGCAGTCGCGACCGCCGACGTATCGTCGCTGCTGCCATCATCGACGACCAGTATTTCCATATCCTGTTGACCGACCAAGACCTCCAGTTCAGAACGCAAGGCAGCGATCGTTGCCGCGATGGCATCCTGTTCGTTGTATGCGGGAACAACCACGCTTAGCCGCAGATCACCAGGAGAGGGTCCACGATCCTGACGCTCGGCCAACTCTCGCCGCACAATATTGAACAAGACCCATCGGTACACCCCCCAGCGGACAGTGGCAGCAGTGGCGATACTCAACACTTTCGCCAACCACGTCGGGGTCCACCCGATGACAATCAGGACAACGGCCAAGTCCAAGAGTCCAGCAACCACGGCCGTGGTTGCGAACACAATGGGGTTACGAACCCAGCGAGCATTCGACTCGCCGCGAAAGGTCAGCTGACGATTCAGACCGTAGGAGACAGTGGCCGCCAAGCCCATGGCAACAAGATCGGCCAGCACCAACCCCTTGTCACTCAGGGCCAGGAAGACCAGAAAGTCAACCGCCGTCGCAACCAAGCCGACCAGCGCAAAAATGCGGAGTCGACTTCTCACGGTCGACTCGGCGGCCCATCTGGGTCGCCAAGCACTCCGTCACCCGCGTCGCCAAGCAAACCGGGGTCAGCCAACGGGGACCCCGGAGCGACAACGTCATCCGAAACAAGCCGAGGGGGAACAGCCGCAGGTACTTGAGACTCCGCGGTTACTTGAGACTTCGCTGAGTCGTGCTCAGCGCCCGGTCCAGCCTTGATTGCTACCAAGTCATCCTCATCAGGCAACGCGCCCCCTGGCGACGTCCCACCATTGGGCAGAGCACCCTCTTGCTGTACCTCATCTTGGGCGACGTCATCCGCTAGCTCATCATCAGGCAGAATCTCCTCGGTTGGCATGTCTCCGGCCGCTTGTCCGGGCTTGCGACGGCTCACGCCGACAAGTATCAGGATTCCGGCGAGGGACATCAGGTAACCAAGATACTCCACTCCTGTCTGCCCGTAGGACAAGGTGACATCGTTCTCGGTTGGTATGACAACCATCATGTTTGGCCCAATGCGCCATGGCCCGTCCGCTCCAGAAACCTTCCAGTTTGGGAAGTAGGAGATCTTGACCAGGACCGGCTTCCCGATCTCATCAACATGAAAATCGACCTGGTCTGTCCCGATCACAATGTCAGAAACTGCGGTCGCTTCGACGGGAACACCGTCGGCTGGCGAAAGGCTCGAAACACGCTGCCAGGACAATGGTCCGTCTTCCGCGGGCAGAGCCGAGTACAGGTCTGGATCGTTGTAGAAAGCAACCGCCTGGCTTACCCAGCCAACATCAAATCGGGAGGCGATGTCGCCTGCCTGTTCCTCACTGAGGCCTTCAGCCACCACCGGCTCGACGGCGAGTCCTTCGACCAGTTCGGTCCCTGAAACCTCGAAAATAACAAATGGTTCGGAGGTCGCCACCTCTTGCAGATCAGCGTGGCCACGGGCGGCAAGAATGGCCTCGTTGCTTTGGGCCATGTAGTAGCGAACACCCGTCACCTGTAGCTGGGCAATACCGCGATCGATATCAAACGCTTTGTACGGCAGGTTCCGCTGAGCTCGTGAGGGTTTGACCGACAGGGCGCTCTGGTTTAGGAAATGGAATGGTGTTGTGGCCGAAGACTCAAAATAGAGGCCTTCCATCGATCCGATACAGCCATCGGTCCAGTGAGGCAGAAGCATGAGCGCCATTGGTGTTCCGTAGCGATCCAACTCCTTGCTGTACTCCCACATGGCTCGACCACATCCAATGTCGCCGCCGAGCTGATCCATGGTGGCAACAACGTCCCGGTATTCCCGAAACGACCGTTTCTCTTCATAGCCCGAGTAGTTCCACGAGACCCAGCTCGGGATGAAGCTCTTGCTCGATGGTGCAATGCCAAAGACCTGGTAGGTCCCATCGTCTTGTTCGAATGGAAGAATCTGTAGAGGAACGCTGACGGTCCCCAGTGTTGCCAGCAACCCAAAGACTGTTGCCCCGACAAGAACTCGTCGGTCCGGAGCTTCCAGCCGTTCTGAATAGGCGGCAGCGCTGAAGCGAGCAACGTGGGCTACGGCCAAGGCAGCAACGATGTAGACCGACAGGTAGTAGAAGGGAAGGATGCGAGCGTTCCAGAGCTTGCCATCAGCCAGGTTGGCGACCGAAGAGGCCGAGACCAGGGCCAAGATCGAGAACAACATGCCCAACCGGTCGCGCGTCGCAAAAGCCAAGAAGACTCCAACTGCTGCGATGGGCAAGGCAATCTTCATCGGATTCGTCAGCAGGGCTGGTCCAACGTCATTGAGGCGCTCCCAACCCATGTCGTTGAAGTAGTCCGAGCGAGAAGCGAAGGGGACAAGCCAGAACGACGAAAGCAAGGCAGCACTTGGCCCAGCAATGAGCAGCCAGGTCATGCGACGGCGGACTCCCTCATTGGCCGCAGCGATAGCGCCAAAGACGACAACAACCGTCAGCGCCGAAGCGATGAACATCATGGTTCCGTTGCCATCGGCCTGACTCAGCGGCACAAGACCCATGGTCAGTCCAGTAGCGACAATCCACCAACGAGGCAGGTCCTCGTCAAGGATGGTCAGGATCAGCAACGCGGTGACAACAAAGAGCAGTGGGATGATGTGGCAGAGAGCGACCAGAGCAATCAGGATTGCTCCCGAGACATGACCCCGGCCGGTGTCCATGCCCCGCATGGCAACACCAATGGCCAGAATGCCGAGACAGAGGGAGATTGCGAAGGCAAACTCACCAGCCAGCGTTGAGGCAATGTTTCCGCCATAGATATTGAAGTTCGTGTCGAAGAGGAAGATCGTGACGCCAAAGGCCATGAAGGCTGGGATCGGATCGGGACTCCTGGTCAGGCGACCAGCGGCATAGGCGGCCATCGGCATGCCGATCAAGCCAGCGACACTCACGATCTTGAACGATGCCCCATAGGAGATGCCAACCAGAAGCACCGAGATCAGTCCGGCGATCGACCAAATCAGAGCCTTGTGAGCCGGGTAGCGACTGACCGCGCGATAGGCCCCAGCAAGCACGACTATGGCTAGGGGGACTCCCAGCCAGATCGAGAACCCAGCGTTGACGGCCAGAATGGCCAATGCGGGAACCACCATGTAGTACTGGTACGCCGGGAACCCGGCGTACCAGTCCGGTGTCCAACCGGTGAGTCGGCCACTGGTCAGCAGATGATCGCGCATGAAGGCGGGCCCCCAGACATGGGCCCCCATGTCGCCGCCCGAGGGTGTCGTGCTGGTGATCAGTAGGTCCGGACGCATCTGGAGCAGTACGAACAGGGAGCACAACAGGGCGGCAACGAGGACGGCAATCCCAACGAAATGGTCACTCAACCGGGCGAACCCAGAAGCCCTTTCCGAGGGTCTTGGCGGCTCCAATCCGCCCGACTCTGCCTCAATCGGTTGGCGCGACAGTCCAACTCCCTGACTCACAAATTCTGACTCGGGGGACTCCGGTGTTGACAATTCTGGGTCGACTTCATCGGCGACTTGCGACTCATTGCTCTTCATGACTGGATCATCGTGCCATCTCACTCACGCTGGCTGGCGTCATCGCTTCAGAAATATCGCCAAACGACGACTTGATGGCCGGTCTATTGGGGCGCGACTGCTGCGGATACGACGGAACGTCGTCGACCGCTGTGCTCGCCGACCTCAGCTAAGGCATGCTGCAGATCAACCGGTTCACCGTCAAGGGTCCAGCATCGGGTATCGCACTTCTGACATGACAACATGACCAGGTCTTGGCCATCTACTGCCATAACGATGCTCACCAGCTCCTGGTTGCAAACGCCACACTGCTCCGCTCGGGAAAGTCCCATCGTTCCGCCTATCTGCTCGTCGAGATGGTCTGTCTTCACGTTCT
Source organism: Actinomycetes bacterium (assembly GCA_024280015.1). Taxonomy (GTDB): domain Bacteria; phylum Actinomycetota; class Acidimicrobiia; order Acidimicrobiales; family SZUA-35; genus JAJRQY01. The sequence continues at coordinate 10,494 of JAJRQY010000166.1, forward strand.
CGATCGGCCGTCGACCACACGGAGTGAGAAACATCACCCAAAATGGGTCAACGGCCCCACGTTGGGAACAGGAGTCATAGTCGGGGCCGCATCTAGCGGTGTTCTTGCCTGATCTGTTCTCATCCCCTCATAGTGGGCTTTCACGGGTCGAGCCTCATCGTCATGATGAGAGGACCGGCGTATGGATGAGATCATCGGCGAGTTTGTTGTCGAGAGCATGGAGGGAATCGATCGGCTCGATCAGAACCTGATCGTTCTCGAAACAGATCCCAAGAACCATGGCATTCTCGATGACATTTTTCGAACCCTTCATTCCATCAAGGGAGCATGCGGATTCTTGGATTTCGCAACCTTGGAGAAGGTTGCTCACCGAGGGGAGAACCTTCTCAGCTTGTTGCGTGAGGACGTCCTCGATGTAACCCCCGAAATTACTGATGCGCTTCTGGCCACCGTCGATGCCATTCGAGCAATGCTCGAAGTGGTTGGCGAGAGTGGCGAAGAAGGCAGCCAGGATGTTTCCGAACTCTTGATCACGCTGGAGCGAATCGCTGCTCAGGGCGATCCAAACGCCGAGCCGGCCGACCCCAATGCCGAAGCGGAGATGCCTCAGGAAGACGGCGACGCCACAAACGATGCTCCCGCTGACCCTGACGCTGCCGCCACCGAAGGCGACCGGGTAGGTGACATCTTGACCGAAACGGGCGAGGCCGATCGGGTCGATGTTGAAATAGCGGCCAAAGAACAAGAACTCGGTGACCAACGTCCTATCGGCGAGATCCTGGTTGATGAGAAGAAAACGACACCAGCCAAGGTAGATGAAGCCCTCACCAAGCAAGCCGAGACTCGCAGCAGTGCCCCAGTTGACAGCACCATTCGAGTTGACGTCAAGCTGTTGGACAAGCTGATGAACCTGGTCGGCGAACTTGTCCTGACCCGCAACCAGATCGTTGAACTAGCCGACAACCACCCCGAGGAGCACTTCACTCCAACCGCTCACAGCCTCAATCTGATCACCAGTGAGTTGCAAGAAGGGGTCATGAAGACTCGAATGCAGCCAATCGGAAACCTCTGGGCCAAGCTGCCCCGAGTTGTTCGAGATCTTTCTCGCCAGATGGACAAGAAGATCGAGATCGAGATGGACGGCGCCGACACCGAGTTGGACAAGACCATCATCGAAGCAATCAAGGATCCACTCACCCACATTGTCCGCAACACTGTCGATCATGGGATCGAGCCACCGGCGGACCGGCTAGCGACGGGTAAACCAGAAGCCGGAGTACTTCGGCTCAAGGCCAGCCACGAAGGTGGCCTCGTCACCATCGAGATATCTGACGATGGTGCAGGAATCGATGCGGCGAGACTCAAGGCAAAGGCCCTCAAGAACGGCCAGATCTCTGAAGAGGTCGCAGCCAAGATGAGCGAGACGGAGGCTCTCTACCTGATTTTTATGCCCGGCTTCTCAACGGCAGAGAAGGTTAGTGCGGTCTCTGGCCGAGGCGTTGGCATGGACGTGGTGAAGACCAATATTGAACGGATCGGCGGAACCGTCGAGGTTCGCACAGAAATGACTGTTGGCACAACATTCAAGATCAAGATTCCGCTGACCCTTGCCATCATTCCTGCACTCACCATTCGTTGCGCTGGCAGCCGATTTGCCATTCCCCAGGTCAACCTCTTGGAGTTGGTACGAACCTCAGCCCCCCGGAGTGAAGCACTAGAAGACTTTCATGGAACTCCCGTCTTTCGACTGCGCGGTCGTTTGCTTCCAATCGTCGATCTGCGAGAGCAGATCGGGAAGCCGTGCCGCGAGAACGAACGCTCTGTCAATATTGTTGTGCTTCAAGCCGACGACGTGCACTTTGGCCTTGTCGTTGATGAGATCCTTGACACCCAAGAGATTGTGGTCAAGCCCTTGTGTGCTCAAGTCAGTTCGGTACCTCATTACTCGGGTTCCACCACCATGGGCGATGGGCGGGTTGCACTCATCCTTGACGTGATGAACCTGGCTGGTGAGGCCGGCCTTGGACTGGCGAGTAAGAACTACGATGTCGCTGGAGTCAGCGAAGGCACCGAGCCAGAAGATCTGGACGACGGCACCATCCTTCTCTTGGATCTCGGCGGAGAAAAGCGAGCGGCACTACCACTGCGAACGGTTGCTCGTCTCGAGAAGTTTTCAGCCCAAGACATCGAAACAGCCAAGGAGCAGCCAGTCGTTCAATACCGCGGCTCAATCATGCCTTTGATCGATCTGGCCGCCATGCTTGGTCTCGGTTCACACGACATGCAATATGGCGAGAGGCCCCTCAGCGTCGCGGTTTACAACCACGAGGGCAATGAGGTCGGCCTCGTAGTCGATGCCATCCTCGACATTGTTGACAACGACGGCCAAATCGACACCGGATCGGCTTCGGTTATCCGAGGCAAGGTCACCGAGGTCATCAACCCCGAAGCCTTTGGCCATATCTACAACCATCGGATCGAAGAAATACAAGCTGTCGATGCAGGAGCCTCATGGTGATCACCATTCCATCCAGCAGAAAACTCTGCACCTTCCGGGTCGGTGACCTGTATCTAGGCGTCGATGTATTGGACGTACAAGAGGTCCTCTACCACCAAGAAATCACTGAGGTACCTGGCAGCCACGAGACAGTTTCGGGACTCATCAATCTGCGTGGGCAAGTTGCTGCCGCCTTGGATCTACGGGTCCGATTCCAGCTTCCTGTCCGGGCCGAGGGTGTCCAACCAGTTCATGTGGTTGTTCGCTCCAACGGTGAGGCCGTCAGCCTCCTCGTTGACGAAATAATCGATGTCACTGACGTACAAGTCGAGGACTTCGAAGAGGCGCCAGACACGGTGCCTGCAGCAACACGAGAACTGATCAAGGGGGCATACAAGCTCAAGGATCAGCTTCTCTTCACCCTCGATATTGACCGAACCGTACAACTCGACCCCTTCTTTAACCCTGAGGACCACTCATGAACATGCCAGAAAGCTCACCGTTGGACAGCCTGTCAATCCCTGCACGATTCGGGATTAGCGGAGCTGTCGCCGCTGTCTCACTGGCGGCGCAATTTGCTCTGTCGCCGGAGAAGAGTGGCACCACCGTTGTGGTGTTTGTTGTCGGCCTTCTCATCATGGGATTGGTGATGGGACTCGTCACCCACTCCATCATGTCCAGCCTGAAGGGAGTTGCTCGCACTCTGTCCAGAACCGCCGATTCGCTCGGTGGCACCTGCACGGCGATGGCAGTTACCGTTGACGAAAACATGGACCGCACCGGAGACGTGAATAGTGCAGCCGATGAGTTTTCCGAAACCGTCAACTCCCTTGCTGCAGCTGTTGAGCAGATGTCGGCTTCCATTCTGGAAATCGCCGAGAATGCTGGCAGAGCAACCAGTGTCGCCAATGACGCCGTCAACTCTGCCTCACGAACGAACGAGACCGTGACCAAGCTCGGAGTCTCCTCAGCCGAAATCGGTCAGGTAATCGAGGTCATCACCTCCATCGCCGAGCAGACCAACCTGCTGGCATTGAACGCCACCATCGAAGCTGCTCGTGCCGGTGAGGCAGGCAAGGGCTTCGCCGTTGTCGCCAATGAGGTCAAGGAATTGGCTAAGCAGACGTCTGCTGCCACCGACGAGATCTCCAGCCGCATCTCGGCGATCCAGTCCGATACTGACGAGAGCGTTCAGGCCATCGAGCAGATCACCGAAGTCATCCAAGAGATCTCTCACATCCAGACCACCATCGCCGCAGCAGTGGAGGAGCAGAGCGCAACCACATCGGAAATCTCTCGAAGCATTGCCGATGGAGCAAACGGCAGCGGTCAAATTGCTGCTGCTATCTCCACCCTCGGTGGCGGAGTACGAGAGGTAAGAAATGGCGTTGATGCCACCGCAAGTGCTGCCTTGGACATGGAAGATCTTGCCAGCAAGGTCGACCAGCTGATCGGCACCAAGGCCTAGTAGCGCAAATCGAACCGGTGAAGGCGGGGCCGTCGAACCTCGCCTAGCGAGACGAACGCCACCAAGCATTCGTTCCCAACCACTAAATCTGAGCACCGCACCGAGGTCCTTTGACCTCAGTGCGGTGCTGTTTTCTTTCACGACTAGCCGCCTGCGTCGAACGTGCCGCTTGCTGTGTGCTACGCCCCAGCGCTGCATCCAGGCGATCAGATCTCGGGATGCCGGGTAGTCGGGTGCCGGATACGGGGTGGTCGGATGGCGGGCGGCCAGATGTCGCGGTGGTCTGGTGATCGGGACGATGGGTGTCCCGCCTTCCCACTACCAAGATCAACAACTCCACTAAGCGAGGTAGCCCTCGATGTCGCCCGCTCGGCCCGACTACCACCGTGCTCATCCCAAGTAGTAAGCCAATTCGAACTAGCGACAGGCATGAGTCCACCTGTCGTTGGCGCAGCAGAAACCGCTCACCAATCAGAGAAGTGGAGCAACCAGAGAACCTAGATGAAGCCGCCCTTAAGCCGGCGAATCCGGCAGACCAACAATCTCTACGGACCGATCAGGTATCCATTCGCTGCGCGGATGCTTTTCGCGGACTCAGTCCGAGAAGAGTGAAATGAGCCCTATCGACCGCGTCGGTCGCGCTCATCGCGCAACGCACGCAGCCGCTCAAGGGCAGATGGCTCACCACTGCCCGACGCTGCTTCTGTGCGAGTGTTTGATGTTGATCCTGCGTGGGCAGAGCCAACACTGGCTCCGACGGTGGATCGCTTTCTGGATTCGCTTCGCGATGCATCCGAAGCCGATCCGCCTGGCGACTTTGAGCTCTTACGGAAGCTGTCCTCACCCGAACGGCGGGCAGTCCCGCGCTTGGTCGAGTCCTCAGTTGGTAATGGGTCAGTTGACCGGCGAGCACGGGAGGCTCGATCCGTCGTTGTGGACTCTGGCCGGGACGAACCGGCTGTTCCTCGCGGAGAAGGTGACGTCCGCTCAAAGGCTGAGCTTGTTGTCCGTGGCTTCCGTGAGGCCGCCGAAACAATCGAGTCGTCAGCCCCGTTGAGCTTGAAGGCAACAAGACCGTTCATGCGCACAGGTGTGAGTACCGAAGGTACACCGACAGCTCCCTCAGATGCTCCCAATAGCAAGCATCCGGTCGGTGTCAACAGCTTCGCCATCTGGCGAAGTACGTCCTCTCGAGTCTCGGCAGAGAAATAGATCAACACATTACGCAACATGATCAGATCAAATGGACCTAGGGCCGGCGGAAGGCTGGACAGGTTTGCCTGTCTGGTATCGACGCGCGACCGAAGTCGGTCATTGACCTGCCACTTGTCCCCCAGCGGGCGGAAATAGCGGTCCCGCGTCTCAGCCTCCATCCCTCGGCTCACTTCGTAGTTGGAGAAGACTCCGGCCTTGGTACGAGCGACCATCTCTCGAGAAAGGTCACTGGCGGAAATCTTCACATCCCAACTGGCGTCTTCTTTTCCGAGGAGCTCGGCCAATACAATGGCCAAGCTGTATGGCTCTTGGCCACTGGAACAAGCTGCACTCCACATCCTCATGGTCCGCTTGCCCGAGTTTGCTTCAATCAGTTCAGGAAGTAGGTTCTCTCGAAGTGATCGCCACACGTTTGGATCACGAAAGAACAGTGTTTCGTTGACAGTCATGGCATCAATCACGTCACTCTTCAGTGCGCGGTCATGCTTCCGGAGACGTTCAACCAGAACACTCAGATCGGGCAAATCGTGTTGACGCAGGATCGGCTCAAGTCGAGTTACCGCAAGGTACTCCTTACCGTCCTCCAACAGGATGCCGACCTCTCGATCCAACATCTCTCGTAGGAACTTATAGTCAGCAGTGTTGAGATTGTCGATGCTCATTGACTGACCCCTGTTTGTAGTACTCCAGGCCTGGAGTCTGTTCTTGACCTTGCTGAGCCCCGGCTGGCGGCAACGTTGGCTGCCATGCCGGCTGCGACCTGTTGAAGCGGCACGATCTGATGGGCGCTACCTCGTTTGGCAACCGATCCTGGCATTCCCCATACCGTGCTCGTTGCTTCATCTTGCACGATTACGTGGCCTCCGATGGAAGCGATCTCTTGACAACCATCGGCTCCGTCATGGCCCATTCCGGTCAGAACAACAGCGAGAACTTGTGGTCCATAGATCCTGGATGCGCTCTTGAAAAGGACATCAACCGCAGGGCGACAGCCATGAAGCTTTGGGCCTTCGGACATTGCGAGCCGTCCGCTCAGGTCAGCGATCTCCATGTGAAAGCCACCGGGTGCGACCCATACTTCGCCCGGACGGGGCACGGTGCCATCGACCGCTTCGTCAACCTTGAGTCGGACGTTGTCATTGAGAGCGGTCGCAAACTGCTTGGTGAATAGGGCTGGCATGTGCTGAACCAGGAGAATCGGGAGGGGGAAATCGACCGGTAGCCCACCAAGAACAGTCCGAACAGCATCGGGGCCACCAGTTGATGCGCCGAGGACCACAATTGAACGAACTTGGTTCGGGGAACTCGGCAAGGTCGATGCTTTGACATTGCTGGTAGGAGGGCTCTTGTCTGGTGTCACCACCCGCGGAGTCAGTTCGTTTGGACGACTCTGGGTTTCGCTCCGGTACGTTCCGGTCCGGTCAGAGGGCGTTCGACTTGGTCGAGCTCGTGAGGTCCTCTCTGCTGGCTGGCTGGCTGGCGTCTGGCTGGCGTCTGGCTTTGTCAAAGGTGGCAACGCCAGCGCAGGAATCGAATTGAGAGAGCCGGGGCGTGTTCGCCCAAGTCCGACACCACTGCTTGACTTACCGTTGATGAGCCTCCCGTTGGTTTCTGGTTGATCAGAAGCGGTGGCAGAAGCGGCGGTGGTCGACGCTGCCCCACCGCTGGCACTTCGGCTCGAGCCGTTCGATCCCTCTTCAAGGAACCGGATGACAACAGACTCAAACGACTCATCAAAGGCCTGAATTGCCACGAGTTCGGAAGGGATTGACAGGGCCTCAATGGAACGCAAGCTCCTGGCAAGCACCAGGACCTTAGTACTTGGGCACTGCTCGGCAAGGAAGCGAAACAAGGTCTCCGCATCACTGGCAAATGGATCCAGAACCACAATGTCAGCGGTGACCGATCCATTGCGAATCGAGTCGCCGTTTGCTGCTACCGAGATCAGATTGATTCGCCGACAGGACGGTATCGCTGCTCGAAGTTCATCACGATCGTTGGTACGGCGCATGACTGCCGCCACAGTTGGGCCTACCATCAGACGCGCCGCCGTTCAATGTCGAGACAAGGGAAGATTACGAGAATCACAAGGTGCAGTCTCGGCTCCTATGGGTAGCGAATAAGGGCCAACAACCGTCAGTTCCAAGGCTCGAGCAGGATGGTCACGGTTGCTAGGTTGAACCCAATGTGGAACAGAACCGAGGGGCCAAGTCGTCCAGTTCTGACTCGAAGCAGGCCGGCAATCACTCCAAACATGAAAAGGCCGGGCAAGTTCAGCAGTTGTAGATGCACGACAGCAAAGATCCCTGCCGATAGCAAGATCGATGTCCAGTCACCAAAATGGAACCGCAATGCACCCAGAAGCAGCCCTCGGTAGAACAGTTCTTCGGCGATTGGAGCAGCAAGAGCCACCATCAAGGTCAACAGCCACGCGTCAGCTGGGCCATCGACCCGGTTAGTCAGCTCTCGAGCAGCCTGACCCGGCTCATCCTCGACCAACCAGCGCAGGATCGGCCAGTACAAGATCCAGACCAGAACAAGCTGGGTAAACGCTCCGAGCATCAAGCCACCGGGAACATCCTTGGCTCGAAGTTCTGCTCCGTAGTCAGCCAGCGGTCCTCGGCCGCGAAATCGGGAGGTAACGAGCGGCCCAGCCCCGTAGCCAATCCAGATCCCGATTGAGGCCAGAAAAAGCATAGGTATCGTCGTGTGTGAAATCGGACTCGCCGCATCTTGCACACCAGCCTGCGCCTCGGGCTGGTCTGGGCTCACGAACAGTAAATAGCCGAGAGCTCCACCGAACTGAGCAACCAGAAACCAAAAGGCGGCGTCGGGCAGGCCCCAACGCCGAAATGGAGATGGGGGATGTGAGGGGCCGCTGGACACACTGCAGACGATAGCCAAGGACCCGACCTGGAACTCTGCAGATACCGCCTAGGATTAATACATGTCTGAAAACGGCTCGACGCCTCCTCCCCCGCCTGAGGGACGAAACCCAAAAATTCCCGGTAAATCTGATGGATCCTGGCCTCGTTGGTCGGCATGGATTGTTGTTGGCCTGATCATCACCTTGTTCGTCGCCAGCATGAACCTCAACCAGGACACCAGCGAAGAAAAAACCTATACCGAGTTCCTCGAACAAGTTAGGAAGGACGAGGTCAAGTCACTGGAGTTCGACAACAGAGACTATGACATCGTCTACACCTTGAGAGATGGCGACGAAGAGGTGAGAACTGTTGGCTTGCGAGACTTCAGCGAAGCTGACCGCGCTCTCTTCATTGAGCACAAGGTTGATCTGAAGCCGGTCACGAACACTCCCGGACTTCTTGCATCCTTGCTCCCAATTTTCCTTCCCTTCATGATTGTCATTGGTTTCTTCTGGTGGATGGCCAAGCGCCAGCAGTCCCAGATGGGTGGAATCATGTCCATTGGCCGGTCCAAGGCCAAGACCTATTCCTCGGAAAGGCCGGGTACAACCTTTTCCGACGTTGCCGGCTACGCCAACGTGAAGAAGGAAATCACTGAGGTAATTGACTTCCTCAAGGACCCCTCCAAGTTCGCCGAGGTCGGCGCACGCATTCCAAAGGGTGTGCTCTTGGTTGGACCTCCCGGTACCGGAAAGACCCTTATCGCCCGAGCAGTGGCGGGCGAAGCTGGTGTTCCCTTCTTGTCGGTAACGGGCTCAGACTTCATGGAGATGTTCGTCGGAGTCGGAGCCAGCCGTGTCCGCGATCTCTTCAACGAAGCTCGCAAGATGGGTCGCGCAATCATTTTCATCGACGAGATAGACTCCATCGGGCGCAAGCGTGGCGCAGGCATGGGTGGTGGCCACGACGAGCGTGAGCAGACCCTCAACCAGATGCTGGCCGAGATGGACGGATTTGAGGCAACGGTCGGCATTGTCATGATTGCCGCCACCAACCGCCCGGACATCCTCGATCCTGCCCTGTTACGACCAGGCCGCTTTGACCGCCAGGTCGTTGTGCCTCTTCCCGAGCTCAATGACCGCAAAGAAATCCTGAACGTTCACATCAAGCACAAGCGAATGTCTGATGACGTCGATGTCGACGTAATCGCCCGCGGAACACCAGGAATGTCCGGAGCTGATCTGGCAAACCTGGTCAACGAAGCTGCCCTATTCGCCGTCCGCGGTGGAGCAAAGGAAGTCAGCGCTGCCCACTTCGACCAAGCTCGTGACCGTGTCCTAATGGGTGTCAAGCGCGACTCAATGGTGCTTAGTCCACAAGAACGAGAAGCAGTCGCCTACCACGAGGCTGGCCACGCCTTGTGCGCCGCGGTGCTACCCAATGCCGACCCGCTTCACAAGGTCACCATCATTCCCAGTGGAATGGCTCTCGGTGTGACCATGCAGTTGCCCGAAATCGAGCGCCACATTTATCGTCGTGACTACATCGAGGACCGCCTCATTGTCATGCTCGGCGGACGCATGGCCGAAGAGCTGGTATTCCAGATGGGTTCAACCGGCGCATCCGATGACCTTATGAAGGCCACCGAAACCGCAACCAAGATGGTGAAAGAATGGGGCATGAGCACCAAGGTTGGACCAATGGCTTGGGGTGGTAGTGGCCAGGTCTTCCTCGGAGACTCCCTCATGGAGGGCCGCGAATACTCCGATGAGACCGCTCGTGTCATTGACGAAGAAATCCAAGCAATCTTGCTGAAGATGGAAGATCGATGCCGCTCGGTCTTGACCGAGAACCGGAGCGCATTGGACCTGGTTGCCCGGAACCTGTTGGAACACGAGACCGTCGATGGCAAGGAAGTTGATCGTCTGATCGAGCTTTCTCGTTCTGGCCCAGTTGTTGGTTCTACTGAGCCGGTACCGGCTTCCTAGGCCAGCTGGTCAGCAATCTCCGCACGGTCCAGCGGACCGAAATACGACCGCAAAACCACGCCCTGATCATCAACAATCAGAGTCGTTGGCACGCCGTCAATCTTGTAGCGCTGATGGAGGTCGGGCGTCTCCTCGATCTCGATCTTCTGGATGACCACTCCCTTACTGCCGGCTATCTCACTATCGGCTGCCTCACCGGCAGCAGCACGCACAACGTCCCAAGCCGCGACACATCCGTCGCAGGTCACCGAGGTGAACATGACAACCAGGGTCGCGACGTCCGGGGAAACAAAATCGCAACGATCAATCTGCACCGGTGCGCGATAAGACGGAGCTGTTGGAGCCTCTGGTCGCCGCCGTTGAAGCACGAGGGAGACCCCAACGGCCAGGGCAGTCAAAACCAGCAAGACAACGAGGCGTTCCATTGTCGAAGGAGGCTAGCAGGATCGAGCTATCGCTGACCTAGCGCGGCAGGGTCGGAATGGCAGGCACCACATCATGGCGCTGGCCGGGGATGATTACTTGAGCCTCAACCACGATGGGTGCACTTGCAGTCACGACGATTGGTGCGGCCTCAGCTGCCGAGGTGACAGGCAGCACAACACGGCCATCAGGTTGCACGATGGCCCGAATCGGAGGTTGCCATTCGCCAGCAACAAGGAGGCGGGCCTCCACGGATGCGCCCTCTTCACCAGCAGACAGGACGAGTGCGGTTCCGCCCTCAGGTGCCAGAGTCACCCACGGGACTACCCAGCGGGTCGAAGACTGTTCAACCCCTCGCGTCATCGCTACTCCAAGATCAGGTATTGGCTGCAACAAGGATGTTTCGGGTTCAAGGCCTTCAAGTTCTTCGACGGGAATCTCGTCTGACTCACCGTCTTGGCGAACCAGGGTTTTGATTCGGGCATTGTCTCCGCCAGCGCCGATAAGCGACTCATCAATGGCGGGACTGAGGTGCCAACGTTCGGCCACGATTGGAGTCCCATTGGCCGAAACAACACGAATACCAAGTTCGTAGGGCAGGATGAGCCCAATCTCAGCCGCGGCCTGATCCAGGTCAATCAAGATCGTTCGACCCGGGCCAATCGACAACTCACGAGGCAGCAAGCCATACGACAACAGATCAGCAGGGTCAGCGGGGTCAAGGAACAGGTCGATCTCGGCCGTCATCTCTGTCGGATTCGTGATCGCTAGCCGGTTGTCGCTTGTCTCGGTCAACAACCCCGAAGCGAAGGTCCATTGGGTCTTGGGATGGGTGACCCCCAGCTGCAACGACGCACCAACAGGTCCAAGCGTGCCGTCAAAGGTCTGCAGTCGTTCGACAACAACCTGTCCTTGAACCGTCCGAATTTCCGCGGCAACAAGGGGTTCTCGGGCAACAAATTCGGTCACATCAATCACCAGAACCGACTTGGCGGCCACGACTCGTGACTCGAGGTCTTTAGGTTCTCGAATTCGAGTATCGGTGTGGAATGTCGCCCCAAAGACAATGGCGTTCAGGGAGGGATTCATGACAGAGAGGTAGTAGTGAGTATCGCGAGTCGTGATTCCGCCCCCAAAGAACCATTGTCCGGCGGTAGCCGTTGAACAGGGGCCCTCAGCCACTCCAGTAGCACTGACCACTCGATGCCCGACAACACCTTCACCACCGGTGACTTCGACAATCGCTCCGACGGAGTCTCCAACAGCCAGTGTGGCTAGATCGATTACCTCCGTTGTTCGCGGAGCCAGATCCAACCGAAGGGCCGATCCCGGCCCGGCCTCCGTCAAGGTCTCCACCGTGGCCAGGGCTGGCTGGTCAGACAGGTTGCTCACATAAACCGTATGGGTAGCGAACCCGCTCTCACTGGTCGAGCCGACCGAGCAATACCAGTCTGAGCTGTGTAGGGCAGGCTCGCTCAGAACGGGAGTCACAATAGCTGTTTCCAGCTCAGGGTCGATCGGAATGTCGCTGTGCTCAACCCGGTCAAACAAAACCCCAGCCACCAGTGATCCAAGAAGAACGGCAATGGTTGTCCAACGGATCATTGTGTTTCTCCACTTCTGGTCTGAGCCAGTAGGAAGGCCAGGACTACCAAGACGGCTTGCAAAACCAGCGCGATCCGGCGATAGCCGCTGTCGCCATACCTCAGATCGACCGAATCGAGGGTTGCCCCGGTGGCAGGTTCGACCATGAGCATGCCGCCCTGAGTCACCGAGACCTTGTTGCCGTTCGAGGAAGTCCAGCCGCGGCCATCAACGGCAATCCAGAGCTGTTCGGCCTCGATAGTCGTTCCGTGCCACCGACCCGAGGCTTCAACCTCCAGGTCTGCTCGGGTGCTTGCAGCCAGATCAACCGAGAGTTGGTCAGTCAACGCGGACGAAACTCCACTGAGGTCGACATTGACAACGGCCGGCCCAGCAGAGGCCCCGTTCTCGTAAACGACCAGGCTCGGGATGCCAGCCAGTCGCTCCAAGTCAAGCTGACTTTGCAGAGCGAGCACCACTCCTTGTGCTGGCTTGTCATCCGGGTGAAAGACGTGGCCCTCATAGGGCGGTGGAGCCAGCTGGTTTACCACGACAACAAAGTCAATCCCATAGAGGCTCAAGAGACGACCAAGCCGGACGGTCTCCCCACGAGCAGCGAGATCAAGGCGATTGCCAATCTCCGCAGTTGCGCCATAGCCACTGGGGACCCACCGATTCAGGGCGCTTGGTTCTGCACCATCGGTAACAGCAAAATGCACGCCACCCGGTGACCGTTCTGTGTCAACGGGAGAAACTGCCGGGTGAGCAAGCCACAAAACCCTAGTCGTCCCTTCGTCACGGCCCTCCAGGTCGGCAGTGAATGAACCATAGTTGTGGGTAGGCAGGCCCCAGCGGCCCCCTAGCGAGGAGGAGAATCCGAGCAATGAGACACCGACCAGCCCGACCACACCGGCAAGAACCGAGACCTGTCGCCATCCGAAGCGATGGGTACGCAGGTCGATCTCTACTGATCTTGCACCGACGCCTACGGCAAGAGCTAAGCCCACAGCGGCCAATACGAGCACAAGTTCGGGAGCAGGCAGTCCGAGGGGGAGAACTCCGCGCCGTTCGACCCACAACCCGAACCAGGAAACAAGTGCCAAGGTCCAGCCAATGACCGCGACGTCAAACCGCCGGCCACGCCCGATAACGAGCGACACCGCTGCAGCCACCAGGAGGCCAAGGACGAGGACCGATGGGTCTCCGCTTGGCGAAAAGCGCATCAGGTCGGCCAGAGAGTCGAACTGACTTTCCGCAGACGGTGGACCAATCAGCCATTCCCATGACAGTCCTGACAAGACATCAACCGTCCATGGCACGTGCAAGACAACCGGGACAACGACCACGACTCCAGCTCCCAGGATGAGTCGTTGCATTCCTGCGGTGCGAACAATCAGCAGCGAGCCAATGGTCACCGCCATGACGGCGGCCAATGCCAAGGGGATTGAGGCTGGGACGAAGGTGACCAACATGGTCACAAGAAGTCCAAGTCGAAGCAGCCGGGTCGGCAGATCTCGTTTGACGATTCCTGGCCCGCCGGGGCCACCCACTGTGCCGTATGGAGCGAGGCCTTGAGTTTTGAGAATTGACCCGACGAGGGTCGGGGCACCGGCAAATACGATGAGGGCGTCCCAACGTCCTGCGGACATCGCCGCCACCATGACCGGGTTGAACACGTACGCCAGGGTGGCCAACGAGCTGGCTCGCAAGCTGTCGAATGGTCGCAGGAGTCGCCACATTCCTAGTCCGCCAAGAAGAACGGGACCAAAGAGCAGTAACCAGTTGAGAAGCCCTGGAGCCCAGAAGAAGATGGCTCGCAAGACTCCGAGCACAACAAGCGCGGTCGGTGCGTTTCCGGGACCACCCAGGCCCGCACTGCGCCAGCCTCCAAACCATTCGCTCAATAGTGTCCCGGCGCTAGGAAGGAGGGGTATCTGGCCAACGGGAACAAATCCACCAGCCACCAGATTACGTCCCCCAAAGAACAGGGCAACCATCAAGACTGCGGCGATCACCATGCCATCTCGATCGACGGTGCTGTCTTGGTTGGTGAGGGATTCTCGAACCGAGCCGACCATGTTTGACAAGCGATCCTGGCGTGTGCCGAACTGCTTGCGGAAGTATTGACTGACTCGAGCCGAGCCTCCGACCTGCAGGGCGTGAATCTCTCGGTCTGACACCTTTCGGGTCACTTGAACAATGCGGCGTCGCTCTCGAATCTCATCCAAACGGGCCGCGTTCCAGCTGATTGCCCCAATTGCGGCTCGGGCTTGAGGCCTGTGGCCAGAGAACAAGGCGTACGCGGCCTCAAGGAGCAGCAGCAGGAGTGCGATTGGCACATGCGTGAGGAGTGAGTATCGACCCGAAACAACAAGGAGCGTTCGCAACCGGTGACGCCCCGTGGACTGACGACGCTCATCGGTGGAGCCAAGTTCGGGGTGGTCATTCAGATGACGGGCTCGTGCCGCCGGGACAGTCATCACTCGGGCCCCGGCTAGATGGGCTCGCCAACACAAGTCCAGGTCTTCACCCAGTGAGTGGATAACTGGATCAAAGCCGTTGAGTGCGGTGAAGAGATCGGTCCGGATGAGTTGGACTCCGCTTGGAGCAACAAAGACGTCGCGAACAGAATCGTATTGCTCCTGATCAAATTCATCAGGCTCGACCAGATCGATTTGCACACCAAAACGATCCGATGAACGCCCAATTTGTTGCAGCCGCCTCCGGTCTTCCCACTGCACCACCTTCGGGGTGACAATGCCCGCGTTTGAACGGTAGAGCTCCTCGACGAGGGTGGAGGTACAGCGGGCATCGAGGGCAACGTCGTCATGACAGATCAGGAGGAAGGCTGCTCCCGATATCAGGGTCATTGCCTGATTGGCGGCGGCGGAGAACCCCGGAGCACCGGTGACCCGGTGAATGTATGCGTCGGGGATCACCGCGGCCACCTGCTCAGCGATCGGGTCATCGTCAGCGGCGTCAACCACCAGCACCGAGAAGTTGGCGTAGTCCTGGGCGGCTAGCGAGGCCAGCGTCTCGGCAAAGCCGTCCCCGGGATTGGTGGCAACAATGATGGCGACAACGGCTGGGGCGTCACCATCGACGAGGTCAGTATTCTGTTCGACCTCAATACCCGCCACCTCAATACCCGCGTCGTCTCCAGCCGCGTCGTCTCCAAGGGCAGAGTCCGCAGTGTTGGGGTCAGCAAGAGAGTCCTCCACGGTTGTGGCTGGTGGATTGTCAGACTGTGGTGACGAGGGAGGCGACGTAGGTTCGGTCACGGGTCCCTCAGAGTAGTCGTGTTCCTCATGATTGTTTGACACCCTCGGCGCCCAGATTCGCCTATCTACTGGGTTGTTTCACCTGTTCATGGGTATCCAGCCCTGACCAATCACAACTCTCAGCTCACCGTCCATCCACCAGTCCATCCACCAGGCCATCCACCAGGCCATCCTCCTTTGCCATGCGAAGGCTGATCTCATCACACCGGCTCTCATCGCACTGTCTCAATTGGGGCTAACATGTCGGACCGTGACTCCAGCCAGCCACTCATCATCAACTCAGGTCGCATCGGTTCCGGTCTCGACCGGTCGAGCCTTGATTACCGGAGCCGACGGATTCGTTGGCCCCCACCTCGCTGACCATCTGAGCGAGGCCGGCGATGACCCTGTTGGCACCGACTTGGCCACGGGTCCAAACTTACTGGACGCTCAGGGTTGGATAGACCTGGTTGCCTCCATCAAGCCTCAGGTCATCTACCACCTTGCCGGGTGGAGCGACGTTGGGTCGTCATGGAATTCGCCGACGATGACCCAGCGAGTCAACGCTGAGGGAACACTGAACGTCTTGGAAGCAGCAAGACTCGGGGGTGTCGAGCGAGTTCTTGTCATCTCCAGTGCGGACCTTTACGGAGCCGTCGACCCTGCGAATCTTCCACTAACCGAGGATGCCCCGGTTCAGCCGAGCTCTCCCTATGGCGCAAGCAAACAGTCAGTCGAAGCTATTGCTCAGCAGTATGTGCGGGGCTGGGACCTTGACGTCGTCATTGCCAGGCCATTCAATCACATCGGCCGTGGCCAGTCCGTCCAGTTCGCGGTTTCGGCCTTTGCCGACCGTGTCGCTCGCTGTGAATTGACTGGTGGCGGAACCGTTGCCCATGGGGATCTGAGCGCAAGGCGCGACCTCACCGATGTTCGAGATGTCGTCAAGGCCTACCGCTTATTGGCCCTTCAGGGACGACCGGGCGAGATTTACAATGTCTGCTCCGGCGCCACAATCTCCATGCAGGAAATTCTTGATCACCTCATTGCCCATTCTTCGGTCGGCATCACTACCGAAATTGATCCCGCCTTCCTGAGGCCTGTCGAGCTTCCGGTCCTGCTTGGCAGCCACGCCAAGCTCACCGCCGACACCGGCTGGTCACCATCCATCGACCTTTCCGACACCCTCGCCGATGTTCTGGCTGACGCCAGACAACGACTCACAACTTCTACAAACGAATAGGTACAGATCTCATGAGTAAACGCGCACTTATCACTGGACTCACGGGCCAGGATGGCTCTTACCTAGCCGAGCTTCTTCTGGAAAAGGGCTACCACGTGAGTGGAATGGTTCGCCGCTCCAGCACCATCAACTTCGAGCGGATCGCCGGGATCCAAGACGATATCGAGATCATCCAAGGTGACTTGTTGGATGAAGCTTCTTTGACCGATGTCATCAGCCGCACCAAACCAGAGGAGGTGTACAACCTGGCGGCCCAGTCCTTCGTGCCAACGTCTTGGCAGCAGGCAGTGTTGACCGGTGAGACCACCGCCCTTGGTGTCACCCGACTCTTGAATGCAGTACACCGCACTGATCCCAGCATCCGCCTCTACCAGGCTTCATCGTCGGAAATGTTTGGCAAGGTCATGGAGGTTCCCCAGACCGAGGCAACCCCGTTCTATCCGCGTAGCCCCTACGGCGTTGCCAAGGTGTACGGCCACTGGATCACCATCAACTATCGCGAGAGCTACGACATGCACGTGTCCAGCGGCACCTTGTTCAATCATGAAAGCCCTCGCCGTGGCTTTGAGTTTGTGACCCGAAAGATCACTCATCACGTGGCCCAGATCAAGCTCGGCCTGATCGACACGCTGACGCTCGGCGATCTGCACCCGCAGCGAGATTGGGGCTTTGCCGGCGACTATGTCGAAGCGATGTGGCTGATGCTCCAGCAAGACAAGGCCGAAGATTTCGTGATCTCGACTGGTGAAACCCATTCGGTTGAAGAGTTCTGTGACATCGCGTTCAGTCATGCCGGTCTCGATTGGCATGACCATGTCGTGCAGGACGAACGCTTCATGCGACCAGCCGAGGTCGACCTCCTCATTGGTGATTCGACCAAGGCGAAGGAAAAGCTCGGTTGGGTTCCAAAGACCTCCTTTAAGGAACTGGTCACCATGATGGTCGATTCTGATTTGGAGATGGTCGCCCGCAATCAGCGAAATGCGGTCTGAGTAAGGTCTTGTCCGACACGAGCAGAGTTCTGAGAACCGGATCATGAGAGTTGCTGTACTTTGTGGCGGTGTCGGTGCGGCCAAGCTGCTGAAAGGACTGACAGCTGTTGTTCCCGACGCCGACCTGATCGCCATTGTCAATGTCGGCGACGACATGAACTTGCATGGGCTCCATATCTCGCCCGACCTTGACACCATCACCTACACCCTGGCCGATGCCGTCTCCCATGAACGGGGATGGGGTCTTGAGGGGGAGTCGTGGCAGGCAATGGAGATGGTCGGTCGATACGGAGGGGCTGACTGGTTCGGGCTCGGCGATCGAGACCTTGGCACCCATCTGTTCCGGACCCAACGACTGTCAGAGGGTGCCGATCTGGCGACGGTGACTGCCGAGATCGTCAAGGCCTGGGGGATCGAATTTCAGGTCCTGCCCGTCACCAACGACCGCCTTCGGACTCATGTCACCACCGAACTGGAGGGTGAGATCACCTTCCAGGAGTACTTCGTTCGTCTCCATCATGATGTTGCCGTCTCAGCGGTCCGCTTCGAAGGTGCAATCGCCTCCAATCCTGCGCCTGGAGTACTGCAGGCACTGGAGCTGGCTGATCGAATCGTCATTGCTCCGTCCAACCCCGTTGTCTCAATCGACCCCGTCTTGGCCGTCCCTGGAATTACCGAAATGCTGAAGCGACGACGGGCGGATGTGATCGCTGTCTCTCCAATCATTGGGGGCAAAGCCTTGAAGGGACCAGCCGATCGCCTACTACGCGAGCTCGGACGCCAATCTTCGGTAGCCGGAGTGGCTGAGTGGTACCGCGACCTGATTGGATCACTGGTCATCGACACGGTCGATGCTGACCTCGCTTCTGCCGTAGATGAGCTTGGCGTCACTCCAATCGTGACAAACACCATCATGTCAAATCAGGAAATCACGATCGCCCTGGCCGAGACTGTGCTTGCTGGTGATCCCGGTCACCGGGGCGCCATATAGGGTGCTTCTATGTCGTCGCCCCGCCTGGAGATTATTCCGATCCCTGGACTGCCTGAGATCGTCCCTGGTGACGATCTAGCTGGACTCATTATCGAGGCTTGTCAATCAAGTCTGGCTGAGTCTTCAGAACAGCTGCAGGACCACGATGTGCTCGTGGTCAGTCAGAAGGTCGTGTCCAAGGCCGAGAACAAGTTGGAGCAGGTCGATCCCGATGACCCCTTGTCTCACAAGCCGCTCGTGCTGCGAGAGTCAGTCCGGGTGGTCCGCCGAAGAGGCGAGTTGATCATTAGCGAAACCAAGCACGGCTACATCTGCGCTAATGCTGGTATCGACCGTTCCAACATGGCCCCCGGTGTCGCCGCCCTCTTACCCGATGATTCTGACCGCTCAGCCATTCGTATTCGTGACGCCATCGCTGGACGCCTGGGAGTCGAAGTCGGGATCATCGTCGCCGACACCTTCGGCCGACCTTGGCGTCGAGGTCTAACCGATATTGCCCTTGGCTGCGCCGGAATCATGCCGATCTTGGACCTGCGAGGAACCGACGACGCCGTTGGCCGAGAGCTCCATGTGACCGAGGTCTGCATCGTCGACGAGCTAGCTGGTGCAGCCGAGCTGGTACGGGGCAAGTCTGATGGCATTGCCGTTGCCCTGATTCGAGGAGTCGACCCAGCCTGGTTCGGACCCGGAGGCGTAGTCACTGACGTGGTTCGCTCCCCTGCTGAGGACTTGTTCCGCTAGAAAGATGGCCAGCTCATGAGCGCCGACACTGCCCCGATCGAAGCCTCCAACCATTCCAGTCCTCTGAAACTGCCACCGCTCATTGCCAACCTCCCGTCATCACGCGAGGGCGAGCCCGCCAGCGAAGATGCCCTGCTGGAAGGGTTCGTCAAGTATGTGAACGAGATGGGGCTCCAGCTTTATGATGCCCAAGAAGAGGCCATCTATGAGCTGTTGGGTGGCAACAATGTCATCCTGAACACGCCAACCGGCTCGGGCAAGTCCTTGGTCGCAGCAGCCGCCCATTTTGCTGCCTTGGCCCAAGGCAAGCGCAGTGTCTATACCGCTCCGATCAAGGCCCTCGTTTCGGAAAAGTTCTTCGCTCTTTGTCAGGAATTTGGCTCCGAACGAGTAGGCATGGTGACTGGTGATGCGTCAGTCAATCCCGATGCTCCCATCATCTGTTGCAGGGCGGAGATTCTGGCTAACTGGGCCTTGCGCGACGGGGACCAAGCCGACGTCGACATCGCCATCATTGACGAGTTCCACTACTATGCCGACCCTCAACGGGGCTGGGCCTGGCAGCTTCCCCTCTTGGAATTGCCCCACTGTCAGTTCCTGCTGATGTCGGCAACCCTGGGGGCTACCGAGTTCTTTGAACGCGACCTGACGAAACGAACAGGCCGGCCAACCTCGCTAGTCCAGTCAAGGGTCAGGCCCGTGCCCTTGGAGTTTGAGTACCGACGAACAACCCTGCATGCTTCCATTCAAGATCTCTTGGACCATGACCTCGCCCCCATCTATCTGGTCCACTTCACCCAGCGTGAAGCCACCGAAGCCGCTCAAGGATTCCTCTCGCTTGATCCCTTAACCAAGGAGGAGAAGAACCAGATCAAGGCGGCCATTGGCAACTTCCGCTTCGACTCCCCCATCGGCAAGGATCTGCTTCGCTACCTGCGGGGCGGAATTGGTGTGCATCATGCAGGCCTGCTTCCCAAGTACCGATTGCTGGTTGAGAAACTGGCACAGGACGGCTTGCTCAAGATCATCTGCGGAACCGACACTCTTGGGGTCGGGGTCAATGTTCCCATCCGTTCCGTCCTTTTCACCCAGCTCTGTAAGTACGACGGAATCTCGACCCGAACCCTATCCAATCGGGAGTTCCAGCAAATCGCCGGCCGCGCAGGACGCAAGGGCTACGACGACCAGGGGACGGTCTGGGTCCAGGCCCCACCCCATATTGTCGAGAACATTCAGGCCGAGCAGAAGGCCGCGGCTAAGGCCAACGCAGCTGGCCGTAAGGCCAAGAAACCGGTCAAGAAGAAGCAACCAGACCGAGGCTATGTTCACTGGACAGAGGACACCTTCACCAAGATGGTTAACGGAGAGCCGGAAGCCTTGCGCTCGAGTTTCCGAGTGAATCACCAGATGATGATGAGCTTGCTTGACCGCCCAGCTGCGGAGGACGGCAGCGACGGTTGCAACGCTGTTCAACGGCTGATGACGGACAATCATGAGCCTCGGCGCCGCCAGCGGGACCACATTCGCCGCTCCATTGCCATCTATCGGTCACTGGTAGAAGCACAGATCTTGGAGTTCCCAGCGGTCCGCGATGATCTTGGGCGCCGGGTGCGAGTCAACTTCGACTTGCAGGATGACTTTGCCCTGCATCAGCCCTTGTCCCTGTGGGCACTAGAAGCAATCGAGGAGCTGGATGGGGCTGGTGCCCCTCAACCGCTGCCAACACCAGAAAATGACCAGTTGGCTTGGGACTCCCCCACCGATGAACCGTCCGAGGCGATCGAGGCTGTGGCGCCGGATCCCGTTCCAGAACCGGACAGGGACCGCCTCTCCTCCAACGCCTTCTCCGAGCTAGCGGGACTGTTCGATGATGAGCCATCCGACGACACACATCTCGCCGACACGGTCAATGATGTTCCAGAGCACCCGCTGGTCGAGGACGAAGAAGCCGAGATCGAAGAAGCCGAGGACGGATCCAGCGCTGAAGAGACTGCCTTCGATATGGCCGAGGCGCAGGCTGAGCTGACTCGAGTCGCCCCCGAGCAACGAACTGCTTTTGGTGATGTCATCAATGACGATCTCCAACACGCGTTGGACATTGTGACCATCATCGAATCGGTTCAGGAGAATCCTGGAGTCATCATTGCTGCTCAGGTCAACTACTTGAAGTCTGCCCTCATGGCTGACATGAAGTCTCGGGGAATTGAATACGAGGAGCGCATGGAACGCCTCAACGAGGTTGAGCCTCCTCGCCCAAACAAGGAATGGCTCTACACCAGCTTCGACATCTTCCGGGCGAAACACCCGTGGGTCGGCGGCGACAATGTTCGACCAAAGTCCATTGTTCGAGACATGTTCGAGAAAGCCATGACCTTCACCGGCTATGTCAATCACTATGGACTGAAGCGTTCTGAGGGTGTTGTACTTCGCTACCTGTCAGACATCTACAAGGGCCTGAAACAGAACATCCCCGAAGAGGCCAAGACCGATGATCTGGACGACATTATCGAGTGGCTGGGTGCTCTCGTTCGCCAGGTCGACTCCAGCTTGATTGATGAGTGGGAGCGGATGAAGAACCCGGAGGAAGACGATGGCGCCGAAGTCACTGTTTCTCGTCCAGGGATCGATCCCGATGACATCACCACCAATGAGCGGGCCTTTCGGGTCATGGTTCGCAATGCGATCTTTCAATGGGTGCAGCTTCTTGCCTTCCGCCAGCAATACATGGTCCTGGCCGATGCGGGCAGCGAAGAATCAGGCTTTGACTCCATCGATTCGGTGGTGCAGGTCATGGCGGACTACTGGGAAACCTACGATTCCATCGGGGTCGATACTGACGCACGAAACGCCAAGCTCCACATCTTTGATGCATCGTCGGGACGGGTGACCCAGATCCTGAACGACCCCGACCAACACCACGAGTGGCGCATTGAAGCACATGTTGATTGGGACGCGTCTCGAGAAGCTGGCAACGCTGTCCTAGTCCTGGATGAGATCAGTTCCGGCCTCTGAATCAGCTCATCGATGATCAAGTTCCCTGCTACTCCGACCTGGCACCGGCAGCGACCCATATACGACACCTGGTCGGTGCCAGAATGCCTTTTGGGGTGCTTGGCGTGCGGAGCGACTAACAGTTAGAGGAATCGGGACCAGTCGGGGTTGTCCCGAAGAGTGGTTACGACCTTCTTGACGTCTTGAGCTTTGTCCTTGGGGCAGATCAACGTGGCGTCGCCAGCATGGACGACGATCAGGTCTTGCACCCCAATGAGCGCGGTCAGTCGTCCTTCGGAAAGCACAATGTTGTTGGCCGCATCAAGAGCGACGACATCACCGATAGCCACATTCCCGGCCTCGTCGGCAGGCAGATGCTCACCAACCGCAGGCCAGCTGCCAACATCGTCCCATGCGAAGGTTCCCTCAGCCATAACAATATTGTCAGCCTTCTCCATCAGGGCATAGTCGATAGAAATCTTCTCCAACGGATCAAACTGCGCAGCCAGTGTCTGAGCAAACTGGTCGGTATCGACGACGGGGACCAGCGCAGCTATCAAGTCAGCCAGCTCTGGCTGATGAATCCGGAATGCCTTAGCAAGCGCCTCAACCGACCAGATGAACATGCCCGAGTTCCATGAGAACTTTCCCGAGTCAAGGTAGCCCTCCGCAGTTTCTCGATCGGGCTTCTCCACGAAGCGGGTTACATGGCGGAAGGCAATGTCGCCAACGATCTCTTCAGCTAGATCAAGGCTTTCCCCAGTTTCCACATAGCCGAAGGCCGAACTCGGCTCCGTCGGAGTAATGCCAATGGTGACCAGGACCGATTCGGATTCTGCTAGTGCCATGCCTGAGCGAAGGGTGTTCCTGAAACGCTCCAGATCGCCCATCACGTGGTCGGCGGTCAGCACACAGAACACCGCTTCTGGATCGCGAGCGGAAACCACAGCGCAAGCCAGGGCAACCGCAGCCGCGGTATCGCGACGCATTGGCTCGCCGATCACGTTCTGTCGGGGCAAGTCCGGTGACAGGGCAATGGTTGGCGCCACCAGGTCTTCGCTGGTCAGCACAATCACTCGCTCGGGGGGAATGAGTCCGGCCAGGCGGTCAATAGCCATCTCCAGCATGGTGCGGTCACCAAGCAACGAGAGCAGCTGTTTCGGTCGCTTGGCCGTGCTGGCTGGCCAGAACCGTTCGCCGTACCCGCCGGCCAGGATCACCGCGTAGCCATGCTCGACGCCAGTCATTTCGTTGCTCATTTCGTTGTGTCGCTCATGATTGATGGCTCCTCGCCTGGCGGCTGGGCGCCATGCTCGTTTCTGTGCCTGTTCTCACTTCTGTGCATGTTCTGCAATCAGTCGCTCGAACAGATCTTCAAATCGTTTGGCTTGAGCATCCGGAGTCAAGCAGTGTTCGACATAACTCCGCCCGTTCTTGCCTTGTATCTCTAACTCTGTCGGCAGATCAAGCATCTCTTGGAGTGCCTGAAGGAATGCCTTGGGATCGTCCGGCGGCACTGAGCGTCCCGCTTGGGCTTTCTCTAAAGTGATTGCCACCTCGGAACCAACATCGATGGAAGCGAGGGTTGCCCGCCCCGAAGCAAGGATGCCATACAGCTTTGACGGTGTCGAAGAGCGAGCCAGCCCCGTCTTGAGCAAGATCAGATGCAGATCGGCGCTGCCAAGCACATCACTCACCTTGTCCCGGGGCGCAAAATCGGTGACCGTCACATTGGCGCGCTTCGACGCCCAGCGGTCGACTTCGGATCGTGCTGCTCCTTCGCCATTGATAACAAAATGCACATCATCGAGCGACTCAAACGCCTTGGCCGCATGCTCAATCAGATCGAAGGACTGGGACAGGCCAACATTCCCGGAATACATGACGATCTGTTTCCCGGTCAGACCGTTCGCTCGTCGATATTCAGTGGCGTCTGGCCGCTCGATGACCGTGACTCGGTCCGTGTCGGCAAAGTTGTGGATGATCTCAACCTTGTGTCGACCGGCTGGGTCGATCTTGGCCCGGACATTGGCCGCCTGGTCCTCACTCAAGACCGAAACAGAATCGACTCGTGAATAGAGCGACTTCTCATGTCGCTTGGCCAACCCGATTACCTTCTCGTTGCTCAACGCCCCAAGATCAACGGCGACATCAGGGAAGATGTCTTGCACATTGAAGACTGCAGGCACCCTCCAACGCCGGGCAACGAGCTTCGCCGCGTCGCCTAAGAAAATCGGTGGCGACATGCCCATGACGACATCCGGAGGACCCATGGTCAAAGCGGCAGCCGTTGCCAGTCCGGTGAATCCGCCAAAGGCCAGGGCCCGGGCGGGAATATTGCTCTTGTCGGTCGGGAACGGCCAGACCCGAATGATACGGCCGAATTCGGTTTGCTCGCTCCGCCAGGGGCGTCCTCGCCACTCTGGCCACACATCATGATGGTGATACCAGGGAAGACTGGTCACCACGTCAATACGGTGACCACGACGATGGAGGGCATGAACAAGCTTGCTCATCACTTCGCCAGTGGCAGCGTGTAGGTCAGGTTCGAAGTGAGGGCACAGCAAGAGCAGTTTCATGGAAGAGCATCACGATAGGCGCCTACTAGGGCTTCGCCAGCACTTCGCCAACCGAACTGCTTGGAACGTTCAACCCCGAGCTCTCCGAGGCTGACAACCAGGTCCGGTTCAGTCAGGATTCGGGTCATTGCTTCGGCCAAATCTCGAGCATTGGATGGTTCAACCAGGAGCCCAGCGTCACCGACGACTTCGGGAATCGACGCAGCAGTGGTTGAGATAACGGGACAACCGCGAGCCATCGCTTCCAATGTTGGATTCCCGAACCCTTCATAGGCCGAAGGGAAGACGAGGGCAGCTGCGGAGCGATAGAGGCTATCCAATAGGTTCTCGCTAACTCGGCCGAGAACATGGCAGCGGTCCTCAAGGTCCAGCTGGGTGATGCGGTTGGCAATGGCGTCTGTTCGCGGGCCTACGCCGCCGGTCATCACCACCTGCAGATCGGGGAACCGGTCACGCAACATGTCCAGCGCGTGCACCAGGTCGATGTGCCGCTTGTGGGCGTAGGTGATTGAGGGGAACAAGAAGTAACGACCGAATCGATCAAGGTTTTGCTGGTGGGAGACCTCGTCCAACACCCCAGGCTCGACCAGCTCATGTCCGTGAGGGACAACGACGACCCGCTCAGCCTCAACATCGAGAAGCTTACGTACCCGACCGGCAGTGAATTCACTGGGGCACAAGATTGCCCGAGCCGATTTGGCTGTCCTCGGCAGCATGATATCAAGCCAACGGCCTCGACTACTTTCGAAGTTCTCCGGTAGGTCCAGTGGTTGCAAATCATGAATGGTGACAACGGCTGGTGTCGGTGAAATTGCAGGAATCACGCCACCTCCGTGATGGACAAGATCATCACCACGACTTACCCGGGCCAGCCAGGAGTGTTCAGCCAGAATCCTCGCTGACTTCCTTCGCAGATTGACTGGGCAGAGCTTCATCTCAAAGCGGTCCAGCAGATCCGGATGAGCCTCCACCAACTCTGGCTGGGCGTACAGGCGAAGCCACAGATCCTCCGGATCCAGCCGATCAACGGCTCGGAGCAGTCGCAGGATGTACTCCTCGCTACCTCCGACCACGCCGGGAATAAGCCAGAGCAGATTGACACCGATTACCGCGTTCATCCTCTTGCTCACTCCTTGTTCGATCCCCGGGGACTCGTCGATGATGGCGTCATCGGATTGGCATCTTCGCCGAGTAGACCCGATCGAACAACTCGCTGTAGCCGAAAGCGGTGTTGGCCCACGTCATCTTCTTGACATGTTCTCGACCAGCTGCGACCAGTGCTGCGGCCCGGACGGGATCATGCATCAACAGGTCGATCGCCTGCCCGATTTCGGTCACATTGGTTGGATCCACTAGCTCAGCTGCACCTCCCGCAACTTCCTCGGTCGCGGTTCCCCGTGATGTCACAACCGGGGTTGATTGCACCATTGCTTCCAGGACCGGAAGGCCAAAACCCTCCGCCAGCGAGGGCAGAGCGAACACGGAAGCCTCACGATAAA
The DNA here is from genome assembly GCA_024280015.1 of Actinomycetes bacterium. Classification (GTDB taxonomy): domain Bacteria; phylum Actinomycetota; class Acidimicrobiia; order Acidimicrobiales; family SZUA-35; genus JAJRQY01. Next base: position 36,832 of record JAJRQY010000166.1, read on the forward strand.
CCGCTCGAAGGTCCGGGGTTGACAACCCACTCAGCCGAGTCACTCGGTCCCCCAGTGGTCCAAGCAGATCTGCGCCATCAATGTTCCACCCTTGAGGACCAACGACCACCAGATCCAGGTCAAGGCGGCGTACTCCTTCGACCAGCCGGACCAGATTCTTTCGCGGCTCAACCGTTCCGACCCAGAGCACAAAACGCTCGGGAAGCGGGATTCTTTGTCGCACCGTTTTGGCGTCGGCATCAGTCACCGGCTTGTTCAGGACACCCCACGGGATAACGACGACTCGGTCGCGATCCAGACCATGGCGAATACAGGCTTGCCGAACTACCTCGGAGGGAACCGCAACTGCAGTTGCCCGATCACGGGTGGCCTCCCATGCACGAGGAAAGAACGAGCGGCCACGTCTCGAAAGGCGTTCAGGCGAGTCCAGGAAGTCAACATCGTGGACGGTTGCGACGATGGGTGCATCCGATGGTGGAACGACCATGGCGGCGGCCCAAACCAGGTCGACCTTGCCTACCCGAAGGGGCGGGCGATTAAATCTCAGCCACGACTCATAAAGAGCCGGGCGGGGCAACGGCTCGTGAACTACCTCAATGTCAAGGTCCTCGGCGAAAGCTCCACCTCGGTGTTTGGCTGCAATCCCAACAATGTCGAACTCACCCCGATCGAGCAAGGCCGATATCGTGCGACGGGTCGACACGGCGGTACCACCAGGCACGCGGTGCCAATACTGTTCAACGGTGACGGCGATGCGGCGATGCACCCCATGATTGTGGCAGCGAGAATTCGATTTGGTGACAGAAACTGATTTTGTCGTTACCGACCGAGCTCCGCGGCGAAGTACGTGATCGCCTTCTCAATCCCCTCAGCCAGCTGGATCTTTGGTTCCCATCCCAATTCACGGTTAGCTACAGTGAGGTCCGGCTTGCGTTGGGTCGGGTCGTCCTTAGGCAAGGGCAGGAATTCTAGCTTGCTGTTGGAGTTGGTAGCAGCGAGGACCGTCTCGGCCAGTTCCAACATGGTGAATTCGTGCGGGTTACCAATGTTGACCGGCTGTTGATAGTCACTATCCAGAAGCGCAAGCTGGCCCGCGATCTGGTCATCGACATAGCAGAAGCTGCGACTCTGACTTCCGTCACCGTAGACGGTGAGGGCTTCACCTTTGAGGGCCTGAACAATGAAGTTGGACACCACACGGCCATCATCTGGCGCCATCCGTGGTCCGTAGGTGTTGAACGTTCGGACAATCCGAATGTCGATGTCGTGAGCCCGGTGATAGGCCATGGTCATGGCCTCACCAAAGCGCTTGGCTTCGTCGTACATACTGCGTGGCCCAATGGGGTTGACATTTCCCCAGTAGGTCTCAGGCTGTGGGTGAACGAGCGGATCCCCGTACACCTCGCTGGTTGAGTTGAGGTGAAACTTCGCACCCTTCGCCCGGGCCAAGCCAAGACAGTTGTGGGTTCCAAGGCTGCCAACCTTGAGAATCTGGATGGGAATCCGAGCAAAGTCGATCGGAGAGGCCGGACTCGCCAGGTGCATGATGGCATCGACTGGTCCGGGAACCCACATGAAGTTCGATACGTCTTGTTCGACGAAGGTGAACCCTGGATGAGCAAAGAGGTGTTCGATATTGGCGGTTCGCCCCGTTACCAGATTGTCCAAGCAGACAACCTCGTCTCCTCGCTCCAGCAACCGATCACAGAGATGAGAGCCAAGGAAGCCAGCGCCACCGGTTACAACAACGCGTGCCATCTATCGACCGATGCCACGGTAAAGGAAGCCTCGTCGAACGATCTGATCTCGATCAAGGAGGTTTCGGCCGTCGACAATGTTGCGGCCCGACATCAGCTCGGCCACCTTGTCCATGTCGACTCGTTTGAACTCTTCCCATTCGGTGAGGATGACCAACACTTCGGCACCAGCAACAGCCTCCAGCGGGTCACCAACAACCTCAACATCGAGGCCATCTATTGGTGAGCCAACGGCCGGGTCATAGGCCTTGATCTGCACCCCGGCTTCACCAATCCGCTTCAGCACTTCAATGGCCGGTGATTGGCGAAGATCGTCGGTGCCGGCCTTAAAGGTCAGACCCCAGCAAGCAACGCGGCGCCCGGCAGGATCGTGACCAAGCACATCAAGTACCTTCTGAGCGGTCCGGTCGAACTGTTCATCATTGACCTTGAGGACCTCGTTAAGGAAGGTGAACTCATAGCCATGATCGGAGGCGATCTTGGCCAGCGCAATAGTGTCCTTGGGGAAACAACTTCCGCCCCAGCCTGGCCCAGGATGGAGGAACTCCTTGCCGATCCGTCGGTCATAGCCCATGCCAAGCACCACATCGTTGACGTCAGCACCAACCGCTTCACAAAGGTTGGCGATGGCATTCACGAACGAGAGCTTCGAGGCGAGGAAGGCGTTGGATGCGTACTTGATTGTTTCGGCCGAGATCGGATCGGTCACCATGATGGGAGCCCGAACCTTGGCGTAGAGTGAGGCGACCCGCATAGCGGCCTGCTGATCGTTACAGCCAATGACAACCCGGTCAGGGTTCAGGAAGTCATCCATTGCCGTGCCCTCACGCAAGAACTCCGGGTTGGAAACAACGGCGACATCGCTGCGATTCAGTACTCGAGAAACAATGCCCGTTGAGCCAACCGGTACCGTTGACTTGTTGACAACAACGGAGCCAGCAGGCAAGCACTCGGCGATCTCGGCTGCCGCTGACTCCAGGTAGGAGAGATCAGCCGAGCCGTCTTCGCCTTGGGGGGTCGGGACACAAAGGTAGTGAAATTCACAGTCCTTCGAGGCCTCGACTGCGCCAAGGACAAAACTCAGCTTTCCGGAGGAGATGCCTTCTTTCACGTATCGGTCAAGGTCCTTCTCCACAATGGGGATCTCACCCCGCTGAAGCATTGCCACCTTGTCGGCATCGATATCGGCACAAACAACGTCGTGTCCAAGATGAGCGAAGCAGGCACCGGTAGTCAGCCCAACGTATCCCGTACCAATTACTGCAATTCTTGCCACCCGAGGCTCCCTTGTCGAAGGCGATGTGTACTCAGCAAAGTATGAGTACCAAATAGTATGAGTGTTAGGGGAAAGACGCTATCTCATCTCCCCAGCCCGCTCCTGGGTATCTATACCCGTGAGCGTGGTTCGTTCGCCCAAAATGTGCCTGATTTAGCCACATTGCACCGGTATTGGGGTGGTGGTTACACCAGATTCTGGTTCTGGACTCTCCGTTGAAGGAATCTCCGTTGTCGTAGTGTTCGACGTTGTAGTCGTCGCTGGGTCTGATTCCCCGGCAGCTCCAGGACCAGAACCGACATCAGATCCAAGGATCATGACCACCGAGCGTCCCTGATAGGCCAGGTTGGAGATCGGGTCGCCGGCAATTAGTTCCAGGGTGATGGCTTCCTGCACGCCGGAACGCAGGAGTGAGGTTCGCACCAGCTCGGCCGCCTCTTGCCCATCGATCCCATGTTCAAGCACAATGCCACCCTGATGCTGACGAATTTGTGACTCAGCAACAGAGAAGCCGTCTTGTTCCAGGGCCAGAGATAGGTGTTGAAGTTGCTCTTTCTGGCTCGGGTCAGACTCAATGCTGAGATACACAGTTGCTGGTGAATCTGGCGGTGAACCTCGGAAGAGTTCAAGCACGGCATCGGCCTGATTTCGCAGCGGTAGCAGCACCCATGCGGTGCCGACCCGTTCACTATCGGAGGGGTAGCTGTAGGTTCCCAGTTCCCCAGGATCGAAGGATCGATAGGTGGTACCGAGGTCCAGCAGGAGCTGGGGCGTCATCTCCTGATCGATGGTGATTTGTTCGAGGGTGACATCGATCAGATCTGCCAGAGTGAAGGGGTTTCTCGCCCCAGTGGCGATTGCCCGTTTCATCAATTGAAACATGAAGTCTTGCTGGCGTTGAATCCTCCCGATATCGGACAGGGGGAGGCTGTTGGTCCATTCCCCATCTGCCTGCTGGACCTGGTAGTAACGAGATCTGACGTAGGCCAACGCGGTCGGAGGGTCGAGGGGCTGACACCCTGGGTTGAGCATCTCGAAGCCAGTCTGACTGTGCTGCTCGGCTTCATTCCAGTCCCTCGCTGGCTGCTCGAAATACACATCAACATGATCAACGGCTTCGACGATCCCCTGAAAGCCAGCAAAATCGACACTCATGTAGTGGTGAATGGGGATGTCGAACTCACGGTTGATGGTCTCGATCAACAGCTCGGGGCCTTCGATTCCGAAGGCGTAGTTGATGCGCCGATCACCGTAACCCTCAATTGGAACCCACAGGTCGCGAGGAATCGACAGCATTGCTGCGGTACCGGCCCGCTCATCGATATGAAGGATGATGGTGACATCACCGAGTCGTTCCCCGTCTCGACCAACCCGAATCGGGTCATCAGCATCCAAACCATCAGAGCTGTCGTAGCCAACAAGCAAGATGTTGAGCACGCGTTCGCCGGGCTTGGTACTCGGTGCCAGAGTCAGGGTTCCTCCGAGTTGAACTCGGTCTATGGATGAAACCTGCTGGTAGGTCAGGTGCAGGACCCAGGCGAGGGTCAGAGCAGTCACAATCATTGCCGCATTGAAGGCCAAGACAAATCGTTGTCCCCAGCTACGGCTGAATCGACTCAGCCGTTGCCGGTCAGGCTTGGCGGTAAATGGCTGAGCAGCGGTGTTCAAGAGGGAAGTTCCTGGAAGGCCAACAACACGCCAACGTCCAAGCTAACAACAGCCAACGGCGCAACAAAGGCGTTACTCATGCCCCGAGGCGAGTGGCGTTGTAGAGTCTCATCGTCCAGTTCATAGGCGAACCCCGTTGCATGGACGCCGCGCACCGATCCTCCAATTGGGAGGAGACTGACGCGAGATCCAATGGTTCCAGTCAAGGTCCGCCGTCGATGAATCACCGACACACGCTCATTGCCAACAAGGGCATCAATCTCGATGTCGGCAAAACGGTCATCAGCGAGAAGGAGCACGCTTGACATGAGATGATCGAGCCTGCCTCCCCCAATACCCGCAACCACGATTCGGTCGGGTTCTTGCAAGGCAGCATGCAAGAGAGCGAGTTCGAGATCGGTCTCGTTTTTATCCTCCGGATGACGAATAAGTTCAACACCAGCAGTCTCAGCCCGCAAATAGCCTTGGGCAGAGGCCGAGTCGAAGTCGCCAATGGCGACGTCAACAGCGAGACCCACCTCGTAGGCTCGGTCGATTCCCGAGTCTGCGGCAATTACTAGTTGAGCGGCCGGTAGCGCAGCTTTTTCTTGGGGGGAGATCGGTTCTCCTCCACCTATAACCAGTATGGGCGATGTCATCGGATACGGATCGTAGATTGCTTTGGCTCGCGAAGCTGGGTCACTACTAGGTTTTCTGACATGTTACGTCGAACTCTCTTTACCGAAGATCACGATCTGTTCCGTGATGCCGTCCGTTCCTTCATCGCCAAGGAGATCGTGCCGCGGGCTGACGAATGGGAAGAGTCCGGGCGGGTGGACCTGGAGATGTTCAACAAGGCTGGCCAACATGGCTTCCTTGGCATGGAAGTTGCGGAAGAATTTGGCGGGGGTGGCGTCGACGACTTCCGGTTCAACATGATCATCAACGAGGAGGTCCAGTCCGCTGGTGTAGCTGGATCGGGGATGTGCATCACCCTCCACAACGACGTGTGCATGCCCTACTTCACCAATGGCACGACCCAGGACCAGAAGGAACGCTGGTTGCCCGGCATCTGCTCCGGCGAGAAAATGACCGCCGTAGCCATGACCGAACCCGGGACGGGCTCGGACCTTGCTGGAATCCGCACCACCGCCATTCGAGACGGTGATTGTTATGTGGTCAACGGCACCAAGACCTTCATCACCAACGGACTGAATAGTTCCTACATCATTGTCGCCGTCAAGACTGACCCTTCTCAACGGCACCGGGGAATGAGCCTGCTGGTGGTTGAAGAGGGAATGGAAGGATTCAGTCGCGGCCGCCGACTGGAGAAGGTCGGGCTTCATGCCCAGGACACGGCCGAACTGATCTTTGAGGATGTGCGAGTACCCGAAACCAACCTGCTGGGAGAAGAAGGAACCGGCTTCTTTCAGTTGGTCGAAAAGCTGGCTCGAGAACGACTCTCTCTTATCATCACCGCGGTGGCTCACGCCCAACAGTCTTTTGCTTGGACCGTTGACTACTGCAAGGAACGCGAAGCCTTCGGTCAGCCGATCGGCTCCTTTCAAAATTCTCGGTTCGTGTTGGCCGAGATGAAGACCGAGTTGGATATTGCCCAGGTTTTCGTTGACCGCTTGGTCGAGGCGTATCTGGCTGGTGAACTCACAGCCGAAGACGCTGCCGAAGGCAAGTGGTGGTGCACCGAGCTACAAAACCGGGTGGCCGATCAGTGCCTACAGCTCCATGGTGGTTACGGCTATATGGAGGAATACCCGATTGCTCGAGCCTGGCGTGATGCTCGGGTGCAGAAGATCTACGGCGGTACCAACGAGATCATGAAAGAGATCATCGGCCGCTCACTTGGCTTCTAGACAACAGAACTATTGCCGTCCTTGGTTCGAGTCGGGCGGCGGGTTGAGCGCCAGATCTGGCCCAAGATCGGTCGGACAAGTCGGGCCAGATCCCGGATCGACTGAACGGGGTGTCGGATGCCACGCAAGATGAGGACCAGTGGATTACCCATGCCCCGGAATGGGTGACGAAACTGGGCGATAACCCCCGACGGCATTTCCTCGTCAACACCATATACCTGGGGGCGTCGACCCTTTGGCATGAAGTAGGTTCCAAACATCAAATCCCAGAGCGGCAGGAAGACCGAGTAGTTGTGGTTGATCGCCTCCGCCTCATTGGCGTGATGCCAGTGATGGAACTCCGGGGTGATCACAACCTTATGGAACGGACGGAGGAGTAACCGGGTGTTGGCGTGCAGGAACAGACCGGTCACGACCTGGACGACGACCAGGATGCCGGTGAATTCTGCACTAAATCCGGCGGCTAACAAGAATACGAAGGGTGGGGCAACAAGGGCTCCGTCAACGGGGTGATTGCGAAAGCCACTGACCCAATCCAGCTTCTCGGTTGAGTGGTGAACGGCATGGAATCGCCAGAGCAGGGGAACTTCGTGAGACCACCGGTGGATCCAGTAGATGGCTAGGTCAAACAGGGCAATCCCAATAAATGGCGAGACATTGGCTGGGATCATGGCCACCAAAGGACGGATGGCCAGGCCTGGTAACCAGGCAAGCGAGATGACAGCAACGGTGACCGCGACCAGCCCTCCGATCGGTGTCATGAGAGGGGTAAGTAATGCCCAAGCCATATCCGTTCCGACCTCCGGTCGGCGAATCCTTTGTCCCCGATGTCGTGGGTAGAGTTTTTCAACCGGCACAACCAAGACGAAGAGAACGCCGAGGACTGACAGCGGCTCCAGGTCGATGAGCAAGGAAACCAGGATTCCCAGAGCAGTTAGCACTCCGACCAGGGAAAGCTTCCGTCGCCACCGCGACCACCTGGAGTCGGCGGAAGCAGCGGACGTAGCCCGGCGAGTACTCACCGGACGTTGTGGCGGCTGCGGCGGCCACACAGACACGGTCGAGTCGACAGATCGTGCGACGGGAAGCTGTGGTGGCAAAGGCATGGTCGATGTCGTGCTCATGTCCGGCTTGTCGAAACCACTGCTCCATTCGGTTCGAAGTTGACGCGATTTCGGCGAAAGATAGGCCATTCGACCTATCCAGAGTCATATCGAGGAAGATGTAGGGCGAACAATGAACCGCTCGACCCCTTCGCTACGACAGATCCACCATGAGCACCACGTCCAGACATCAGCACAACAAGTGAAGATGAAACGGTGACTCACGCGGACCGAGGCGAGGACCAGGCCCTCATGGCCCGCGTTGCTCGAGGCGACCGAAGTGCGCTCGAACAGCTCTATTACCGACACGCTCCCTGGCTAACGGGAAGGCTGCAAGCACGCTGCAATGACCCGGATCTAGTGGACCTCGCAATCCAAGACACCTTCTTGGCTGTTTGGAAGACAGCCAAGAAGTATCGAGGTGAGGGCGCAGTTGGAGCTTGGATCTGGGGCATCGCCATCCGCCGTCTCATCGATCAGATCCGCAAGCGGCGGCCCGAACCAATCGCTCCCGACGTGATAGCGGCCATGAACACCAACACCGTTTCCTTTGAAGATGACTTGCTCGGTTCGGGCGCTCACGGCGAAATTGGACCAGCCCTGCATGCATTGGACCCCGACCTCCAAGCGGTACTGATCGCAACCGCCTTGGACGGACTCACCACCAAAGAAGCCTCCAAGCTTCTAGGCATCCCTCACGGAACAGTGAAGACCCGACTCATGCGAGCCCGCGCCCGCCTCCAGGAGACCTTGCAATGACCACCTACGATCAACCAAACCAAGACCGCCTTCGTTCAAACTGGCAGGCCATCACCGCCGAACTCGATACACCAGCGGCATCAGTGGTCGAGCGATTGCTTGGCCGGGTCGGGCTCAGCTCGGGAACTGTGCGACTGATGGCGGGCACGCCTGCGTTGCGTCGAGCCTGGTTCGCCGCCTTGGCGACCGCCATTGCTGTTGGCCTGAGCGCATCCGATTCCAACGATCCCCGCGCCAGCCTGTTCGCTTTCTTCGTCGTCGCCCCCCTTGTTCCCCTGCTTGGGGTCTCATTGGCCTACGGGGTTCGGGCCGACCCTGCCCACGAAATCACGTTGGCCACCCCAATGAGCGGGTTGCGTCTGGTTCTTCTTCGCTCAGCGGTTGTGCTTGTCGTTTCGGCGACAATCCTGGGTCTGGCCTCGCTGCTTGGACCGTCACCGGCCCTCATGGCCGGGGCCTGGCTGCTTCCAGCACTTGGACTGACGGCGCTGAACCTGGCGCTCATGACCATGATGGTTCCCCACCGTGCCAGCCTGACCGCGGCCATTCTCTGGTTGGGAACACTGGTGATTGTCAATGTGTCCACCACGGACAAGTTGGCGGCCTTCTCCCCCACCGCCCAGCTGATCGCAATACTGCTTGCCGTTGGATCCTTGACGGTCGTCTTCACCCGTCGGCAGGCCTTTGACCGCTTGGAGGCCACAGCATGACGGCTGCTCAAGTTCTGACCGGCGGACTCACAAAGTCATTCGGCAAGACGACAGCCATCTCGAACCTTAACCTGATGTTGGAAGGGGGTCTGGTAGCGGTCCTTGGCCCGAACGGGTCAGGCAAGACAACCTTGCTTCGCTGTCTGGCCACGATCTTGTCGCCCAACGATGGCTGGATGCGGGTTGATGGCCTTGATCCAGACCACGAGTCGGACCGAACCGAGATTCGTCGCCGCCTGGGCTACATGCCCCAAGAACCGGGCCTGAGTCGGTCAGGTCGTGTTTTCGATGTCTTGGACTATTTCGCTGTTCTGAAGGGGTTTGACCAGGAGCGACAGCGGCGCACCGCCGTCTTTGCTGCCTTGGACGAGGTTGGGCTTCGAAAGCGGGCAAGCGACAAGGTTGGTGAGCTGTCCGGGGGTATGCGACGCCGACTCGGCCTGGCTCAAGCCCTGCTTGGTTCTCCAAGTCTTCTGATCTTGGATGAACCAAGCGCCAACCTCGACCCGGATGAACGTTTGCGACTGCGCCAAATCATTGCTGCCCGTCGCCTGACAACAACCGCCATCATTTCCACCCATTTGACCGAAGAGGCAAATGGATGCGAAACCATCCTGGTCTTGACTGATGGTCAGCTGGCATTCACCGGCAGTCCCTCGGCGCTCGCCGCGGTGGCCGATGGTCGGTCGTGGCTCCAACCAGCGCCGCCGCTAGAAGTTCGAGCCTCCTGGCAGCAACCCGATGGCCGCTACCGGTGCTTGGGTAGTCCTCCGCCAGGAGCGATCCTGGTTCCTCCCACCATCGAGGACGGCTACCTGCTTCTACAAGAACCAGCGGCCGTCTCCTGAGCTAGACCGTCTCCTGAGCTACACCTTCACCAGGCAGAACGGATGGCCAGCGGGGTCAAGGAATACCCGCCATTCTTCGGGCGAGGGTTGCTCACTCGCCTTCGTTGCTCCCAGCGCAACAACCTTGTCCTCGGCCCGCTCAAGATCGGGCACATCAAAGTCCAGATGGGCCTGCTGGGGTGTTCCGTAGGGCCAGTCCGGTGGCTGGTAACTGGGATCCTCCTGGAAGCCAATGTCTGATCCGCCAGCAATCTGCAGCCGCACCCAGTCATCGGTGGCCGTCGATTTCTTGATCTTGCCTCCGACTAGTTTCTGATAGAAGGCGGCAAGGGCGTGAGGGTCTGGGCAATCCAAGGCGACGAGGCTGAAGGTAGCGATCGCTCCAGGAGGAACCCCATCCTCCACCTCTCCACCCAGAAGATGGGTCCATCGGTTCTGGCTCTGGCCCGCCCCTCGGCCCAAGTCTTTGACCAACGGCTCATCTCGACCCGCCAAGGATTCCAAGACGACTTCAACCTCGGCCGGATCAGCAAAGCCGATGGCCCGGTCGGTTCGGGTGCGAAGCTCCCCGGCGGACTGAGGTCCGCGCAGCATGAGCACGGAGAGCACAACGGTTTGGTTTGTTGTTAGTCCTAGTGCATCGTCCAAGATATGTCGGTGTTTGGATGAGCGGCCACCCATCGTGCTGCGAGCCAGTCCGGCCTGGCGAAGCAGCATGACCGCTTCGTCGACCTCTCGGGTTGAGAGCGACATCACGGGGTCACGACTGGATTTCTGGTTACAGGCCGCGGTGAGGGCATTGGAGGTCAGCGGATAGTGCTCCGGAGTGTTGGCTTCTTTCTCGATCAACGAGCCAAGTACCCGGATCTCTTCAAACGTCAGATCCATCGCGTTTCCAATCGCATCATCCCAGTAGAGCAGGTTCTCTCGGAGCAGTCTGTCCAAAGCCAAACTGGCACCGGCAGCGATCCATATACGACATCAGGTCGGTGCCAGAACGTCTCAAAGACTGGCTCACGAAAAGGCAGAGTGCCCGGTGATGGCTTGACCCATGATGAGGGTGTGGATCTCGTTTGTGCCCTCATAGGTGTACACCGACTCCAGGTTGGTCATGTGACGGATCACTGGATACTCCGTGGTGATGCCGTTGGCCCCAAGTACTGACCGGGCCTCGCGCGCCACTTCAATGGCCATTCGCGTATTCTGCCGTTTGCCGAAGCTGACCTGGGCTGGGCCAAGCTGACCCTGGTCCTTGAGTCGACCCAGGTGATAGGCCACCAATGTTCCTTGTTGGACCGCGGTCATGAAGTCGACCAGGCGCTGCTGGGTCAGTTGAAAACGACTGATTGGGCCACCGAACTGCACCCGTTCGTTGGCGTAGTCCAGGGCTGATTCATAACAGGCACGGGCGGCACCGACCACGCCAAACAAGATGCCGAAGCGGGCTTCATTCAGGCAACTGAGCGGTCCGCGCATGGAGGCAACGCCAGGCAGTACGGCATCGGCGGGAAGGCGGACATCCTCAAAGATCAGCTCGGAGGTCACCGAGGCTCGAAGCGAAACCTTACGTTCGATCTTGGGGGCAGAGAACCCCTCAACATCGGTTGGAACGACGAAACCGCGTATGCCTTCATCAGTCTGAGCCCAGACCACGGCAACATCGGCGATGGACCCATTAGTGATCCACATCTTTGTTCCGTTGAGAATCCAGTCTCCGTTCGGCTGTTGTTTGGCGTTGGTTCGCATGGATGAAGGGTCAGAGCCCGAATCGGGTTCGGTCAATCCAAAACAGCCGATTGCCTCACCAGCGGCCATGCGAGGCAACCATTCTTGTTTCTGCTCCTCAGATCCGTAGGCCCAGATCGGAAACATCGCCAGCGAACCCTGGACGCTCATGAAGCTTCGCAGGCCGGAGTCCCCGGCTTCGAGCTCGGTGCAGGCCAGGCCATACATCATGGCTGAGGATCCGGAGCAGCCATATCCTTCCAGATGCATGCCGAGCAGCCCCATATCACCCAGGGTCTTGGAGACCTCCTTGTAGGGGAAGGTTCCGGCATCAAACCAGGCGCCGACCTCGGGCAGGATTTCCTTGCTGACATAGCTGCGAACTGTGTCGCGCAGCATGACCTCCTCGTCGCTCAAGAGGGAGTCGGTAGCGAGAAAGTCTCGGGGGTTCTCGGCCTTAGGTCGGAGTGGGGTTGCCATAGGTTGAGAGTTTAGGCCACACCAACCTCGGAATTGAAGTCCACCTGCCAGTTCAGCATTTGCTGTCGGTGCCCCATCTCCGCCAAACTTTCGACCGAATGAACGCCAAACCCGAACAACACCCCGATGTTCCCAGCCCCGAACATCTCACCATCCGGTCAAGTTCCGGAATAGAACTGGCGACCCGTGTCTGGTCTGGCACTGAAACGCCAATCGTCCTGGCCCATGGTGGTGGGCAGACCCATCACTCCTGGGGATCGACGGCCACGACGTTGGCGGCTCGTGGGCATCGGGTCCTGACCTATGACTTACGAGGTCATGGGGACAGCACCTGGGCCGAAGATGGCGACTACTCCAACCCCGCCTACGGCAGCGATGCAGTTTCGATTGCCGAATGGTTGAGCGAGCCAGTGATCTGGATCGGCGCATCCCTCGGCGGCATGTCTGGCCTGTTGGCCACCCATCAAGCTCCTGGAGCCTTCGCTGCTCTGGTCTTGGTCGACATCACACACCGTCCGGCCTTAGACGGTGTGCGGCGGATCCTGGAGTTCATGCAGGCCGATATCGAGCACGGCTTCGCTTCTCTGGACGACGCAGCCGATGCCGTCGCCGCCTATCAACCCCATCGTAAGCGCCCGCCTGACACCAAAGGCTTGGAGAAGAATCTGCGACTGGGTGAGGATGGTCGCTGGCGCTGGCACTGGGATCCAGCCTTCTTGCGAACCCGGCCTTCGGGTGGGATGGCCAAGGACTACTGGACGGAGATGGACGCCGCTACTGAGGCTTTGCAAACGCCGACCTTGTTGGTACGGGGCCAGTTATCCGACCTGGTAACCGATGCCGAAGTCGCGGCTTTCCGAAAAGCTGTTCCCCATGCCAACTATGTCGATGTCGTCGATGCTACCCACATGATTGCTGGTGACAAGAATGACGTGTTTACCTCAGTCATTCTCGACTTTGTTGCCGGGCTGGACTGAGCTCAACCAACCTTTGTTCAGTCAAACTTCAGTCTGTAGGGACGGCTCCACCGTGTCCGGCTTCTCGTAGGGCAGCACGAAGGGTTTCGGCCATTGCATCCAGATCCTCGGTTTGAGCTGAGGTGTCAGCAGTGGCGAAGTCGAGGTTGGCCATGGTGGACATCGGCACGACATGGATATGGGTGTGCGGTACTTCAAAGCCTGCGATCATGAGGCCAACCCGAGCGCAGGGAACGCTGGCCTTTTGGGCCTGGGCAACATGGTGAGCAACGGCCATGAGGTGGCCAACGGTTGCTCCGTCCAGATCGGTCCACTGGTCGACTTCGGTCTTGGGGATGACCAAGACGTGGCCTGGGTGCAGGGGTCGAATATCCAGCATGACAATACAGGTTTCGTCATTCCAGATGAATCGACCAGGAATCTCGCCACGAATGATGCGGGTGAAAATAGACGTCATGGGTGCAGACGGTAGATGATGTTGGACATGACCGTGTCTTCCAGTCCTTCTGATCCCGTGCTGTATGAGATTTCCCGGGGGGTTGCCACCATCACCCTGAACCGGCCAGAAGCCAGGAACGCGCTGTCCGACGAACTGGTGGACCTGCTTGGTTCCTACCTGGAGCGAGCCAACGCCGAGGGCTCTGTTCGTTGCATCGTGCTCACCAATACCGGCAACACTTTCTGCGCCGGCGCCGATCTGAGCGCCACCAAGCCCGGTGTTGCTGGTCAGGTTGGCCAGGAGACACGAACGTTCATTGACGTGTTCCGGCTCATCATGCACGGCCCGAAGCCCGTTGTCGGCCGGATTGATGGCCACGCCATGGGGGGCGGTCTTGGGTTAGCGGCGGCCTGTGACATTTCCATCATGCGTTCGGACGCCAAGATGGGATTCACGGAGGTTCGGTTGGGAGTAGCACCGGCCATGATCTCGGTGGTTTGTTTGCCCAAGCTGAGGCGGGCCGACGCCAGCGAGTTGTTCTTGACTGGTGAGCGAATCTCACCCGCACGGGCAGCTGAGGCTGGTCTGATCAATGAGAGCTGCGAGCCTGAGGAGATCGATGCCCGAGTCAAGCACTTTCTGGACATGCTGGTGCTTGGCGGCCCGCTTGCGCTTGCCGCGGCCAAGGACATCATCAACCGGGTTCCGGAGTCGCCCCAAGAAGAGGCGTTCATGTGGACGGCCATTCGCTCTCGGGAGCTGTTCGAGTCCGATGAGGCCAAGGCCGGCATCGCTGCCTTCCGCAACCGCACCCCTGCCCCTTGGATTCCGAGCGAGGCGGGTTAGTCGATGATCCAGGTAATCAGTTGCTGACAGCTCTCGCCTGGACGACACTGCTCGAATGGGTAGGGCAATCGGATTCACCTGGATGATTCGGAAGAACGGTGAACTGGTGATCTCCCATCAAGGGCGAGCGGCGACAGTTCTTCGAGCTGGCAAGGCCGAGGGATTCCTGACCGGTATCGAAGAGTTTTCCGACCAAGAGCAGCAAGATCTCATGGCCCGCCTCACGGGGAACTACCGGCGGGGAAACGAACGCCAGGCCAAGACTCATCCTCGAAATCGCTAGGTCAGACGTCTACTGGATAGCAAGCTCTTGGAGTGCGGCTGCGAGTCGTTCGACGCCAAGCTCAAGCGCGTCATGACCTACGGCGGCGTTGCTCAGACGAATCCTTGGACTATCCGAGGTGCCCGGGTACCAGGCGGCTCCGGCGACAACAGAAACACCGTGGCGCAACGCTGCCTCTCGAACGACCTGGTCCGACACGGTGGTCCTGCCGTCGCGACCACTAACGTCAATCCAGAGATGGAGCGGACTGGGTGTTGCCTCCTCGTTGGCTTGGACCAACGACAATCCTGGGACTTTTTGGACATGCGCTTGTAAGAATCGGCGGCGATCCAGCAGGGCCGAACGAAGCTTCCGAAGGTGACCAGGCCAGCGAGTCGACGTGACAACTCCGAGTGCGGTCTCTTGCAAGAGGGGTGAAACGAAGAAGTCTTCTGAGGCCCGAACCTGATGAAGCCGGTTGGCAATGGCACCAACTGCGCCGATTGCGGCCACCCGAATACCGGGAGCGATGGACTTGGTCAGCGAACGGAGATGCACCACATGTCCATCAGGATCAATGCTGGATAGCAATCCAGCGGACCAACCCGGCTCGGCGAGATCAGCCAGCCAGTCATCTTCAATAATGATGAGGTGATGTTTGTCGGCCAGTTCAACCAGCCGCTGGCGGCGCTTAACCGACAAGGTGGCCCCGGTCGGATTCTGAAAACGCGGCTGCACGTAGATCACGCGCGCTCCGCTCTGGCCGATTGTCTCCTCCAACTGATCCATGTCAATGCCCTCGCCGTCGACGGCCACCGGTACCGGAGTCAAGCCTGCCGCTCTGGCCGACACCAGTGCCCCGGCGTAGGTTGGCGACTCCATGAGGATCACGTCTCCGGGCAGACAAAGGGCACGAAAGATGAGCGACAGCGCCGCCTGACCACCGGGCATGATCAAGACACGGTGGCGACGTTCGGGATCAATCTGCTCCTCGAACCATTCTCGAAGCGGGCCGAGTCCCTCGCTGGCCGAACGACCGAATGTTCCCGGGCGTCTGGCCGCTTCGCGAACCGAGGCCGCAATCAGAGCAGTTGGCTGGAGGGTCGAATCGGGATAGCCGCTGGCCAGATCAATCACTCCCACCGGAACCAGGCCAACAAGAGGGTCCAACACGCTCCTCTCCGAGACGTCTGATCCAAGGGCCAAGGTTTGCCATGCGGTATCTGCCGGGGTAGCAACCCGCTGGGTTGATTTGGGGGCAATGAAGGTTCCGCTACCGGGGATGGTCTCGATCTTGTCCAGGCGTACCAATTCGCTCACGGCTTGTCGGATGGTGGCTGGCCCGACCCCGAGCTCGGACATGAGGTGGCGAACCGAAGGGAGTCGGCCACCGACCTTGCCACCTTCAATCAGGGACTCCAGATGGATCCGAACCCGATTTGAAGCGCTATCATGAATCATGAGAGAACACAGTAGCGCTATCAGCACTAGTCGAGAAACGCTTGGTCTAGTTCTTGGCTTCGGAGCAGTCCTGGCGTTCAGCCTCACCCTGCCAGCTACCAAGGCAGCAGTACCGGTCTTTGGCGGCTGGACCATCGGCATTGGCCGAGCCGTCATCGCTGCTTCGCTGGCCATTGTTCTGCTCGTGGTAAAGAAGGTTGAACTTCCCGATCGCCGATTCTTGGGGCCACTGGCCCTGATCGCCTTCGGCGTGGTCTTCGGATTCCCCATCCTCACGGCCCTGGCCTTGGAACATGTTCCAGCAACCCGTGGTGCCATTGTTGTCGGCCTCCTGCCAGCGACGACTGCCTTGGTCGCCACCATTCGTCACGGTGAGCGGCCGAGCCGAGGATTCTGGTTCGCAGCGGGTGGAGGCTTGCTGACCGTGGTGGCCTTCGCCTTTCTCAGCGGGAGCCGAGGCAAGCCCGAACCGGCCGACCTATTGCTCGGTCTTGCCATCATCGCCGCCGCCATTGGCTATGCCGAAGGGGCCGAGGTGTCCAAGTCAATCGGCAGCTGGCAGACCATCTGCTTTGCTCTGGTGCTCTCATTGCCAATTACCATTCCGGGCGCGGCGATTGCTGTCTGGAAGCATGGAGTAGTCGAGCCAACTACCTCAGCGATCGCCGGGCTGGCCTATGTATCGGTCATCAGCATGTTCCTCGGCTTCTTTGCCTGGTACGCCGCCCTAACCTTGGGCGGCGTGGCCCGGGTCAGCCAGATACAGCTCTTGCAGCCAGTACTCACTCTGGGTTGGGCCTGGCTCCTGCTTGGTGAGCGTGTTACCGCAGGCGCCATTCTGGCGGCAGAAGCAGTGGCTGGCTTTGTCTGGTTGTCGCGGCGAGCTGCGATTGCTCGCTAACAAGGCGAGAACACGAGGCCACCAAAGGTTCGCATTCGGGAACAAAATCACCGCTCCACCGATGGGGCTGAACGGCTGTCGGCCCAAGTGGGCGCTAGTCGAAGTCGGGATAGATGGACGGTGGCGGACCGGGACGACCTGGTTCTTCGCAAACCCAGCAGCTCGATTCGGCTGGACCAGTCCAAGCAACTTCACACGCGTCACAACTCATTCGCAGACCTGCCCGCCGGTAGCGGGGTTGAATTATCCGGGGCCGTAGGACCGGTGTCGCCGTTGCCGTAGTCACTCGTGCTACTTCGGCGGCCAGCCGTGCTCTATGAGTGGTCGTGTCCGGTTCGGTTTGAGACTGTCACAGAGCTGACAAGAACGGTTGATCCAACATGACCCCGGTTGCGGGCACTCCGCCTCTGCCCGCTTAGACCGGCTAGTTGGTGACCAAAGCTAGTTGCTAACCATGGACGCAAGCTCGGTGGCATGAGCAACCCAACGCTCAACCTCAGATTCTGAGGGTGCCCGGCGAACAATGCTCCGGCGTGTCGTCTTGATTGCTTGCCGATTGACTTCGGCCATCTTCTCCGCCAGGTTTGCCGGCTTCCGACTGCGCAGGTCAATAATGGTTTCAACCCCACACGCTTCCAGCAAGTCGCTGTATTCAGACCCAATGCCACGCACTCGCATGAGGTCCACGCGCTTCACCCAGCCAAGAATGAGCTGTTCATTGATACCGGTCTCTGACGCCACCGAACGGCGTCCGAGCTTGGCACCACACCGTTTCAGCAATGCAGTTGGAGTCTTGATTGAAACGTCTCGGAGCTTGCTATGAGTATCTGGGCAGATTCCTTCAATCGTCTCCAAAGATACCAACGCCCGCGCTCCTGCTTCGTACCCATTGCTGGGTTGCCCAATACTGACTTGCCTGAATCTGACTCGTGTGACCCAGGCGAACCAGTTGACGGCGGCTGTTCCAGGAAGACCTGGGAAAGCTATCGGTAAGTCAGCGTGTTCTGCAAGTCATTGTGTCTGCAAGTCAATGTGTTGCACAAGCTCACCAAAGCAGAGCTGTCGATACCGCGCATGCTCCGACGAATCCGGAGGTGGCTGCCAGTCCATACATGGTCGTTCGTGTTGTTGCCCGGGGATCGAGCCAGCTGGTAAGCAGCTTGCTAGCCAGGGGGATCAGAAACCAGTTGAGTAGGACGGTTGAGACTAGGACACTGCCCAGAATTGCTGACCAGTTGGCCCAGCCAAGACCGTCGCTACCAAGTCGGGGGGAAAGGTGAGCGGACAATATGACAACCGTCGGGTACAAGGCCACCAGCACAGCCATGGCTTGCTTCCAACTCGGTGGGGCAAGCTCTGATTGCTGATCAAACCAGCCAACCCATGAAGATCCCAGGTGGTGAATCTTGACATCCTCCATGCTCCCCTGGACCTCGGCCAGCAGGGTTTGACGTTCCGGCGAGGCCAGCCACTTCTGCAGTAGCTCACTGGTTTCGAACCGCAGGACAATGGTCCAGTCTTCCTGTATCCCGGCGCGGGGAGGATGGTGCTCGGCGCTAACAAAGCCTGCTGCCACCAATTCGGTACCAGCAATGGACGCCTGCCAACCCATGAACCGGCTCAAAGCCTTGGGGTCAAGCCGGTGGGTGACTACCGCGGAAACTGGCCGGGCGGAAACTGGGCGCCAGTGATCAAGTGTCAAACCTGGCGGATCACCCAGGATCACGGTGAGCTGTCGCATCGCGGCGTCGGCGGCATCGCTCAGCAACCAGGCAGATAAATCGTTGGGATCATCGGCCTCGACCATGATGCCGTACTCACCAAGATCGGTCTCGGTGGTGTCTTGGGACCGCAGGCCGTGGTGTCCATCGATGGACTCGGCCAGCTGGTCACACATCTCCTGCGCTCGCTCGGGAGCACGACCTGCCGCTGGCCGTCCACTCATTAATACGCGAGCCTTAGCCGTCACTCCTCGACGCTACACCGACCAGGCACCGACACCCACACCATCCCGGCACCCACACGACCTGGCACCGACTCGGCACGGTATAGCACGCGCTACCGGTGCCAAGTCAGAGGAAGGAACGGTATTGATCAACCGGGTTAGACTTGGGCGGTCAGCAGGCAAGTCCGAAGCAGCTCTCGTCTCGCTACATCTTCGGGAACTCCTGATCGGTGAAGCTCACCGATACCGCGGACGACGCCGGCTATGACAAGGACCCTGGCCTGGGTGATGTCAGTGCCAGTACCTGGCCGGTCGATGATCTGGCGAAGGCTTGCGTAGAGATCTTGATGCCTACGGCCGATGGCTTGACGCTGCCCATCGGGCATGTCATCGGTTTCTAGCGATGCCCGAATCATTGCCTGGTTGTCGACATCAGATAGGAAATCCAGCTGCAAGCCGACCCATTCAGCGAGCCGATCCTGGGCCGGGTGAGACGACTGGGCGATCTGCAGGCTCTGCTCAGTAAGCGGAGCCATCGCCGTCGCGAACCAACGATGCACAATTGAAGACTTGGTTGGGAAGTACCGGTAGAGTGAGGATCGAGCCAGACCAACGGACTCCGCGATCGTCGCTATCCCTACATGGTTGACACCGTGCTCGGCGAACAGCCGGGTAGCAGCTACGAAGATCGCCTCCTCTTGGGCGGCAACATGATCGGCAATATTGGCTCCGGCGATCTTTGGCATATCAGTCTGACACCAGGCTTGGGGTCTGTTCCCGCAACCGGCCTTGATCGATTTCCAGCACTCGCGAGGATGCGATTTGTTGGGGAAGGTGGGTTACTACCAGAGCGGCGGCTCCGTGCTGGGTGGCCTGTTCGACAAGCAAGCTCATGATGGCCTGTCCCCGTTCGGCGTCAAGAGCCGCGGTTGGCTCATCCGCGAGCAACACCGCCGGCTTGTTCATGAGCGCCCTTGCTATTCCTACTCGTTGGCGTTCGCCGCCGGAAAGCTCGGCCGGGCGAGCATTCACGCGAGCTTCCAAACCAACGGTGACCAGCAACTCCATAGCTCGACTCCGTGCCGCATCATTGAGGCTCCCGTCGATATGAGAAACCAACTCCAGCTGCTCAAGCGCGGTTAACGACGGGAACAGGTTGGCCGACTGGTACACCACCCCGATCTGATTTCGACGAACCGTTGTTCGTTTCCTATCGCTATTGGCGGGAACAATGTCACCAGCGATGCTCACGTTTCCCGAATCGGGTCGTAGAAGGAGTGCAGCCACAGCCAGAAGGGTTGACTTTCCTGAGCCTGAGGCACCGGTCAAGGCAACAACCTCTCCTCCCGCGACCTCAAGTGAGACATCGTCGAGCAAGGTCCTGGTTTCGGTTCCGTCCGGGACAGTAAGGGTGACGTTCTGAAGCTTGAGAGACATGTGTTTCCCCTAGACCCGTGACCGCAAGGCCACGATGGGATCGACCGATGCGATACGACGGACGGCAATTAGACAGCCAAGAATTCCGAACAAGATGAGTAGCCCACTTGATGTGGCAATAGAGACCGGTTCGAGACGAAAGGGAACCGAGTCACCAACAAGCTGACCCAAGGCAACCGCAAGAGCTGCCCCAAGCAAGGTGGCGAGAACGAGGACGATTGCCATCTGTCCCAGCGCATCGCGCACGGCATAGCTGGACGACGCACCGAGGGCCTTCAGAAGACCAATCTCTCCGGCTCGTTGCACGGTCCATACGGTAAAGAATGCTCCGACGATTAGTGCCGAGATCACCAGTAAGAAGGTTCGGATCAGGCTCATGGTTTGGGTCTCCCCCGAGAACCCTGGTGAGCCACGGTAGGCGATCTCCTTGGAGTCGATCTCTAGGCTGGACCCCGCCAGGACATCAAGATCGATATCACCGTCGCTCAGTAAAGCAATGGCGGAGAATCGGTCATCGGCGTTGTCTCCAAAACGGAGCTGTTGCCAGGTTGCCAGGGTCGTAAATGCGATGTCGACGTGCCCATAGGACCCGGAGAAGGTGAACCCCAGAATGGGCAACGTCTTATCGATACCAACCACCGTCACTTCATCACCAACCTTGAGACCTTCTTCCTTGAATCGGTCACTCAAGATCAGCCCCGGCTCGCCGTCTAGGGAATCACGGGCCGGTCCCGGTGGCACCAAGAAGCTCTCGGTCCGGACGCCCAAGAGGGCCATATCAATAGTGGTGCCGTCGGAGAGTCGAGCGTTGAAGAATGACACGCCGATTGGTGATGCCTCCGCCCCGTCCACTCCATCCCATTCAGCGAGTGATTCAGAGGTGAGCGTCGAGCGGGAGAAGGTGCTGTTGGCGCCCTCTTGGAAGGCCAAGTGCGTCATGGGCAACCGACGCAATCCCGAGATTCCGTCGTCGACGAGGCCGTTGGCGAGTCCCGACAACAGCGTCGCCATGAGCGCGACCAGCCCAATTACCGAACCGACCAAGGCGAATCGACCTCGAGCAAACCACAAGTCCCGTAAGGCAAGAAACACTACGCACGCTCCGTCATCAGCCTTGTCAACACCACTGTTATCAACACTATGTCGACAACATATCGACGCAGTGTCGACAAACCTTGACGGGTGACAAATAGCTCACCCAACCCCAGCGCTTAGTACGCGCGCTAATCGGGTTGGACCCGGACCGTTCCGACAGCGGTCCGGGTCAAGCTAGGCGCCCTTGTAGTTGAGGATGGTCTCCAGGCGATGCTCGACCATCACAAGATCCTTCTGGTTCTCCATCACCTCACCAATGTCCTTGTACGCATCAGGATGCTCGTCGAGCAGGCCCCGTGAGTCCTCGTTCCACGCAATGCCAGCCATCACTGCGTCCAGCGACTCCTCCGTGAGGTTCTTACGCGCCGCTGTCCGCGACATCCTGCGACCAGCGCCGTGTGATGCTGAGCGGTAGGCCGCAGGGCTACCCAACCCAGAAACAATAAACGATCCTGTCGCCATCGACCCCGGGATGATGCCCCACGCACCCTCGGACGCATCGATTGCACCCTTTCGAGTTACCCACATCTCAACGCCATCGTGATGTTCAAACGACGCATAGTTGTGATGGCACTGAATCTTCTTGCCCTGGTGAACAAAGCCTCGATGGTCCATCACCTTCGCAATGACCTTCAGCACCTCATCCATCATCTGTGCTCGGCTCTCGAGCGCGTAATCCTGAGCCCAGAGCATGCCCTGGATGTAAGAATCGAACTCGGCAGTTCCCTGCACGAAATGGGCAAGGTCTGGATCCTCAAGCGGATGCTCGAGCACAGCTCTCACCATCTTTCGTGCCCGACCGATGTACTCCTGAGCAAACAGGTTGCCTGGTCCGCGCGACCCTGAATGGAGAACAATCCAAACATGATCGTCCTCATCAACGGTCAGCTCAACGAAATGGTTTCCACCACCAAGGGTCCCAAACTGAGCTGCGATCTTCTTCGGATTGAACTTGTCACTCCTGACCTCAGGTGCGGTCCGCACCAACCGACTGAGAACCTTGGAGTCCGCGGAGCGGGTTCGCGAGCCAGCGTTGCGGTTGCCGCGTTTGGGCTGACCAGAGGGAACCGCCCTGGCAATACCGGCGTGGATTTGCCTCAAGTACTCATCCACCTGATCCCGCGAGAAGACCGTCTTCTGGGCAACCATGCCACAACCGATGTCGACACCGACCGCTGCGGGAATGATCGAACCTTTTGTGGCAACCACCGAGCCAATGGTGGCACCCATACCCAGGTGTGCATCGGCCATCAACGCAAGCGGCTTGTGAACGAAGGGCAGGTTAGCCGTGCGGTGGGCCTGGGCCATTGTCTTTTCGTCAAGATCGGTCGCCCATGTACGGACGTTGCCAACCTCGACCGGCGTCTGTGAGTCGTGGGGTGTCATAGCCATGTCTGTCATCTTCGCCGCCTCCTTAGGTGGACTGTTCTGTTGTACTCGATCGCCCGTCTTGGTGGGACAGGGCTGTCATGTTTGCTGGGGCCAGAACCATCAAAAGCCGCCTCTCATCCTGTGAGAAACGGCTTGCGTGGCGGAGGTCCAGGCATGCGGCATAAAGCAGCAGGGGCCAGAATGGAGTGAGTAACTGATTTCGCGGCATCAAGCCACTGCTAATAACTCGAACTCTTCACGAACCGCTGCCGGTGAACGATACCCAACCACCGAATGCAACCTCCGCCGA
>JAJRQY010000167.1 GCA_024280015.1 Actinomycetes bacterium
AATCGGTACCGAGAGGCGGCAAGATGAGTCGCGCCCCGCGGCCTGCGAATCCCCCGTCGTCAAAGGTGATCAGGAACGGTGCGAGCCCATCAGGCCCCGTCACACCGATCTCAGAGAAGAGCAGGACAGCCTGTTGGTCGCCGCCGACCGACTCAAGGCGAGCATCATCGAGCGACCATCGTTGTGCACCTACCCCGTCGAGAGTGCCCGCGACCATGTAACGACCGATCCTCGACCGCAGCACAGCAACGATATTCACACCGCCGGTGTCGACGGACCGCACCGCGTCACCTGCGATGACGAGTTCGGAAATCCATACTCCGTCACGACGGAACTCCACGAGGCGCATTGCCCCATCCGGGCCAACTCGCATCACAAACTGATCGAAGGTCGTACGATTCGCGACACCCGACCCGGTGCTGCGATCCTCCGAGATCTCTGCATCGACCAGCATGTCGGGAAGATTCTTGCGGTCGACAATTCGAGGTACCCGTCGCGAAATCACCTCTTCCATGGGGTGACGCCCGCTAATGGCTTGCATGATGATCATGAAGTCGGCAAAGGTTCCTGCCGGGCCAACCGAGACGGGTGCCATGGCCTCCGCCGAGTCTGATCCGAAGAAACTCTGCAAAACGTCGGCTGCTGCCCGTTCCTGTGGATCACTGCTCGGTGGTGCGTCAGCGACCGCCGGAATCAGCCACCACCGCGTGGAGATTTCACGTGGAGCGTCGGGGTATTCCACCGCTCCATCACTCGAAGCGAACGCAACGGGGGTCGCGTCAACAACGTCGTCCCCGGCTCCAGTAGCGCTGGTACCACACGCTCCACCCACCAGCAGGAGTGCCAGCATGGCGGGCACCAACCGCCTCACACGGACCCAGCGGCGGTCGATCACCTTTCACCCCTCACATATGGCAGGGCGAGCGAACTTGGCAAATAGTCGTCACGGCCGAAGAGTGTGAGCACCACAAGAACCACGACAAAGGGAAGACTGTTGACGATCTCGGGCCTGATGTCGATGCCGAAAATCTGGAGTGCGGTAGTCAAGGCAGTGGCAAATCCGAATAGCAGTGCCCCTAAGGCAAGCCAGATCGGACGCCCTCGAGCCAGCATGGCAAGTACGAGGGCCATGAAACCACGACCGCCGGTCATGAGTGGAATGAAGTTCCCGGAGCTAACGAGCGACAGATACGCCCCACCCAAACCGGCCAACACACCGGCACTCAGCGTGGCCAAAGACCGCACGAGGACAACGTTCACACCGGCGGCATCAACCGCCTCCGGACTCTCCCCAGTCGCACGGATCGCAAGACCCCACGGCGTCTTGCGCAGCACCCACCCCGCTACGAAGACGGCGATGAGCGTCACATACACCATGTAGGGTTCGCCAAATACGACCCGGCCAACTACCGGAATGTCGGAAAACCACGGAATGCTCGGTGCAGCTGCCTTGCCAAGCCTCGGGTAGGTGTTGGCAAACTGCGCGGCGTGCAACAGACTCGTCAGGCCCTCCGCTCCGAGCAGAATTCCAATGCCGACAACAATTTGGTCGAGACCCCATCGCACGCACAGAACCACCATCACCAACGAAACCAACCCGCCGGCGACCGCTCCCCCGACGAACCCCATCCACGTCGACCCGGTAGCGAGGGCAACAACAAAGCCGCCATACGCCCCCATGAGCATCATGCCTTCAAGACCGACATTGAGCACACCGGCGCGCTCGGAGATGAGTTCACCGAGACCCGCCAGCATCAGCGGAACCGACGCCGCTATAGCCCCCACGAGCAACGCGGTTATGAGGGCCTCACTCACCGGCCGCATCTCCCCGCGATAGGAACCGAACCGCCATCGTTGCCCAGACCGTCCGTTCACCACGGAGTCGCCTGGACTCAAAGTATTCGGCGACAGTCATGAAGAGCAGTACCAACGCAACGATGAGCAAACCGAACTGGTTCGGGAGACCAGCGTCACGGGTCGCCAATTCGCCACCGATAGAGAGCACCGACAGGAGGAACACGAAAGCGATCGTTACCCACCCATTCATGCGAGCAAGGAACACAAGTGGAACTGCAACAAGGCCGAAGGATGGATTCCAGTCGGCCCGGACAAATCCCTGTACGCCGAGCACCTCGACACCTCCCGCCAGCCCCATGAACATGCCGCTCAGCAAGAAGGTCGCTATCGTCAACTGAGAGACCCCGAGGCCAGCGTGGTGTGCTGCCTTCACGTTTGCACCGAGTACCTTCAGCCGAAGACCGAGCGAGGTGCGCGTCATCAAGAGGTGTACACCGACCACGGCGACAACCCCGATGATCACGCCGGAATGCACTCGTGTGCCAAACAATGTCGGCAGACGGTCGGCGACATCCAGGACCGGGGTTCGCGGGGTTTGGATACCAGGTCTGTCGTCAAGGAACATGACTTTGACAAGCAAACTGGCGAGATTCACCCCAATAAAACTCATCATCAGCGTCGTGATGATCTCGTTTATCCCGTAGCGGGCCTTCATCACGGCAGGGATAATGGTCCACACGGCACCAAGGGTTCCGGCTATCAGGAGCATCAACACCAGCATGAGTCCACGTGGCATCACTTCGGCAGATGATGCGGCCAGTCCACCAACCAATGCAGCGCCGAGCATGAACTGTCCGTCGCCACCCAGGTTCCAGATCCCTGCGCTGAAAGCAACGATCAGCCCAGCGGAGATAAGAAGCAGTGGGGCCATACGGATCAGTGTCTCTTGAAGCCCCGAGGGACTGATAATCGCTCGGTGGATCATCGTGGCGTAGAACGCGAGCGGATCCCGTCCCAAGGCAAACAAGAACAGTCCACCCACAACCATGGCGGCAACAAGTGGCAGAATTGTCAGAAGCATCGAGCGACGGATCTTCTCCATACGAGAAGATCCGAGTGAAATCCCAGGGGTGTCCTCCGCGTTGGAGAGTCCGCCAGCGAGCCCATCGCTCACCACGGTGTGTTCATCAGTCATCTCCGGTGGCTTAGTGTCGGTGGGTTTCATAGGGCGAAGGCGCCAACCATCAGGTCCCCTATGCGGCGTTCGGCGTTCGGCCCGTTCTCGACAATCCCCACGATGCGTCCCTTCGACACGACAGCGATGCGGCCACAGAGATCAAGAAGCTCTTCGAGATGATTCGAGATGACGACGGCACTCACTCCGTCGGCAGCCATCTGACGGATCCGTTCACGGACCGCTAGTGAGGTACGAATATCAAGCCCATGTGTTGGTTTGTTGTACACCACGATTCTGGGATCCGACGCCGTCTCTCGAGCAAGAATCGCCTTTTGGATGTTGCCGCCCGACAGCTTCCCGATGTTCGTATCGGGACCAGGGGTACGGATATCGAACTCCTTGATTACTGCCTCGGCGTGCTGCCAGACCTCGGCGTGTTGGATGATCTGTCGTTTCCAGAAAGGAGGTTTCCCGATCCTCTTCAAGACCAGGTTGATTGCCACACTCATCGTTCCGACCACCGCCTCGCCTCGTCGATCATCGCTCAGATATCTCAAACCCATCTCATGGCGAGAGTGGACTCCCAGGCGACCGATCTGGATGAACGCCCCGTTGTGTCGGAGGGATATGCTGCCGCTATCGATGGGACGCTGGCCAGCCAACACCTCGGCTAGTTCCTTCTGGCCGTTGCCTCCGACTCCGGCGACTCCGAGAATCTCACCTTCGGCGATGGTCAGATCGACTTCGTGGAGCCCGTGGCTCGACTGCGATGGTTCTAGGGAGACTCGTTCGAGCTTCAGAATCGGTTCCCCGGCTGGCTGGCCTTGCCCATCAGAACTGCCACCGGAATCGGGTTCATCCGGAGAGGTGCTTCCGGACGCCTCGACGTGGAGCTCGGCTACGTCACTCAACTCGTTGGCTTCTTCGCCAAACATAATCTCGACGATGCGTTCCCGTAGCCGCTCGGGATCGGTGGACCGCAGCTCCGCGGGGGCGATCGTCCCTACCACGCGACCCTGCCGAAGCACCGTGACCCGATCACCCATCTCGATGGCTTCATGAAGCATGTGAGTAATAAAGACGATCCCCAGACCAGTGCCCTTGAGCCGTTGGAGCATATTGGCTAGCTCGCCGACACCTGCAGGAGTCAACATCGAGGTCGGCTCATCCAGGATGAGGGCGGCTTTTCCCTTCCACAGGGCCTTGATGATCTCGATAACCTGTTGTTCGTCCAACGCGAGGTTCCCGGCAACAGCGTTCGGGTCCACGTCGGCGCCCAGGATGCTCGCAAGCTCGTCGAGACGTCTGAGACCTTCGGCTTCGTTGAGCCGCACACCGGTGGTGTTCCCAAGGATCAGGTTCTCAAGCACGGTGAGAGTTGGCACGAGGGTTGCGTGTTGATACACGGTGCCGATGCCGAGGTCGAGCGCGTGGCGAGGAGAATCCATCGAAGTCTCGGTGCCGCCGATACGGATCATCCCCGCATCGGGAACCGTCATGCCGCTAAGGATGCTGATCAGCGTTGACTTGCCCGCACCGTTCTCGCCCAGAAGGCAGTGAACCTCACCCCGCTCGACAGTCAGGGTGATGTCGTCGTTCGCCAGCACGCCAGGACACCGTTTCGTAATCCCGATGAGTTCGATCAGGGGTGTCCCGGAATCCCGCTCCGATCGGATTGCCTCAGCGTCCATGGGGACGATTCTCCTCGCTCTTGATTGTTTTCCGATCGTGACGGTACCTCAGGCGCAAGCGGCCCCGGCGCTATCCGAAGCACCGGGGCCGCCCGCTCTCATTTGTGGTCAGCTTCCGCAGCCAATCAGAGCCTCGACCTCTGCACGAGTCTCGGCTGCCGGCACTTCGATGCTGCCGTCGATAATCCCAGCCTTGGCTGTCTCCAACTGGTCCCACAGAGGACCGGGGATGTTGTCAGTCTTGAGGAGGGCAATGCCCCCGGTCTCCAGATTCAACACATAGTTGCTGTCGCCGAAGGTTCCTGCGTCAACATCCTTAATCGCCTGCAGATAGGTGGGCCCAAAGTCCCAAAGGATGGATGAGAGGAGCACGTTTTCGGTGTCCACGGAGGTTTTGTTACCGATCACGTCGATGAACCACACCTTGTCGGCGCCGGCGGGAGCGTCGGCAGTTTCCACCGCACGAATCATCCCAAACGAAGAACCGTCACCATTGCCCAGGATGACATCGGCACCACCGGCAATAACGCTCTCGGTGACACGAGTGCCACCTTCGACGTCGCCATAGGCGGCCTCACCGATCTGAACCAAGAGAATGTCAATTGATGGGTTGACCGAGCATGCACCTGCGACGAATCCGCCGGAGTGCCTGTTCCAGTTGAAGTCATCTGCGGAAATCACAATGCCGAGGGTTCCCGTCATCGTGGTCTCTGCTGCGAGGATTCCAGCAAGGTACCCGCCTTCTTCGGCGCTCGTCCCCACAAAGGCCGCGACACCTGGTTCCCTCGCGTCGGGTGAGCTGTACACAACGACAGGAACGCCCGTTTCGAGAGCGACTTCCTTCGCCGCGTCACCAAATCCCGAAGCATGCGCAAAGATTAGGTCTGCCGTTTCAGCGAGCTGTCGAAGGGTCTGGGTCGGGGCGTCGTACCCCAATCCACCTGCGACCTCTACCTCGATACCTGCTGCTGCAGCGGCTGCCTGTGCACCCTCAACGCCTTGCTGGTTCCAGCCGAAGTCGACCGGTTCTTCGGGCGCTGCGACGGCTACCTTCGTAACCTTCGGGGCGGCAACGACTGCCGCAGTTGTTGTAGCTGCCGCCGGGGCAGCCGTTGTGGTGGTGCTAGCTGTGCTTGAAGCACACGCCGCACCAACCAAGGCGAGCACGGTAACCATTAGAGGCCACCCCCGCCATCTGATCTTGGTCGGTTTACCCATTGCCAGTCTCCTTCCATTCGGCCGAGCCTCTGGCCGAGTAGGTTCGCGCGTTCTGCCGAACCTCCGTCATAAATAGCATCGTAGTCGCCTCTTGTGTTAACAGTCAACAGTAATCATAGCGTGGATGATTGTCGACAAGATCCTTCCACGCCCGAACTGCCCGCCCGGAGATACGCAGTCATCCCCATTGCCGGGCCAACCAAGTCGGACCACCCGGACTCGGTGTAGTGAAATCGTCCATACGATTGCTGAACCACCGCACTCGGTCCTGGTCAGGTCACGATGAACACGTGAGGATCACCTTGGTCGCCTCGCGTGCATCAAAGAGGGCGTAGGCGTCGGCGGCCTCACTGAGAGGCATGCGATGGCTGACGACGACTGTCGGATCGATCACGCCACTGACCATCAGGTCAAGCAGGCGGCCGCGGTCGTTGAACGGGTCGCCGATCGTGAATACAAGGGAGACCTCGCGCTCGAACATGTGGCCGTTGTCGAGCGGGTAGTCCGGCTCGAAGTGTGCACCAACCACCGAAACGACACCGCGGCCCCGCACGAGTCCGAGGGCCAGGGTCAACCCGCCGACACTCCCGGCTGCTTCGGCAACGACATCTGCGCCCAGCCCCCGGGTGAACTCATTGACGAGCTCCAAGGAGTCCTCAGGAGCAACCGCCGTGGCGCCCAAACTCTCAGCGAGATCTCTGCGGGCCGGAATCGTGTCGACTGCTATGACGCGGGACGCGAGCCTCGTGGCACACAGCACCGCCATCAACCCAACCGGACCGCATCCGACAACCGCGACAACGTCACCCAGCCTGGTGCCGGCACGCTGGATGGCGCCATACCCGGTGGGGAGTACATCAGCAAGGAACACTGCCGCTTCGTCAGACACCCTGTCGTCGAGGGCCATGAGCACCCGATCCGCAGCCGGGACCCGAACAAACTCGGCCTGACCACCATCGAGGCGGGGGTATACACCCGAATACCCGAAGAGGCTACGACTGAGACACTGCGACGGCCTGCCCGCGACACAGTGGTCACAGTCACCGTCAGAAATCGTGCTTGTGGCAACCACCCGTTGACCCGTCTGGATGTGGCGTACCCCAGCACCGACCGCAACAACCTCTCCAACGAATTCGTGACCCAACACCGTTCCGTTCTCGAAACCAGGCGTAAAGCCGTGGAATGGGAAAAGATCGGCTCCACAAATCGCGCTCTCGCGAACCGCAACGATCGCATCCCCTGGATCGATGATCTCGGGATCGGGAACGGTAAGAACCTGCACGTCACCCGGTGCGACTAGAACAACTGCTTTCATCTCGACACTTCCTTTTGCTATCGAAACCTTCGGCTACATCTGCCAAGAGATCCGCGCCTCCTGCCCAGCCTCCCGCGCCCGCGTCATGACACCGAATGCCATGGTCGGCTACAGGTTCGGAGCGTCGCTCAGTGCCGCCATTGCGGCGTCAATACCCTTGCCGAGGTTGACGTCGTGTCCCAGATCACGGAGACCCCGACCGAGGGCCGCCAGTCCAATGATCGGATAGAGGCTGCGTGCCGTCTCTCCCATATGACCAATCCTCACCAGGTTCCCAGCACCCAGGGATCCGGAGATCATGACACCGTATCGGTGCCGGATGTGGTCGCGTACCTGCTCGTCGGTGAGAGTGTCCGGCAACTTCACCGCGGTCGCCGAATTCGCTGCGGTCGCCGGATCCAGGGGCCACAGTTCGAGGCCCATGGCAAGCACCCCGGCCTGACTCGCCGCTGCGGTACGGTGATGCCGTCGAACCGCCTCTGCCACACCCTCTTCAAGAACCTGCTCGCATGCTGCGATGACACCATGAACATCCGATACGGATGGCGTATAGGGAAACTTGCCTCCCTCCAACCACTTGCTCTTCCAGTCGAGAATGGACAGGAACGAGTCACGTGGTGCGTTCGGGTTCTTGGCAATGAGATCCCAGGCCTGCTGGCTGATCGCGAGAAGGGACATGCCACTCGGGCCGCCAAGACACTTCTGCGGCGCCGAGACGCAGATGTCGAGGCCCCACTCGTCTGGCTGAATCTCCACGCCGCCCAGTGACGCCACTGCATCCACCAGCGACACAATGCCATTGCGGCGGCAAATCTCACCGATCTCCTTGAGGGGGGAGACGGTGCCGCACGGTGTCTCGACATGGACAACGGCGAGCATCTCAGCATCGGGATTGGCCAGGACGGCTGCCTCGATCATCTCCGGAGTTGGGACTTCCCTGAACCCGGTTTCAACTTCGACGACCTCGGCACCATGGGCAACTAACCAGTAACCCATCCCCTTGCCATAGGGACCGTTCGCCAAGTTGATGACCTTCATCCCGGGGCGAACCGTGGCGACGACGGCCGCCTCGAGCCCCAGAACTGCTTCGCCCTGCATAAGAATGATGTCGTTCGTCGTTCCGTACACCTTCCCAACCAGCTCACCGAGCGTGCGAAAACGATCGAGGAACGCGGGATCATAGTGATAGGTGACTGGCGACCCTTGGGCGGCGAGAACACGCGCCGACACTGTCGTAGGGCCAGCGGCGAGAGTGAAATCGGGAGATCTCGTGGACATTGGGTCCTCCTTGTGACATGAACCCGGGACGAAGAACCTGTAACCACAAGTTCAACGTCTCCTGTTTACCGTAGAGCTTATCTTGTCAGCAGTCAACTGCTAACAAGATACAAAATCTTGTCTGTGTGGAAAGCAGTAGCGAGGTCATTGTGTCGCTGGAGACCGGCGACACAATGACCTCTGCCGGCGTGCTGTCTCACCCCCTTTTGAACAGCCACCACGCGACAACGAGAGCTACCGAACCCGCTAAAAGAAGCGGTCCGACCCTCGCCATGAGTGGACCCGACACTGCTGTACCCAGATCGAGTGCGTCCTCGCTCGGCGGCGGTACCGACTCCGCCGCTTCTGGGCTCGACGACAACTCCGCTTGGAGCCGTTCGGCGAACTGATTGACTATCTGCTCGGCGACATCCTGAAGAAGTCCCTGCCCCATCTGTGCTGGTCGACCCGTGATCGCAAGCTCCGTCTCGACGCTCACAACGCACTCGCCAGCATCTTGTGCGAGAGATGCAATCATCGTTGCCTTGGCGGTCCCACCTCCGCGTTTATTCTTACCCGAACCCTGAATGACCATTCGAAACGCCGGAGCGTCCTGCTCCACAATGCGAGCCACCCCGTCGTACTGCGCCTTCATGGGTCCGAGACGTACCGTGACCGATCCGAGGAGTTCGTCACCGCGTACTTCGTGGAGCTGAGCCCCGGGCATGCAGCGAGCAACGGTGCCAAAGTCGCCAAGCACTTCCCAGACATCACCGATTGGTGCATCGATACGGAAACTATTCGATAGGTTCATTCCCGACTTCCTTGCTGATTGCGCGGGTCCAATGTCACAGACCCACTCCCGCGTCGAACGCCTGGCGCAGACATTGCCCAGCTGCTCGCCCCGCCAGAACACCTGCGAGATGACGTTTATATTCCACCGATCCGTTCAGGTCCTCGACTGGTTCCACAGTCGCCTCCACGGCTTCCGTGGTGTCCCGGAGCGCCGACTCGAGGGAACCTTGCTCAATTCCACGCAGCCTCGCCTCAGCCTCGACGATCCGGATTGGAACCGAGCCCACCGAACCAACGGCAATCTTCACGTCGATGATCGTTCCCTCCCGTACGGTCCCTGCGACCGTGACGGTTACCGCTGGCCGCTCATGAAAGCGGATCCGTTCGTGCACCACGGTCGTGCCGGCGGCTGGCTCAGGAACCAGAATCGCCTCTATCAGCTCGGACTCTCCAAGTACGGTCTGATAGGCACCGATATGAAACTCACTGATCGGCACCTGGCGTAGCTCTCCATCGGCGTTGCGGATATCGATCAACGCGTCGGAGGCCAGGAGAAATGTCGCTGGGTCTGAAGCCGGGTCGGCGAACGCTAAGTTCCCTCCAAGTGTGCCCACGTTGCGGACTCGTACATTCGCCACCTGTCTCGTCATCGCCGCCAAACCCGGCCAACGCTGTGTTATCTCGCGGTTCGTCTCAATCTCACGATGGGTGGCGGTAGCGCCGATCCTGAGCGTCTCGCCGGTCACCGAGATCGTTCCGAGCCCCGGGATCCGCTTGATATCGACCAGGTGATCGAAGTCCGACAGACCCAGTTTCATCACGAGAAGCAACTCGGTGCCGCCACAATAGACAACACCTCCATCGCCAAACTCCCGGAGATATTTGGTTGCCTCGCTCACCGACGAAGGACGGTGCATGGCAAACGGTGGCAGCTTCACGGCTTCGATTCCCCCAACGGTGAATACACCGAACCGCGGCCACTCTCACTGGACAAAGGCCGGAAGCTCATCCGTGATCCGCCAGCTCTTCCAGTTCAACGAGATACCCGTCGGGATCGGTGGCGAAACACCGCAGTCCGCCCCACGGTGGAGCGATCGGCGGAGTCAGGAAATGCACACCTTCTTCCACAAGGGCGTTGTACGCCGCACGACAGTCTGGGACCCACAGAACGATCCTGATCGGTGGTGTCATCACATCGGGCAGGGTCTGCATGACCACCCCCGGGCTGTCGTCGGCAGACGGGTGACCCTGCTCAGCGAGACAAAGCCGAAACGAATCGCGACCGAGGATCGCAAACGGGGGGTCGTCGAACATCATCACCGGTTCGAGTCCCAGTCTCTTGGTATAGAACTCCAGGGAAGCCTCAAAATCGGCTACCGCCAGAATGGTTCCGGCCTGATCGAGAGCAAAGTCTGCCATGGTTATTCCTTAATGTCTCGTGTGTCCGCCGTCGACGACAAGCAGGGATCCGGTGACCCAGGCCGCCTCTTCGGACGTGAGGAACGCAACCGCCGGAGCAATGTCTGTTGCCAATCCACGGCGCGGTATCGCTTGCAAGCTCTGGACGAAGTCGAAGGCCTCCGCGTGTGGACTCGCGATTGTTCCCTCGGTCTCGGTGAGACCGGGAGCGACCGCGTTCACGGTGATCCCGTACTTTCCAAGTTCGGTAGCGAGGGCTCGAGTAAACCCGACGACGCCACCCTTTGATGCCACGTAGTGGGCAAGGTTCGGAGTACCCGCGACGAAGACGTTCGAAGCGATGTTCACGATCCGACCGTAGGCCGCATCCCGCATGTGCGGATACACCGAACGGCTTGTCAGAAAGACGCCGTCAAGGTTCACCGACATGATCCTGCGCCATTCGGCGAAATCAATGTCGTCCCATTCCGTGAAGGGAACGATCGCGGCATTGTTGACCAGGATGTCCACCTTGCCAAAGCGACCAATGCAGGCATCGACCATGGCATTGACCTGATCCTCGGAACTTGTGTCAACAGTGACCGCGAGGGCGTCGGGCAACGACGCAGCGACCTCGGCGGCACCTTCGCCATTGATGTCCGCGATAACCACGGACGCACCCTCCGAACTCAGCTTTCTCGCGATGGCCGCCCCGATGCCCTGTGCTGAACCGGTGACGATCGCTATACGGTTTTTGTGTTTCATGGTGGCCTCCCTATTGCCTTTCTGTTCGTAACTCACTGACCGTTCGGATCAGCCCCTGTAGTGCTCCGGTGCTTTATTCCACGCCAAGAACGGTTCCATCTCATGTGATGGATAAATCTCCGCTTCGTGCTCTTTGGCAAGCAGCTTGAGACGACGGATCGACTCAATGCTTGCTGTCGGGTCGAGGTGGAATCCTCCGACGATCTCACGTTCCAGATTCTCGAATGTGTAGGCGGCGTCGCCGGCGAAGATCATGGATGGTCCGCCATCCATCTCCACCATCATCGAGTAGTGGCCCGCAGTGTGTCCCGGTGTCTCGAAGAGCCACACCCCTTCAGCGATCTCAATATCGCCGGTGACCTGCTCGTACTTCGTCCCTGGGTAGTCGAATGTGAGGTCCGAGTACCCAAGATGTTCGAAGGGCTCCGGCACTTTCGCATGGCGGAGTTCCTCCTTGCTGACGAGCGTCGTTGCGTTCGTCAGGTACTTGTTCCCACCCACATGGTCAAAGTGGAAATGGGAGTTGATGACGTAGTTGACCTGCTCGGCGTGGAACCCACACTTCTCGAGCTGGGCCGGAATCGTCTGGTCATCAGTCTGCTCTGGAAGCTCGAAAGGGAGGACCTTGTTCACGTGGTCGAGGTCGTATCCCGTGTCGAACATGAAGAGACCGTCGGGGTGCTCGACCAGAACGCTGTATACGGGGAACCTCACCGGTGTGCCGACGTCGATGTGCCAAAGGACCTGCGAACGGTCGATTACCAGCGAGCCAGAATCAAGAATGTATACCTTCTTGTCTGCCATGGTCATGCGCCTCCTTGGTCACCATCGAATTGCTCCAACGCCTTGCGGACTGCTATCAACTTGGCCGCTCGCATCGCTCCAAGGGCCTTGACATCATCTGCGTTGTAGTCATAGATGCCGCCCAGTGTCTTGATCCCGAGTCGGCCCTCAGCGACCTTATCGGTGATCAGACTCGACACCTCCGAGGCGGTCGAAAGGTCCTTATTGAGGTACGATCCGACGCTGTTGTAGATATCCAACCCGGCCATGTCGATGAGTTCGAGTGGTCCGATCACCGCGAGCTTGTAGCCGATGCCCCACTTGACGCAGGTGTCCATGTCGGCATGGCTAATAATTCCGCGCTCGACAAGTTCGACAACCTCACGCAACACCGCATAGAGAATCCGGTTTTCGACGAACCCCGGTACCTCGCGCTCGGTAACGGCCTCGTATCCAAAGGAATTGATGAAGCCGATCAGTTGATCCTTCACCTCGGTGGACGTCTGGTCGCCAGGTACGATCTCGATCATCGGAATGAGATGAGGCGGGTTCGACCAGTGCATGCCAATGATGCGGTCGGCGGCTGAACTGCCTTCTGCAATCTTCGTGATCGGTATACCGGACGTGTTCGAAGCCAGCACCGCCGTCTCGGGCGCATAGGTGACAAGATCCGCAAAGACCCGCTGCTTCAGCTCAAGGTTCTCCGGCACGGCCTCCATCACAAGGTCCGCGCCACTGACCGCTGCGGCCAGGTCGGTCGTGAACTCGATCGATCCGCCTGCTACTTTCGGTGCATCGAGCCTGTCGAGCACGCCCCGTGCAAGGTCGACGCCTATCTTCGCTCGCTCTATCGCAGCCGGGTCGATGTCATAGAGGAAGGTCTTTGTGCCAGCCCGCTCCAGTACAGCCCCCATCCCGGGCCCCATCGTTCCGGTTCCAATTATCGCTGCTCTCTCGTACGTAACCATTACGGTCTCCTCTCTAATTCTCTTTGTTCGATCTTTTGAATCTGACGCCACACACGCTCGGGGGTGAGCGGCAACTCGGCCATAGGTACTCCGGCATCAGCGAGCGCGTTCACGATCGCCGCAGGAAGCGCTGCAAGAACTCCCTCACCGCACCCTTTTGCACCAAACGGTCCCGGCCCGTCCTCGTTCTCAACAATGATGCAAGTCATCTTCTCCGGTAAGTCGTCAGTGGTCGGGATGCGGTAGTCGAGGAGCGTATCGTTGAGGAGTACGCCGTCTTCTGTATGAATCATTTCCTCGAAGAGTGCGTTACCGATGCCCTGCAACGCACCGCCCTCATCTTGTCTCTCAATCAACTGGGGGTTGATCGCTCTCCCAACGTCCGCGACACTTGATGTCTGCAGGACCCGAACGATGCCCGTATCCCGATCGACCTCGATCTCCGCCCCGGCGATACAGACCTCCCAGAACACCGGTCCTTCGGCGTACGAACCACCACCGTTGTGTGGTTTCACCTCACCGTGGCCGCGTAACTCACCGCCGACGAAACCGAACCGTTCGGCAATGAGCTCTGCATACCCGGCCGACTCGTCGCGGTACCAGATCTGCCCGTTGCTGGCCTCAAGTTCGTCAGGGTCTATCCCGCCGAAAAACGATGCCGCGGTCTCAAGTAGAGAGTCCAGGACCTCTCGTGCCGCCAGCTCAACGGCCCTGCCGGCAACCGTGGTCGAGCGGCTTGCCCCGGTCGAGCGGTCATAGGGCGTGAATCGAGTGTCAGTCCCGTGGACAGTGACTCCAGCGGGGTCCATCACCAGGACCTCAGCCGCGATTTGGGCCATCACTGTCCGGGTACCCTGCCCCATCTCGGTCGATCCGACAAGCACGATGACTCCGCCGTCGGCATCCATCCGCACCGCAGCGGTCGAAACTGGGTGAGCGCCGGCGGCGAGGAGCCCGACCGAGAATCCCAGTCCTCGGTTGGCGATACGTTCTCGTCCCCACCCTATGGCTGCCGCCGCTTTCTCAACGTCCCCGATGAGATCAGCGTCAAGTGGTCGGCCTCCCGGTCGAACCTCTTCACCGGGCCGAAGCAGGTTCCGGCGACGGAACTCCAACCGATCGATGTTTGCCTGGCGGGCAACCTCATCGATTTGGGACTCGCCGATCCACTGGAGGTGGGTCGCACCAAAAGCGCGGTAGGAGCCAGCCGGGCCAGTGTTTGTGTACACACAGTGAGCCTGCACGTCCACCGATGGCCAGCGGTAGGGTCCCGCCGCTGCATCAGCGGCCGTAGCGGTCACGCGCGGGCCGTTGTCCGCATAGGCTCCAGTGTCCAACCAGAGCTCTACCTTGCGGCCCAGAAGTTTTCCCTCGCTTGTCGCCATTGTCCGCATCCGACACTTCATGTTGTGGCGACGTGTCGTAACCATTGACTCATCGACGCGATTGACGATGCGCACCGCCCGTCCAGCCTTGCGAGAGAGGGCAACGGCGATGGGCTCCATCTTCGTGTAGGACTTGCTGCCGAAACCTCCACCGAGGAACGGCACAACGATGCGTACACGATCGACAGGGAATCCGAAAAGAGCCGCAATTTCGGCACGAACGAGAAACGGGTGCTGACAGTTCGCCCACATATTGATCTCTCCACCGTCGTGGTGAGCAATCACTGCGTGGGTCTCCATGGAGAACTGGTAGACCGCGGGGAACTCGTAGTCCTCTTCAATGATGATATCGGCCTGAGACGCTGCATCATCAATATCGCCGCGGTCAAATCCATACCGATAACAAACATTGCCGTCGCGCTCGGGAAGCGATCCAAGACCGTGCGCGAAACCCGGCCTGATCGGTCCATCATGGACGAGGGCAGCATCGCTCGCGAGCGCCGAGTCGAGGTTGGCCACGATCGGGAGATCGGTATATTCCACGGAGATCGCAAGCAAGGCAGCTTCGGCCTGCGCCTCGGTCTCGGCAGCTACTGCTGCGACCGGCTCACCGACGAATCTCACCGTGTCGATGGCGACGATCGGCCGATCACGAATCGCGTGACCAAAGTACGGATCGATGTCTCCTAGGTCCTTCCCGGTGAGGATCGCGACAACACCAGGCATCCGCTCAGCCGTCTCGGTATCAATCTCCCGGATTCGGCCATGTCCGATATCGCTACGCAGCACCTTGCCGTGGAGCATTCCGGCGAACTCGAGATCACCAACGTAGTCTGCGGAACCATCGATCTTGGCGACAGCATCGACTCGTGGAAAACTCGAGCCGACGGCTCTGACGGACGGCTCACGCTCGACGCGGGTCGTCGACGTCATTGCTCGCCCACAATCTCGGCGGCAGCATCAAGAATCGAGCGGTACCCGGTGCATCGACAAAGGTTCCCGCTCAAGCTACGACGAAGCTGTGCCTCGTCTGCACCCCCACCGTCTTCGACAATCGACTTCAACGTCATCACGAAACCTGGTGTGCAGAACCCACACTGCACGGCCGCGTGGCTCACAAAGGCCGACTCGGCACGCTTGTAGAAATCGGAGTCACGAATACCTTCAATCGTTTCCACGACCGACCCATCGGCTTCGTAAGCAAGAAACGTGCAGGAACTCACTGGCAGACCATCGACGAGGACCGTACAACTACCACACACTTGGACATCACAAGACCGGTTCGTCCCCGTTAGCCCCAATTCGTCGCGCAAGAAGTCAAACAGCAGCACATTCGGCTCGACCTCACGATCGAAGCGAGTCCCGTTGATGACCGTATCCATGCGCACCATCAGGCTCCTGTTTCTCCATCTGACGATTCGGTGCCTGAACGGGGAGAAAAACGGCGTTTCCACAACGCCCAATACTCGTCGAGTAGACCATCTTGATATTTGGCAGGGAAAATGGCCTCAGCTGCGTTTCGGGAGAGGGGCTCAATCGTTCCTAGGCTTCTCGCGAGAGATTGCAGATGAATGGCTCTCTCAAGGGTCACTGCTGCCATGACCGCCCAGCGAATATCTTCGCCGACGACAACGACGCCGTGGTTCTTGAGCAGAGCAACACGGCGACCGCCAAGAGCCTCGGCGACCCCCCTGCCCTGTTGTGTTGTCGTGATGAGTTCTGCTGAGTCGCTATAAACACCAAGCCCATCCTCAAAAAGGACCGAATCGTGGGCGAGAAACTCGAGGTGTGGAGCATCTGTCGCCGTAGCGCCAAGGGCAGTTGCATAGAGAGGGTGGCTGTGAATGACCGCTCCGACATCGGGTCGGCTGCGATAGACCTCAACATGAATCGCCGCCTCAAGGTGCATCCCAGGAACGGAGAGGCAGTCGGAATCGTTGAGGTCAATCTCTATCACATCTTCCACAGTCACTTCGCCGAGCGCGACACCCTTTCTCTTGATGTACACACGTTCGTTGCCAGCCGGTCTAACGGAGACATGGCCAAGGGTCAAATCCTCATGCCCAAACGCGGCGATGATGCGACACGCCAGGGCTACCTGCTCAGGCGCTGTCGATCGTGGGGTGTCTCGACGGTTGTCCGAAGTCATCAGACGCCTCCGTTCGATGACGTGCGAGCAGGGCCTCGCTCGGTTGCGGGATATCCGCGATCTGGGAAGGTGAAGACCATCACGAGGTCCTCGTCGCCCGTGTTAGCAACGGTGTGCCAGAGACCGGCTGGAATGAATGCGGCACTGCCGGCACCCAGAACAACGACCTCATCCTCCATACGAAGCACACCGCTCCCCGCTACAACGAATGCGAGCTCCTCGACGGCGTGGGACAGGTCGTCGGTCTCGGTACCGGGTGTGAACACCGAATAACCGAGGCTGGATGTATTGCCATCCACAGTCGCCGATCCAATCAGTATTCGGCTCCAGCTCCCCCGTGGAAGCTCGACAGGATCGACATCCTCAAGTGCAATCACCCGTACGCTGCTCACAGTTGCCAGACCCCGTCCTTAAGAATGAACGTGCCGGTGTCGAGAATCTCCAACGTTGCGTTGTGCACCACCCCGTCCAGGTGTAGCCGGGAGGTGTTCTGGCCACCCGGATAACAGTTCTGGTTGTCTCCGAGCGCGAAGTGGACAGTGCCCTTGCGTCCCTTTTCGGAGGGAGATCCGAGCGGGGCGAAATCACTGGTTCCGAATGCGAACTCCCCGACAATATCTGCACCCGGGACATCTCGGACCGTGTCACGAAGCCTACGGGCCTCAGCCCCACCCTCGATCGACTGGTAGCGGCCACCCTCGATATTCCACGTGATCGGAGTTTCAACGTTGTGGGGTACACCGATTCCCAACATGTTCCCATCGACAACGATGGTTCCCTCGGTCTGGTCCTCGACTGCAGCGTACGCGACCTCTCCCCACAGCGGCACGGGCCCCATCATTGCCCCACGCTTCTTGATCGGGACGACTTCGAGAGCGGGACGCCGCTCAATGTTGACAGTGACGTCGGTTCCTCCCGGCGAAGTGACCCGAACCCTGGTCGCCCCCTCCAGGATCGCAATCGCAGCTTTTGCGTTCCCAATTGTGCGTGCGATGTCGTCCACGGAGATGGGCCAACGACCGAAACCCTCCTCGACAGAACCGATTCGTGCATTCGCAGCACACGACTCCTTCACCGCACTGACATGGGCAAAGCGATTCGCCCACTCCAGGTCGGTCATGATGATGATCTCATCGGCCGTGACCATCGCCGTATGAAGATTACGAGGCGGCGCCATGGGGAAATGAGTGTCTTGGAGTCCCCTTCGCACCTGGGTGTCGTTATTCATGACCACCGGCCAGGCACCACGTTCGGACACGACCGTCGCAACCATATCGGCTTCTTCGCTTCGCCGCGAGTCGGTGATGATCGTCACTACATCACCTTCTTCGACCTCGAAGCATGTGTCGACGATGAGTTCAGCAGCCCTCCTCATGTCCTCTTCGGTGCGGGGTTCTTGTTGTTTGTCTGACACGATTCCTCCTTGGCGCTAGTTATCGTCGAAATGTGGGAGCACTTCTTTCGCGAAACGCTCGACCTGACCAAACTGGTCAAGGTCGCCAAAGCGACACACGAAGTGGGTCACTCCGGCTTCGCGGAAGGTCTCGAGCCACTCGATGATCTGCTCCGGTGTTCCCACCGGACCCCAGTTCGAGAGGTCCATCGACTGGCTCAGTTCCGGGTAGTACTGAGATATGTATTGACCGAATGCTGCTTCTGCCTCTTCGGCAGAGTCTGCGATGTTCATCGTGACTTGATAAGAGATCGCATAGTCGGAGATGTCGACCTCCAATACGTCCGCCGCCTCGTTGAGATACCCGAGCTGCTCAACAACTTCCTCGGGATGTTGAGCACGACAGCAAGTCATCCAGCCGCTTCCGAGCTGCACGATGCGCCGACAGGCACGATGGAGGCGACGGGTGGCAACCGCGGGGTCGAGATTGCCCAAGAGGCGTATGTTCGATACCACCCAGATCGGTGGTGGAGACTGCACCGGCATGAGTGGGCCCATCTCCGTGCCTGAATAGAACGCGACATCATCGTAGGTAAAGTGTTCGCCGTCGAAGGTGACCGACCCGTCGTTCCACAGGCTGCGGAGGACCTCAAGTCCCTCCTCGAAGATACCAGCCCGATGCTTGAAATCGAGACCAAGGGCAGCAAACTCACGGCGAACCCCAACCTCGGGATTCCCCATACAGGCACCCAGGATGGTTCGCCCACCGGAAAGGACATCAAGGGTCGCCCATTCGAGGGCCAAATAGAGAGGATTTCGGGTTGAGGTCACAAGACACGCGGTCCCGAGCTTCACATTCTGGGTGCGCTGCGAAATCGCCGATAGCAGACTGATCGCCTCGTACCGTGGCTTCGAGAACAGGCTGTCACCTACCCAGACAGAGTCGAAACCGGCATCCTCAACAGCCGTGGAAAGATCAAGAAGATCGTGAAGCGAATACTGTGGAGCAATGAGTGGCTCACGGTTATTCAGGTTGACACCGAAATGCAAGACGAACCTCCTACGAACGCTGACCGGGCCGGCACCCTGTGCCGGGACCTGACACACCCTGTGTGACTGGACCAAGGTTCAGTGT
>JAJRQY010000168.1 GCA_024280015.1 Actinomycetes bacterium
GGTCTCAAGAACAGAAGTGGTTGATGCCTGAATTGATGTTGTGATGCCAGCAGTCGTTGCTATTTCAGACGACGTGGTCTGTGTTGTCTGGGGTGCCTGTGTGGTCTCGGTTGTTTGGATCGTCGTCTCGCTGGGGGTTGCCACTGTTGTACCCGTCGAATCCAGTTCGGGTGAATCGTCGTCTCCGGCCTGTGCCAGCCAGGTAGTACCCGTCATCAGAGCAACGAGCAGCAAGAAGAAACCCACGATTTGGGCACGGCGGAACATGACACAAAAATAGAGCCTCCAAGGTGCCAGTTGGTGGATCGACAACCAGATTCGTTCACGCCTCAGAAGCGGGGACTGGTCGTCGCGGGTGAATTGCTACTCCCGAGCACGACACAGGCCGAACCTAGTCTCGATAACCTGACGCCACTGTGACTCGTCGATACTGGGTCGAGACTCTCGGCTGCCCCAAAAATCAGGTTGATTCAGACAAGCTTGTCGGCACTCTCGCTGCGGACGGGATGGTTCCTGCTACCCGGGTTGAGGACGCTGACCTGGTTGTGGTCAATACGTGCGCTTTCATCGAAGACGCGCGCCAAGAGTCAGTCGACACAGTCTTGTCTCTGGACGACTTGAAGCGAGGCGATGCCGAACTCATCGTGACTGGCTGCATGGCCGAACGCTATGGCCCCGAGCTGGCCGAAGCCATGCCGGAGATCACCCGAGTGGCCGGATTTGGTGTTCCGGTAACCCTCGGAACCACACGCCAAGCAGCCATTGCCTCATCCGGAAGCAACGGTGCGGTAGCGACGGTGCCCAAGCTGGATCTGTTGGAGCTGCCAAGGCCCCCAGCGACTGCCCCCTGGGCCTATGTGAAAGTTGCCGAAGGGTGTGACCGCAACTGCGGCTTCTGCGCCATCCCAACCTTCCGGGGCAAGCAACGCTCCCGAACAATCGACTCCATTCTGGTCGAGGTTGAACAGCTGGATGTGAAGGAAATTGTCCTTGTCGCCCAAGACCTAGCTGCCTACGGACGAGACCAGGGAGTCGGCGAACGATCCATCATTCCCTTGGTCAACCAGGTTGCGGAGAGGGTCGACCGGGTTCGCCTGCTCTACCTCTATCCCTCAGACCTGACGGACAATCTCATCGACACCATTTGTGCCACCGGTGTTCCCTACTTTGACCTTTATCTTCAACACGTCTCCCGGCCGTTGATGCGGCGCATGCGACGCTGGGGGAGCGGCGAGCAGTTCCTTGATCGAATCAAAGCCATCCGTGCTCGTGAACCCGAGGCTGCGTTCCGATCGAACTTCATTGTCGGCTACCCGGGCGAAACCGAAGCTGACCATGATGAACTCCTGCGATT
This sequence comes from Actinomycetes bacterium, assembly GCA_024280015.1. Taxonomy (GTDB): domain Bacteria; phylum Actinomycetota; class Acidimicrobiia; order Acidimicrobiales; family SZUA-35; genus JAJRQY01. Next base: position 1,355 of record JAJRQY010000168.1, read on the forward strand.
CGTCGAAGAAGCTCAGGTCGATTGGTGCGGTTTCTTCTCCTATTCGAAGGAAGAAGGAACCTATGCGGCTGAATTGGACGAGGTCGTGCCCCCAGGGTTGGTTTCAGAGCGACTGGCTGAGCTTCAGGAGTTGCAAGATGGAATCACCCAGCAACGACGTGACAACCTGATCGGCTCGACCATCGAGGTCCTGGTTGATGAACCCGGCGTTGGCCGGTCCCATCGAGAAGCCCCCGAGATCGACGGCATCGTTACGATTCCCGATTCCGTCGCCGTCGGAACGTTCATCAAGGTTGAGGTCGTTAACGCGGAGGGCCCCGACCTGACGGCAACGCTGCTGGTGTCTACTACGGCAGGCACCGTGGATGGGCAGTGACCTCCCGGCGAGTTCCACCATGGATCTCATTGGTAGCTCGCGCTATGCCTTGGCGGCCAATGGCCTGACCATCAGCCGGCTTCTCCTAGCTCCGGTATTCGCCCTCTTGATTTTGGAACGGAACCCTTGGTGGTTGACTTTTTTCATGGGTTGGGCCCTGGGTGCCACCGACGCCTTTGATGGCAAGCTGGCCCGCCGGGCCACCCCAACCAAGTTCGGTGCCTTCTTTGATCCGCTGGCCGACAAGGCAGTTGTATTGCTGGCCGGATTCGCGCTAGTCAAGATTGGCCGCTTTCCCCTCCTGCCCCTCGTCCTGATCGCTATCCGAGAAGTCGGGATTCAGGCCTACCGCTCGTATTGGACCCGGGAAGGCCTTGCCATTCCGGCCCGCAAGTCGGGCAAGTACAAGGTCTTCGTCCAAGGTGTCGCTATTTCCGCTGCCACCTGCCCATGGCTGGATGGAACCTCCCTCATTGCTGACTTGTTGTTGTGGATTGCTGTCGTCTTCACTCTGGTGTCTGGCGCTCAGTACCTGATTGACGGTCGCGGAGCGCTTCGAACATCGGGAATCCGGTAACAGTTCTTCGCAACCGTGAGTCGGATGAGGAACACCGAAAGAGGAACACTGAAAGAGGAACACCGAAAGAGGAACACTGTGAAGGTTGAAGTATTGGCCATCGGAACTGAGCTCTTGCTTGGTCAAATCGTAGATACCAACTCATCCTGGATTGGTCAACAGTTGGCAGCAGCTGGACTTGATTCACATTTTCAAACCAAGGTTGGGGACAACCCGGAGCGGATCCGTGGGGCCCTCCGGCTAGCACTGGACCGTAGCGATGCGGTGATTTGTTGTGGAGGGCTTGGCCCGACCCAGGACGACATCACTCGCGAGATGATCGCTGAAGTCATGGGTGCCGAACTTGTCCAGGATGACGAGGTGGCAACAAGGATTCGCGCCATGTTCGAGGACCGCGGTCGAACCATGCCCGAGAACAACCTGAAGCAAGCCCTCATTCCGGTTGGGGCGAGCCCGATTCCACAACAACCGGGAACAGCACCCGGGTTGATTTGTCCCATCGCCGCCGTTGACACGGCCAAAACCGCCGATACCCGGTCGGAACGAGTTATCTATGCGGTGCCAGGAGTCCCCTATGAAATGAAGGAGATGATCACAGGCACCGTGATCGATGACCTTCGGAAGCGTTCGGGCGAATCCTCCGTCATCAGAAGCCGAGTCCTGCGGACGTGGGGCATGTCCGAATCGGCCCTATCAGAGTTACTGGCTGACCGAATCACTGAACTGGACGCCATTGGCAATCCGACCCTGGCCTTCCTGGCCAGCGGCGTAGAAGGCCTCAAGGTAAGGATCACCGCTAAGGCGCCATCAGAAGTTGAGGCCGAACAGCTCCTCGATACTGAGCAAGCGGTTCTGTGGCCGCTGATTGGTCACCTGGTCTTTGGCCTAGACGATGACAATATGGAAACGGTTGTTGTGCGCGAACTGATCAATCGTGGGCTAACGGTGGCCGTAGCCGAATCGGTAACCGGGGGCTACGTTGCTGGCCGGATCTGTGCCGTACCGGGAGCGAGCAAGGTGTTTTGCGGAGGCGTGGTTGCTTACCAGCCCGAGATCAAGCAGCGATTGCTTGGTGTACCCGAAGGCCCAGTGGTAACCGAAGAAGCAGCGGTGGCGATGGCCGAGGGTGTTCGCAGCATAATGAACGCCGACATTGGCTTGGCCACCACCGGAGTAGCTGGTCCCGACGAAGCTGAGGGGAAGCCGGTTGGAACGGTCTGTTTCGCCGTTGCTTCGCCCGACGGGGCTTTGGCAACAACCATCAAGTTGCCCGGCGATCGAGAACGGATCCGTCAATTCTCCACCATCTCGCTACTGGACGTTCTTCGGCGGGTCTTGGTGAACCAGGAATCCTGAAGCCGCTCAAGACAGCCAAACCGTCAGCAAACCAGCCGTGAGAACGTGGCTGAGAAAACTTGAAGAACCCGACCAAGGCGGGCGGCGGCATGCCTTGGTCGGGTTCACTACGGAATATAGCGTGCCTTGGTGTCCAGTGTCTCGCGGGAGGCAAGCAATTTTGCTTCGTCGAAGCTCGATTACCTGGCTGGTTGGCCGCTAGCAGTTGCTGCCAATACGGTCTGCGGAGATTCGACGATGCCTATTGGGCACGGTGGCCAAGGGATCGATAGTGTCGAACCATGCGATTCAGTTTCTGGATGAACAACCGCGACCCAATCCAAGAGATACTCCGTAGTGGCACGCGGGTTGAAGAGAAAGGTTGGGATGGCCTCTGGTTCGCCGATCATTTCCTGCCATTCATCGGACCCGATGACGGTCCTGTACACGAAGTATGGGGAGTGCTTTGTGCCCTGGGCCAAGCAACGTCGAAGATCCGACTTGGCCCTTTGGTCTGTGGCAACACCTATCGAAACCCCGTTGTCCTAGCCAAGCAGGCGGTAACTGCGGATCACATCAGCGGAGGCCGAATGGTGCTTGGCCTTGGCGCGGGATGGCAGGAAAATGAACACGTTGCCTTTGGGCTACAGTTCGGAACCTTCACTGAACGATTTGAACGGTTGGAAGAGTCCCTTCAGATTTTGCGTCAGCTCCGCGACGGCGAGCGGGCCAATGTTGACGGCAAGCATTATCGGGTGAGTGATGCTCCACTATCGCCAAAGCCAATGGGCCCCCTTCCCATCATGATCGGAGGTTCAGGCGAGAAGAAAACTCTTCGCATGGTCGCTCAGTACGCCGAGGAGTGGAACGTCTGGTCAACTCCGGAAATCATGACCAGCAAAGCCGCGGTATTGGCGAAACACTGTGCCAAGATCGGCCGTGACCCAGCAGAGATCAAGCGGTCATCGGTTGCCCTGCTCCACCTTTGTCAGACGGAAGCTGAGGCGGCCAAGTTGCGGGCCAAGGAGCCGACCCAGGCATCCCTGATCGGAACGGCGTCCGAACTCCAGGGCCAGATGCAGGCCTATCAGGAGGCTGGGGTAGATGAGGTCATCATTCCAGACTTCACCCTTGGCAGTGGTCAGCAGAAGGACGAAGTTCTCGACCAGTTCATAGCGGAAGTTGCTGCACCCTTCCGAGCCGACGGATAGCCAGACCAACCTTCCAAGGCGGGGCCACTAACTCGTCCCAGCCAAAAAGCCGAACGCTCGACCGGGCAATGTGGATTTCCCTCCTCATCCACACCGGCCTGCCGAGCATTCTGCTTCGCAATACTCTGACACAGCGATGTTGAAGAATTGTTGAAGAACCGTTGAAGAGCAAGCAACGGGTTTGGAGCCAGCAACGAATCAGCCGCGAGACGCTTGCTCAGCACGCTGTTCAATAAAGGGCATCATCCAACTCATCCCAAGCTCATCAGCCAGTACCGCTGCGCTCTCAATGTGGCGACCTGTCTCACTCTCATTGCCTAGCGACGCCGCCAGGACAGCCATGACTCCCATGGTCCGCAACTCATATGGTTTTGCCTTGAGTGCTCGATGAAGCTCTTGGGCCTGATTGAGGAGGAGTTCTGCCCGCTCGAAGTTGCCAAGCAAGGTTGCCAATCGACCTAAGGCAAGTGAGCCACTTCCCATCAAGACCGAGCCATAAACCATTGCCACCAGGCGATGTTCCGCCGGTGCCAGCATGATGGACAGCTGGTGTGCGGCCTCGACGTTCTCAAAATGAGCAACGAGCTCGGCGTATGTTGCCAGCGTCACGAACTGGACCACACCTTCTCCGGCAGGGAGCGGTGAAACCGAAACGTATTCGTTGATCATGGCCTTAGCATCATCGGCTCGGCCAGCGTGAACGAGAGAGAGGGCAAGGGGTAAGGCGAAGGCAGGACTGGGATAGCCGCTGAGTTTCCACTCCAACATTGAGACAACATCCGTTGCTTGCCCTCGCTCTCGGTGAAGCATGGCGAGCTGGATGCCCAAACTGTCAAGCATGGCATCACCGAATTGAGAATAGGACGCCATAGCGGACTGCAGACGGTCATCGGCTTCGTCGAAGCGACCTTGGAAGATGGCCAGAGAGACAGCCATCGACTCGGCCCCCATCTGGACGATGGGATGTCCCGTTGACTGGCCAAGTTTAGTGACCTCGGAGATCTGTTCGTCGACCTTTGCGAGGTCTCGTTGATCCAGTGCCAGCACCAGACCAGAGGCCCTGGTACCGATTTCAAGGCCAAGCCCGCCAGTCTTCCTCGTCAGAATGATCGCTTGATCAAAGAGATCCTGGCGCTGGCTTAGTGAGAGCTGACGTTGCAGGGTCTCGACCTTGTTGACCAAGGTGTCAAGTAAGAGGACGTCGCTGCCGCTGGCAATGGCATCGGCGATCCCTTCATCGACCAAGGTGAGCACTTCCTCACTCTCCGGCAAATCAAAACAGTTCGAGGTGAAGGACACCAGAACATCAATTCGCTGGGGATCAGTCTTGTCAAGCACGTCCAGGCACTGCGACAACATCTCTCGAGCCACGTCGGGACGGTTCCAGTAGCCAAGCGACTCGCGGATGAGCGCTTGGTCAGCAGTTTGACCCCGACCCGCATAGGTGAGGGCAGCGATAGACATCCGATTGGTGTCGTTGACTGAGCAGGCAAGGGCAAAACCCTCGCGGGCGAGGTCTTGGGCGCGTTGGTACTGCTGGAAGTGCTTGAGTGACTGAGCAAGCGCCGTCAACAAGTCGATTTGTAGGACGGTGATTGCGTCGCCTCCTCGTTCCTGCAGCGGAAGATGGTCGGCCAAGGCGGCCAAACCTTGTTCAAACAAGCTGGATGCGTTGTGATGATCAAGCAGCCTGGTGCTGTCGAGACCGGCTCGAAGGGCGTAGGTCGCTCCCTGTTCGGCTGAGCCAGTCGCCGCTCCGGCCAAGAAGTGGAAGGCCAGCTGGGCATTGCTGTCGGTGGTCTCGCTGAGAGCGACCCCAATTCGGGCGTGCAGGATCGAGCAACGAGGCGTCGAAGCCCCGGCGATCAGCTGTTCGGCAATAAGCGCGTGGGTAAAGCGGAAGCGATCGGGAAACTCGGGGTGTTCCTCCAGGATTCGGGCAGCCATTGCCTCCTCAATCCGGTCCAGAACTAGATCGGCCGGTTCATCGGAAACCTTGGCCAGCAAGGTCTCGGTGAAACCAGCGGGACAGAGAGCTCCGATGGTGAGTAGCTCCTTGGAGCCAGCCTGCAGATCGAGAATTCGCCGATCGATTGCTTCCCCGATAGTTGGTACTTCTGAGACAGCTGCGTCCGCCGGGCTAGCTCGAAGTAGCTCGGTGACGAACAATGGGTTGCCGTCGGTTCTCTGGCGAAGTTCGGTGTTGAACTCTGCTGGTGATGCCTTTCCGTGGATCTGGTGATAGAGCCGGCCAACTGACTCTGAGTCGAGGCCGGTCAATGCCAGTCGGGTAGCTCCGGCGAGGCGGCCGAGGTCTGCCAGTTCCATCTGCAGATCGCTAGGTATGGCCTCTGTTGTTCGCCAGGTGGCCAGAATGCGGATTCGATGGCCGGTGATGGCAGTGGCGGCATACCGCAGCAGCCTCAGCGACTCGATATCGGCCCAGTGGAGGTCCTCAAAAACAAGAAGGACAGGGCGGGACTCGCTGAGACGTCGCAAGGCTTGGCTCACCGCGTCGTACAAGGCCATGGGGTCAGCGACTGGGCCTCCTTCTTGACCCAGGGCCTGCTTGTTTTGGGTGGGCAGGAGGGTGGCAAGGTCAATGGCTCGAGGACCAAGAACGTGCTGACGGTCGGTGGAGTCCAGGGGCTCCAGTAGGTCTCGTAGTATTGTGGTCCACGGGCGGTGGGTGTCGGCTTGTCCACCCTGACGGCAGCGTCCCCAAGCCGTTACGTAACCCATCTGCTTGGCATCTTCCACCATGCTGTTGGCCAGGGCAGTCTTGCCAATTCCTGGCTCACCAGTGAGAGCGCCGAGCGGGTGTCGGGAATCGTTGAGTTTGAGCAGGTTTCCCAAGCGCCGGATTTCTTGTTCCCGACCAACCAGGCCAGGCCACCTCTCTCCTTGATCCGAACCGTCCAGCTGCTTTGATGACGGTGAATGCTGATCGAGAAGAGCCTGGTCATTGCTGAGGATCTGACTCTCAAGTTTCTGGAGGGCTGGTCCGGGTTCGAGTCCTAACTCCTCGGCAAGCAGGCTGCGTACGGTCTGGTATTCGGCCAACGCCTCGGCCGTTCGGCCCGTGAGGTAGAGGGCCAGAATAAGAACTTCGTGATATGGCTCTCGGTAACGATCAGTGGCGATGAGGGGTCTCGCTTCAGCGATCACTTCCTGGTGACGACCCGCAGCAACGAGGGATCGAAGTCGAAGCTCTTGAACTTCTGAGCGCAGGTCGGTGAGGACATCGCCCTCAGTCCTGAAGGTGGCTATTGGTCCGTCGTCGAGGTCGACTGAGCGCCAGAGTTCAAGTGCGGCAGTAGCAGCCTTGATGGTCTGAACATGATCGAGAGAGGCGGATTGGCGAACCTGATTGGCCAGTTGTTGAAAGAGACGGGCGTCGACGTCTTCTGTTGGAACCTCCATTGCATAGCCGCCTGCTCGCGTCACGAGGATCTGAGGTTTTGCGCCGCTGGCTCGGTCGGGTTCCAGCAACTTGCGGAGATGGGAGATGTAGGACCTCAGGGTCACGTTTGGCTTTGCCGGAGGAGTGTCAGCCCAGACCAGGTCAATCAGCCGATCGGTAGTGATCATCTTTCCTTCGGCCAAGATCAAGGCCAACAAGATGGTCTGGGGCTTCTCACCTCCGATGTCGACCGGCTTCCCCGCGACCGTGCACTCGATTGGTCCCAGGATTCGAAACATCATGGTCCAGCTCCGGACCCGGTGAGAGGTAGCACGGTGAGAGGTAGCACGGTGAGAGGTGGCACGGTGAGAGGTAGCACGGTGAGAGGTAGCACGGTGAGAGGTAGCACGGTGAGAGGTAGCACGGTGAGAGGTAGCACGGTGAGAGTCAGCACTATTGGTCAGCAGATTCCGTGGCGAATCGACCAGTTGCTTGGCCATAGAGAGTACTTCGTTCTTCGCATACTCGCCCAAACACGTAATCCTGAAAGGCCAGTTCCTCGGGGCTGAGCTTGCTCCAGATTCGTTGCAACACGTCGTCATTCAATGAGCACAAAAGATCGGCGAGCTCACCTCGCTCATCTACCTCCGCCGGCGTGAGTTCGCGGCCCTCAATCGCAGATAGGAGTTCGGCTTGAGTCGGTTCGGGCTCGTTCTGGGAACAGGCTCCAAGAAGGGTAAGGCTTGCGATTATGCAGGCCACGACGGAGGCCATTGGAGGAATAGTTAGGTAGTGAAAATGGCCACCTGGTCGGACGAACACAAAAGAAATCGTACCCCAGGTCGTTGCTCGAACAGGTGTTCGCAATTACACTCCTGTGAGTTGCCGGTTCCTCACCCTTTGATGAGTCCTCTGATGAGTCAGATGATGGGTCTCCAGCAGCCACTGTCACACCCCGTCCTTAGTGTCGGTTCCCACATCCCCCATTTTGACGGACAGCCACCCATGGCAGTCCGTCGTTACCAACCAGATCGTCGACATCGACGTAAGAAGAGGAGTCCTCCGTGGAGAAGAACAAGGCACTGGACATGGCCTTAAGCCAGATCGAGAAGCAGTTTGGCAAGGGTGCGGTCATGAAGATGGGCGACAAAGCGGGTATGGAGATCGAGACGATCTCCACCGGTGCCCTTGCCTTGGACATCGCACTTGGCGTCGGTGGGCTACCACGTGGTCGTGTGATCGAGATCTTTGGCCCAGAGGCTTCCGGCAAGTCGACCATGGCAATGCATGTTGTGGCCGAGGCCCAACGTAACGGCGGTTCGTGTGCCTATATCGACGCCGAGCACGCCATGGATCCAACCTATGCCCGGGCCATCGGTGTTGATGTTGACGAATTGCTCATCTCCCAGCCAGATACTGGTGAGCAAGCCCTGGAGATTTGCGACATTCTGGTTCGCTCCGGTTCTATGGACGTGATCGTCATCGACTCGGTTGCCGCCCTGACTCCCCGGGTTGAGCTCGAAGGCGAGATGGGTGATGCTCACGTTGGCTTGCAAGCTCGCTTGATGTCGCAGGCCCTCCGCAAACTGACAGCCAACATGAACAAGTCCGACACCATCGTCATCTTCATCAACCAGCTCCGAGAGAAGATTGGTGTCATGTTCGGCTCGCCCGAAACAACACCTGGTGGCCGGGCTCTCAAGTTCTATAGCTCGGTTCGTTTGGACATTCGACGGATTGAAGCCCTGAAAGATGGGGGTGAGATTGTCGGTAACCGCACCCGTATCAAGGTGGTCAAAAACAAGGTTGCACCACCATTCCGCCAGGCCGAATTCGACATCATGTACGGCAAGGGTGTGAGTCGTGAGGCTTCCATTCTTGACATCTCTGTCGAGCAGAACATTGTCAAGAAGTCGGGCGCTTGGTACACCTATGAAGGCGAGCAGATCGGCCAGGGTCGGGAGAACGTCAAGAAGTTCCTCACGGCCAACCCAGATCTGATGATGGAAATTCAGGACAAGGTTCTGAAGGCCGTTGGCCTTATCGAAGACCCTTCAGCCAAAGACGACACAGCCGAAGTCGATCTGACAGCGGTTGAAGACGCATCTCTGGATGAACCAATCACCCTGAAGTAAGTAGAGACTTGACCAGAAGCGCTAAGAAGTGCAGTGCTGACCATCTAGTATCGACGCGATGCTCAAAGCTGCAATCTTCGACATGGATGGACTTCTGGTCGAGTCTGAGTCTCGGTGGCGACAAGCCGAGGAAGAGGTATGTGCCGACCTCGGCTTGTCCCTAACCACCGCCGACTTCGACAAGACAATGGGTGTCCGGATGCGGGAGGTGGCCGACCTGTGGTTCCAGTGGGATCCATGGGTAGGTCCAACTCCGGCCGAGGTCGCAACTCGTGTCATTGATCGAGTGATTGAGCTGAACGGCGATGCTGTTCCTCTCCCCGGTGTTCTGCAGGCGCTCGACCGTTTCGAGGAGGCTGGCCTTCGTCTGGCCGTCTGCTCATCCTCTGATCTGCGGATGATCGAGCCCGTCCTGGAAGTCTTGTGCATCCGTGACCGATTTGAGGTTGTGCATTCGGCCGAAAACGACGTGTTTGGCAAACCCCACCCGATGCCGTACTTGGAGACTGCGACCCTGCTGGGTGTGAACTCTGCCCACTGCATCGCCCTCGAAGATTCAGTTGCTGGCACGGTGTCGGCCAAGGCAGCGGGAATGCAGGTCATCTCTGTTCCCGACCGTGGCTCGTGGGGGAGTGCCCAGTTCGGCATTGCTGATGTCGTGCTTCACTCGTTGGAACAACTGGATGCTGATGTCCTCACCGCACTCGCTGATGGGGTACCAAGGCCGACTCTTTCTCGACCACGGTTCCACCTGGCTTTTGGGGTGGACGACCTAGCGCAAGCTCGCTGGTTCTATGGTGAGGTCCTTGGATGTCGAGAAGGACGCTCGGATACTTGCTGGGTAGATTTTGACTTCTGGGGCCACCAGATTGTTGCCCACCTCACCGAATCCAGGGCCGAAGCAGTTTCAACCAGTGATGTAGACGGACATCAGGTGCCCGGACAGCATTTCGGCTTGATCTTGCCTACACATGCATGGATCGATCTCGTTGCTCAGCTCAAGGCAGCCGACATAACCTTCGTCATGGAACCCACCGTTCGCTTTGAGGGCCAACCGGGCGAGCAGCGAACCTGTTTTGTTTTGGACCCGGCGGGGAATGCGCTGGAGTTCAAATCCGTTCTTGATGACCGGCTGGTGTTTTCAGCCAACCAGACAACAACATAGGAGTACTAACATGCAGCTTGGAATGGTTGGCCTCGGCCGTATGGGAGCAAACCTGGTTCGCCGACTTCATCGTGCCGGTATTGCCTGCGTCGTCTATGACCGAGATCCCGCAATCGGTGAAGGGCTTGAAGCTGAAGGGGTAGCTACTACTGCTTCGTCGCTGGCCGACCTTGCCGCCAAGCTTGAGGCCCCACGGGCAGTGTGGGTTATGGTTCCTGCCGCATTCGCTGGGGCAGTTGTAATGGACATGGCCGAGAGCTTGGATCCAGATGACATTGTCATCGATGGTGGGAACACCCACTATCCCCTTGATATTGAGCGGTTCGATGTCTTGTCTCGGCGCGGAATTCACTATTTGGACGTTGGGACCAGTGGCGGGGTCTTCGGACTCGAACGCGGCTACTGCCTGATGATTGGCGGAGAGACTGAACCAGTCCAGCGATTGGATTCGGTCTTTGCCGCTCTCGCCCCGGGGATCGAGGCGGCCGAACGGACTCGGGGGCGCGAGGGGGATGCGGAGACGGAAGAATCTGGCTACCTGCATTGTGGTCCTGCCGGTGCCGGCCACTTCGTGAAGATGGTTCACAACGGGATTGAATATGCCGTCATGCAGTCCTACGCTGAAGGGCTCGGCTTGTTGGACAAGGCCAACGTTGGCAGTGCCGACAGAGAACATGACGCGGAGACCGCGCCACTTGGCGACCCGCGTCTCTTCCAGTACGACATCGACGTCGCCGCAGTCACCGAACTCTGGCGTCGCGGCAGCGTTGTCGGCTCCTGGCTGTTGGACTTGACCGCAGCAGCACTCAACGAAGATCCCAACCTGGATTCCTTCCAGGGCCATGTCTCGGATTCGGGGGAGGGGCGTTGGACTGTGCTGGCCGCGGTTGAGTCGGGGGCCCCAGTGCCGGCAATCGCCGATGCCCTCTTCAGTCGCTTTTCCTCTCGTGGCAACGCTGACTTTGGAAACAAGGTGCTCTCCGCCATGCGCTCAGAATTTGGGGGACACAAGGAGAAGGATGCTGAGCAATGAGCGCCTCGGACAGAGCAGATGTATCTGACGCGCTAGTGCTCTTCGGAATCACCGGAGACCTGGCTCGCAAGAAGTTGTTTAGCGCCCTCTACAAGCTCGAAGCTGATGGGTTGTTGGGTTGCAAGATCATCGGTGTCGCTTCTTCCAAGTGGACAACGGAAGAATTGATTGGCAACGCCGAAGAGGCTCTCATTGCCGCTGGTATGGAAATTGATGAACGAGTTTTCCAGAGTCTGGCCAAGCGATTCACCTATGTGTCCGGCGACTACCGTGAGCCGGAGACCTTCGAGCGAGTGGCGGCCAAACTGGGCGACGCAAAAACCCCGGTCTGCTATCTCGCCATTCCTCCCTTCCTCTTTGAGACCGTGATCAACGGATTGGCCAGTGCGGGAATCAACCATGGTCGAGTGGTTTTGGAGAAGCCCTTTGGACGTGACCTCGTGTCTAGTCGAGAGTTGGACAAGTCCCTCCACCAGCACTTTCCCGAGGAACGGATCTATCGCATTGACCATTTCTTGGGCAAGGAGCCCGTTCTCAACATCCTGGTCTTTCGATTCGCCAACGCCATCCTGGAACCGCTGTGGAACCGCCACTACATCAGCAACGTTACCGTCACCATGGCCGAGGACTTTGGTGTCGAAGGTCGTGGCAAGTTTTACGACGAGGTCGGCACCTTGCGAGACGTCGTCCAGAATCACCTCCTCCAGATCGTCGCCCTCTTGGCCATGGAGCCACCGGTTTCTGATGACTCTGATGCGATGAGTGATGAAGTCGTGAAGGTTCTCCGATCGATGAAACCCATTGACCCAAACA
>JAJRQY010000169.1 GCA_024280015.1 Actinomycetes bacterium
CCCGCTACTCACACACATAGCTTCCTCCATCACCTTGAAACGTTCCTTAGCGGAGGCATCCACAAGGACATCTCCAGCCGGGCCGTGCGAGGCGTGGTCAAGGCCCGCTGATTGATCATCGATCAAGGTGAGTTCGCCTCGGAGATGATCCCGGCTGAGGCGCTGACGCGAATCAAGCAGGATGTTTGCCGCAACTGACCGTGTGCGGTTAGCGATCGGGATTCGATGCAGGGTCTCATAGACCTGGGCGATCACGTCATCGACCGTGAGGTGTCTGAAGCACGGTGCGCGAAGCATTCGTGTGGCCAGTCTCAGTGTGCCTGGCAGGAGAGCCTTCTGGATGACCAGGGCGGCGTTGTTGTCCTTAGTTGCTTGAAAGACTCGGACCATCGCGCCGAGCAACATGTCAGCCCGGGTGCCTCGCAGCTGGCGGAAGGCTCCCGGTTCGATACCTGCGAGCAGTGGTTCAATTCTGGCCCACTCGTTGAGGGCTTGTGTGAGTTCTCCGGTGTGGGTTTTGCGGTTGAATTCTTGGTCAATGGATTCTGCGGTTGTTGTCATTGTTCTGACCTCCTGAGTCAGAACTGATTTCAACAAACCCGGTTCCTGGTTTTCCTACTGTTTTCATCCCAACTTGCACCCCAACTTTGACTACCGGTTTTCCTGCCGGTTTCTGGGTTTGCCCCTTGATTCAGCGCTTCCTGGCCTCATAGCGTGCCGAAACAAATTTCTGGCCGAAATTGTCAGCAACACTCTCGAGGCAGGCTCCCTCCGGCTGAGTCGCTGAACGACCGGTTAGCCCACAGACACGAAAAACCAGATGGGAAGCACCCTCTGGCAACACTGGTCTACGCAGCCCTCTCCAACGCTACGGGAACACCCGAAAAGAGTGGCTGCTGCTAGCACATCGAACCCTCAGTTTCACCCCAGGTTTGCCTACTGTTTTCACTGCCACTTTTCCTACTGATTTTACTGCCAGTCCTGGAACTCGCTAGTAGCTAACAGGCTCCTGCACCTCTTTGGGGCCGTCGATGGCCAAAGCAAGAGTCTCAGAGACCAAGACGAGCTTTTCTGGCGATTCTTGGTGAGGTTTAGGCGGTCCTGTCGCGCTTGGTTAGGGCATGCGCATCACAATCATTCGACAGCCCGACCGCCACACCGTCCCCATTGATGTCGCGGTTGACTTGCTCAAATCATCCCAGTCCGGGCCTGGTGCGTTGATGGTTCTGAGATGGCTGCACATCCTGAGTGGGCCGACCCATCCAGCGGGGAAACCAAGCGCTGGGTTACCTGCTGCCAGGAACTGACGGAGCTTACTCGCATCACACCCTCCAACGTGAGAGACGCTCTACAGCGGTTGTCCGAAGCTGACATGATCGCCCAGCGCATGGGCGTTGCCGGGGATCCATACCTTGTCGAAATTCGTCTGGCTGCTCAGCTCGAACTTGGGCCACCAGAGGTATTGGCGCAGCTTCCAACCAGCACCCAATGGTCCATCATTGATGTCCTTGCTGGGCAGATCACCGAGCGGATCTGACCAACGACAGTGACCCAATCCGGCTCGTATTCGTGTAGCCGTCTACCGACAGTCGCCAAACAGAAGACTATCGAACCGGGACTGCTATCTGGCCCTCCGAGAGCTCTGCTGTGCCAAGAGCCAGTCCAACATGCCTCCCATACCAGTCGACCCGTTTGTTGGGTGCAGCCACTCCCGATAGCCTCAGAGCCTGTTGACTTCGGCGGCTATCACTTGGCGGTGACGACGAAGATTCCCTTGCTGACCCAACCAAAGGAATCCTTCACCGTGAAACGACTACTAGCGATTCTCGCTCCCCTCCTCTTCACTGCAACCTTGCTGGCAGCCACACCAGCCGAAGTCCCTGGCCGTGACTTCACTACCACCGGTTGCGAAGCCTATTCAGACAGTGTCGCCGATGCCGACAACAACCTCGTTCCGTGCGAAAGCCTCACCCGCTAGTCCGACGAGTCTGCATGAACGTCTCCTAGCTCTCCCTTGTAGAGGTCAGCTCGTAGCGAGTTCAGTCCTCAGCGCGTTGCCACCCGCACGCCCCTAAACCTGGTTTTCTCCCTTGGCAACTTGGTCACTAGGCACAACCGGCCAAACCAACCATCAATAGTGAGCATGCCTTCCCGCACGGCGGCTAAATTCCATAACCCATCGGAGAGAATCGGACGCGACTTGATAGGAAATACTTAAGTATTCGCCTAGTCCGGCCGACCTATCTGCCCATGGTGGCAAACAAATCAATAGCTACGTCCGGTTCCCGACAGATTCTTTCGCTCCTCATGAGCCTCGGACTTCTTGCATCAATCCTGCTCGGAGTGCCCTTCCAGGCCTCAGCACAAGAACCAGCAGAACCCGACAAGACAGAACCGGCAGAGCCCGGCGACACGAAACCAGATACCAAGCCCGCACCACCAAGGCCCCACGACGGGAACCGCGACGGCGTCAAGCATCCAACAACGGGAGTACCCCAGTACAGGGTCGACCCTGAAACGGGTCGAACGATCTGGAATCTTGGTTCAGAGCCAATAGCAGACTCCAGATTCAGCGAGGCTGTCGAGTACCGCGATGGCAGTGCTGTCAAGCCCCCAACCAAGAAAGAGCCAACAGGTTTCGTTGCTGGGCAATCACAGTACTTGACGGACATGTCCGACGATCGGGCCCATTTCTTTGCCAACCCCGACGGAACCATCACCGCTGTCTACACCCAAACACCATCCCAAATCGACCCAAAGACAGGAGAGCTTCAAGGCGACGCCATCGAACTCATTGCCGAGGAGAACGGGTGGACTACTAGAGGCAACAGTCCACCCCTACACATCCCCGACAACAAGGGCCGGAGCGACAAGGCCACGGCAGACAATCCGCTGGTTTCGTTCTCTAGTGAGGGCGGTGAATTCTTTGAGCTGCGGCTCGTTGGTCAGAACCCAGATCGTTCGACGGAGATTGTTGAAGCAACCCTGCCCACACCTGTTGACAAGGTTGGTGCTCTGCCGAACCACGAACGCGGAACCGAGAATCGCGCCCTCCCCGAGAACCAAGGACCCATCGACACCAGCAAAGCACCGCCGCTCCACCAAGATGACGAAGCACGCACCACCGCTATAAAGGTCGACGATCTAACCCCTGACATCGATGCCCGCATCATTCCCGTCTATCAGGGAGTCCGAGTCGACTTCATCACCCAAACACCTGAAGCAGCTGGCAATCTGATCCAAGAGGTCACCCTCCCCAAGGGTTGGACAGCCAAACAAGGCATCGGGAGCATCCTGCTAATCAACCCTGACGGTGAGAGCGCTGGAATTTGGGGTGGAGGCGTGGCTTGGGACGCCGAAGGCAACAACGAAACCGATGTCAGCGTTGAACTTCTCAAGGCAGAGGGTGAAGTCATTGCCGCTCAGATCGTTGTTGACCCTGATTGGTTGGCAGATGATTCGGTCGTTTTTCCGGTGACGATCGATCCGACAATCGCTGCGTATCTTTCATCAGATACTTGGGTTGAGGAGGGAGACGGTTCAGACAACTCTGGCTCGCTTTACCTGCGGGCGGGCATGATCGGCACCGGACCAAAGTCCCGCTCCTATTTGAAGTTCGACTCTTGGTTCGATGACGGCTTTCGAGTCGAGTCAGCAGACCTTCTCCTCCGCGGCGTCTGGGCGAATAGTTGTGCGCCTTCCACCACCTGGATCCGCCGTGTGACCGAGTCGTGGGTGCCCTCCGCAACGACATGGCTTACGAAGCCAGCAGCCTCCGATGTTGACGTCGCAAGCAATATCGAAACCTATGGAATCCCGGGTTGTGAAGACAACTGGATTACCTATGACGTGTCCAACATCGTTGATCACTGGGCACTGGACAGCAACACCAATCACGGTTTCGAAGTCCTTTCCGATGAGAACCCAGCCACAGGCACCGTCTTCAAACAGTTCTTCTCCAAAGACCATCAATCCTGGGCCAGCCCATACCTCAACGTAACCTACAGCCCATACGGAGTCGAGTTCTCTCAACCCCTACCGGCAGCAGGACAAGGCCCGCAAGAAGCACAGCTGCCCCAACCTCATAGCGGACCCCGCGATCCAGCTAAGGACGGCGCCTTCAAGCTTGTGGCACTCAACACCGGTGCCCTGGACTGGCCGTCGGGATCGCCCCTCGCGAATGCTTCGGGAGTCTGCCTGTCCTACCACGCAACCGGACACCAACAAACTCCTCCAGCCCCAGACTGGGCCGGGATGGACACGTGGCCCTTACGCGACGGCGCAAGAACATGCCCAACCGCTCAATCCAACATGTTCCAAGTATTGTCCGGCACTATTCAGCCGAATCAGACCGCAGCTGGGTGGAATGAGTGGATCGCGGTTGACGGAGCGGACTACGCCACCCCCGGAGTCCGCGACGTGTACTTCTCCGTTGTCCAAGACGGCCCAGCGATGTGGTGGGAGGTATCTGGCAACGATCTCTCCCACGTCCAACAAGTCCGGTGGACCGCGCCGCCCCAAATCGTTTCACCCATCAGCGGATCGGTGTTCTCCACCGTCGAACCGATCAGCATCGAGATCGACCCTCCATATGACGCCACCAGCAATGATGCCTGGGCACCCTCAGAGTACCGGGTCCGAGTATTCGACCCGATATCTGAAGAAGAAGTGATGCCAGCGATCATCGTTCCACCAGACACCGTGGCCCCTGCGGGCACCGTTTCCGGAGCGACGATCACCATCACACCCGATCAGTTCCCCGCTACCGCACTCGGCAGCCTCATTATTGTGGTCGAAGCCAGAGACGCAGACAACGAGTACACTGGCGGGCCACAGCACTGGACCGCTGCAACGACTGCGAGTGTCATCCGCAACGGAGTCGTACTCGGTATACAGCCCCACGCCGAGATCTTTGATGGAGTGAACGCCGCGACAGGCAACTACTACCGAGCCTTCGCTGATTTTGCTCCAGCAGGACTGGCCGATGGGTTCGGGCTCACCCGACACCTCAACACGCTCGATGACCGCGTTGGAATATTCGGCCCCGGTATTGTCACCAGTATCGAACGAACCGCATCTATCTACTCCCTCGCAGGCATCGACTGCGTCGCAACCCCAACCGGCACCGGTTGCCGCATCGGAATACGCAACCCAGACGGATCGGGATCAGCGTTCGAGTACGACGGCACCACCTGGATCGACACGAGCGGCTCACCGACAACTGGTGAGATCCTCAACGGCAACGCATTCGAATTGACGTTCAAGGACGGTGCCCGACACAAATACGCTTCATTCAACAACGGCTACCTCACCGAGATCGTCAATGCTGATGGACACAAACTCAGCATTGTTCCCAACCCGGCCTATGGCGGCAAGCCCGGAACGATCCGCGATGAAGTCTCCGGACGAGAAATCATCCTTCGCTACGTCGATGTCGACCCCACCGCGATCGTTACCTACCAGGTCGACAAAGCAACAATGACGCTTGATTCTGGCGGTAGCCAGATCGAGTTGGACTGGAACTACAGCTACATCGCCGGATTCCTCAAAACGGCGTGTGACCCCCGCGACAACTGCGTCACCTTCAACCCGATTAATCACGACAACGACCCCAACACCCCGGACAAGTTCAACCAGATCATCACCCCCGCCAATGCAGGTTCGGGCTCCATCGTCCTGGGCTATGACAATGGGGGCCGCGTCACCAGTGTGCAAAGCCTCGGATTGCGTGACCCCTCAACTAACACAACAACCATCGTTGAACTGTCAAAGACAGAGCTCGCCTACCCCTCCCTCACCGAGGCAGTCATTACTGACGGCCGCCAAAACACTTGGACGGTCACCTTCGACAACCAAGACCGAACCCTCACCCGGCTCCTACCCGGAACTACCACACCAATCCTGTTCGAATATGATGGTCCCTACCTGACAAAGACAACCGACGCCACCGGATACATCTCCGAACTGGAATATGACGACGACGGCAACTTGTTGTCCGAAACCCTCCAAGAACAGGGCACCAGTAACAAACTTCGTACCTACTATCAGTACGACTCGGCCGCCTATGTCGGAGGCAGCAACGCCACAATCACCGGACCATCCCATATCTGCGATTCCAGATCCACGAGCCCAACCGTTGAGACCTTTTGCACCGTCCTCACCTATGACACCAACGGGCACAAACTCACCGAGCAATCCCCTGAACAAACAACAAGTAGTCAGCAGAGCTGGACATACACCGACGGCTCTAGTTCCGAACCGGCCGGGCTGCTCAAGACCCACACCAACTCCCTCGGCGGTACCACGGGCTACAAGTACTTCCCCAACGGTGACCTGGAGGAAACCACGACACCGGGCGGGCTGGTCACAACCTTTACCTATGACAATCTCGGTCGTGTAAAGACCGAGTCAGCAACCTATGGACAAGCAGCTGGTTCAACCGTGATCGTGCAGCTTGCTAGCTACACCTATGACGCCAACTCAAACGTGCAACGCGTCGAAGGCCCAGTCGTCACGAACACCATCTCTGGGCTCGCCCACCAGATGCAAAGCGTTCTGGTCTATGACGCCAACAACAATCTGCGAACCCGCACCGAAAGCGACTTGCAAGGAAATGACCAATCCCGGATCTTCCAGTTCTACTCCGACGGCCTGGACCGCGAAGTAGCTTCCATTGACCCCGAGCAAGGAAAGCTGTCCCGACTCTTTGACGCATCCGGAAACGTCATCAGGATCACTGACGCCAACGGAAACTCCGTCCAAACGTCCTACAGCCCCTCAAACTTGGCGACTGACTCCACCGCCCTGGCTTTTGATGACGGTCACGGCTCCCCCATCGCGAACCGGCTTTTGTCCACAATCACCTATGACGACGCTGGCCGTATCGACAACGAACTCCTTCACACCAGCGCCACAGCGAGCAACGAAACTGACTATCAGTACGACAGCTACGGACGGGACTTCAAGACTCTTGTCAAGGTCGGTTCTATCTGGCTCCCAATCGAAGAAACCCTCTACGGGGCCGACGGGTTCGCCACCTCCAGAACACTCGGCGATCCGAACTCAACCAGCGGTGGCAACCGGCTTCAGCTCACCTACGGAACCTATGACACCGATGGCCGTGTCCTGACCCAAACAACCGAAGGAAGGGACACCACGTTCACCTATGACTCAGCCGGCAACGTGACCACTGAGCAAACCGTCGGACCTGACCCTGTGACGTCAGCGAACACCGTGTACACCACGAACACGACCTATGACTCATCAGGCAGGATTGAAACTCGTTCCGTCGTCAACGACACCGGAAACCTCGTCACCTCCTATGACTATGACGAACGCGACCTCCTCACAGCCACAACCGACCCGCGAGGCAACGAAACCGGGGCGACCGCAGCCGACTTCACCCTCGAGACAGCCTTCGACATTCTCGGCCGACCGGTACTCGTAACCTCACCAAACGTGAGTATCGAAACAGCCAGCAACGTCAACGCAATCGAAACCTCATTCACGGCTACCCAAGCCTCCCCGACCGTCGAGTCCGGATATGACACCTACGGGAACCTCACTCACGTACGCAACGAACTCGCTGAAATCACGATCACTGAATATGACCGAAACGACCGTCGCACACGCGTCAACCATCCAACCTATGTCCACCCAGTTGACGGCACGACAAGCCCATATGAAACCTGGGACTACGATCCAAACGGCAACGTCAACCAATATCGGACCCGCCTGGGCAACATCACCGACTACGCGTTTGATGACGCCAACCGGGTGACGAAACTGACTGAACCAGCAATCCCCGACAGTGCCAACCCCGCCGTGCTGCAACCCCGGGGGGAGACTCAAACGTTCTATGACTATGCAGGACAGGTCACAAAGACCATTGATGCTGAGGGCGCCGTCACCCAATATACCTATGACGAAATAGGTCAAGTCGAAACTCAGACCGTGACCGTCCGAGCTATCGGCGCTCAACCAGCTCAATCTGGCGTCACCTCATTTGCCTACTCCGACCTCGGGTACCTCACAAGCGTCACTGACCCCGAAGGAATCGTCACCAGTACGACCTACGACGCCTTCGGCTCCCCACTGACCACCAGCACCGGTGGGCTCGATGACACCGTCTTGGAGTACGACGGGGTCGGCAGGCCACGTCGCGTCACCCAAGCCGATCCGAATTCAGCTAACGGGATCGTGACCGTCACGAGCTATGACCTCGCAGGCCGCGCTACCTCCGTGACCGAAACCGGATCCGATCTGGTTGACTACCGCACCACCTACACCACCTACAACGCTGATGGGTCAGTCAACACCACGACTAGTGGCCGTGGTGGAGTCACCACCTATTCCTATGACAACCTGAGCCGCCTCACGGGCGTGGAACTTACTGTTGATGGCAACACGAGCATCAACTATTCCTACGGTTATGACGCAGCCGGGAACACCACTCGAGTCACAGACGGCGACCCACTGGACACACTGTATGTGTACAACGAGTGGGGCCTCATGTCCCACACCCTGGAACCAAAAGCCATCGCTGGTTCCAACGAATCTGAAGCAGACCGACTGTTCAAGGTCGGCTACAACAACGGCGGTCAAGCCAACTACGAAGTCTCCCCAGGAACCAAAGTCCTGTTACGCGACTACAACCAGCTTGCACTCCCCACGCTGGAAACGTCTACTCAACCAGGATCGACCACGGTTGGCCGCGAATGGTCCTATACCCGACTTGGCCAAGTCGCCCGAACTTCACACCCCACCTCACCGACTGTATTCACTTATGACGACCGCGGACTCTTGGTCACCCAGACTGGCGGGGCCGGTACAGCATCGTTCAGCTACGACACAGCCGGGCGTACTCTGAGCCGTGATGATGATGCCGGGGACAACACCTTCACGTACAACGCCACGACGGGACTTCCCGAGACTGTCACCAACAACACCAGCACAGGCGGCGGAGGCGGCGGGGGCGGAACTGGTGGGCCCTATGACATCCTGCTCCTGGTCACCGACCCAGCCTCAATGCAAGCCACCGAAACACTCATCAAGGACCACCTGATCGCTGAAGGCCACACCGTCACCCTACGCGACGCCGGTGCATCAGAAATCACTGTCACCGACGACCTACTCATCATCGCCGACGCAGGTGGACTCGGAAACAAATACAAGGCCCAAGCCATACCAACCGTCTTGTTAGAAGTCGGCGCCTGGTCCCAACACGGCCTGATCACCTCCGGATCCCTAACCTATAGTTGGGCATCACAAATGGTGATCACCGACCCCACCCACGACCTCGCCGCCGGGCTAACTGGCACACAAGCCTTCTTGACGACCTCCAGTGGTATCGCATACGCCGACGCCACCGGCACCAACACCCCATTCGGTGGTGCTACCCCCGATCTTGTTGCCAACATGATCTCTACTGGTCAACACACACTCTTTGGTTACGAAAGCGGCCAAACAATGGCTACCGGTACCGCTGCGGAGCGTCGAGTCGCACTGTCTGGCATGCACGCATCCAACGCGTCTCCTACTGCTGCTGGCTGGTCACTACTTGACGCCGCCTTGGACTGGGCCACCGACAACACCAGCAACAGCGGAGGAGGAGGTGGTTCGGCATGGGTCGAATCCGGCGAAATCTACACATATGACAATCGTGGAAACCGGCTCACAGCTGGCACCGACACGTTCGAATATGACGGTAGGAACCGTCTCGAAAAGGATCCTGATGGCGCCTATGTTTGGAACCCGGACGGAACCCTGGACACATTCACGCCATCAAGTGGCCCAGCCGAGGTGTATTCCTTTGACGCAGGAGGCCGACTGACCCAAATAGCAGACGGCACGAATACGACGTCTTATGTGTATGACGCTGCTGACCGGATCACTAGCCGAGACGGCACCGCATTCACTTATGCTGGCGGGGAACTCGATCCGACCAGTGACGGTACTGACTTGTTCCACCGTAGCCCATCCGGTCAGCTACTGGCCTATGAGACCGGGGCGGGAACGTCGCATCCGTTCAGTCTGGGTCATCACGATCTGAATGGCCTGTTTGGGCCGGACGGGACGCTGACTGATACCCGCACCTATGATCCCTATGGCGACCCGATTGCAGAGACCGGTACGACTGATCCTGTGTTGGGGTTCCAGTCTGACTACACCGATCCCGATACTGAGCATGTTTGGATGGGTGCCCGCTGGTACCAGCCTTCGTCAGGAACATTCCTGTCGCGGGACACCGTGTTCGGGGATCTCCAGACGCCCTTCAGTTTGAATCGGTATACCTACGGGATCAACAATCCGAACCGGTATTGGGATCCGACCGGCGAGTCGAACGTTTTTGCTGATGAACTCAACGGTGCCCGCCAAGCAAAGATCGAGGCTAGGAAGGTTCGACAGACACAGCACTTCCGCAGGATCGAGAGTACTGATCAGCGGATCAGCAAACCACGATCTTCTACTGACATCAGGTTGATCGCTAGTCAAGAGAACTACAAAGTCATCAAACGAAACACCACAGCTGAGGACAGTGAGGGACTGGTCGGCAAGGGCATGCCGATACCCGGATTCTTCGGCATCTCAGTCGACATCAGTTTGAGCGGAGTCTCATTCAACAACACCTACAACGGGCCAGACATCCCTGAATATCGTGTCACTTGCGCTTCATATGATCCGATCTGTAGATACGCCGGACGTGGCGTTACTCAATATGTTGTGGACACTGGAACCGGACTGGCCAACAGTGCACTCAAACCCGTAGACACCATTTCCAGCACAGCCTCAATGATTCCCATACTGGCTACTGCATCCAACGAGGTTCACCGCTGCCTGTTAGCCAACCGCGATGCATGCAACAACGTTGCCTCCACAACCCAAGAATTAGGTGTCGCGGCAAGGAACAGCGTTGTTGCTACTTGTGACGCCGAAGGACTGTCATATTGCATCAGCTACTACGGTGGCGGTGCAGCATTGGAAGTGGGTACGGCCTTCATTCCAGGTGCCCACGCTGATGACGGTATCCAGATCGCTCGACTTGCCGAGAAGGGTACAGACGCAGTAAGGGTAGCCAACAAGGGCGACGACGTCATCAGCTTTATCCGTCGAGCAGTTGACGGATGCGGACCTACCAGCTTTGTTCCCGGCACCTTGGTTTTGATGGCTGATGGTACGACAAAGCTCATTGAGAAAGTCGAGATTGGTGACTACGTTTGGGCGGCAGATCCCGAAACCGGGGAGGCTGGTTCCCGCAAGGTGGTCGGCCTGATAACCGGTATAGGGGAGAAGACCCTCGTTGACATCACCGTTGATGACAACACTGTCACTTCTACCGACAACCACCCGATCTGGGTTAACAATAGGGGCGAGTGGGTCGACGCCTTGGATGTTCAAGAAGGTGACTATCTTCTTGATGAGGAGGGTGTCAGCCTGCTTGTTTCAGGGACCTCTATCCGAGAGGCTTCCGGACAGACCGTCCATAACCTGACTGTTGACGGGTTGCATACGTTCTTCGTGCTCGTGGGCGATCAAACTGTCTTGACTCACAACGCAGGCTGCGGTCCGAATGCCCCAAACGGCGCAGGGCGGATTCCGTGGACGTCGTTTGATGATTATCCGAAGGTGACGATCAACGGTCGTCAGTACGCAGATGTTGGAGGGCGTCCGTATACGCAGCATGGCGTTGATCGGTTGCAGCCGAGTGGTCTGGGGTCCTCTGCTGCTCCTGGTGGGGCCTTGGGGCCTGGGCGGAGTATCTCGCCGAATTATGTCGATGATGTTCTGACGAGTAGTTACACGGTACGGAAGCCGGTGACGGGCCCATTGGGCGAGGCTCGGGTCTCGCATGTGAGCGGGACAGTCGAGGTCATCACTGAGGGAGACATTGTGATAACGGTGATAACGAGGTGGTGGGCGTGATGTCAGGTGGGCCGTTGACGTTGCTGGCGCTTGCCATTCGCCGGTTTGAGAAGGGCGAGATCGGCGTCGCTGAAGTACAGGGTTCGATCGTGTCGAATGGCAGCGCTGTCGAGGGCGCTTCGCAGGGCCTGTTGGAGGCGCTTCGAAGCGCAGAGGCTGAACTTGAACACGTTCAGCACGCGATGTTGCTTGACCAGCAGAGGGGTGCTGCGTTGGAGGCGCTTGGCCCGTTGCTGCGGGAGCTGGAGCGGCTGGGTGTTAGCTCTCGGCGTGAAGTGCCGTCGGGGGCTCTGGTCGCTCGGTTGGACCGCGATGTTGAGGCTGACACCGCCTATCTCTATCTGAGCGATGTGATACCGCATGGGTCGGTGGCCCGGTCGGTCGAGTGTGGCCCGGTTGTTCTTGATTTTGATCGGCTTGGGCGCCTGGTTGGGATCGAGGTGCTCTCAGCCGGCGACGTGCTTCCCGCTGCGCTGAGCGCCGACTGAGCGCCGGCAGTGAATGCTCGACTGGCTTCGGCGGTTTGGGTTGTGGTGAGGCTTGTTGGACGCGGTTTTTGGCGATGAGGCCGTCGATGATGTGGAGAATGGCGTCGGGGTTGAGGGTGTGGAGTTGGTTGACGCGTTGGGCGATGGCGGTGTCGGCGGCGCTGAGTGGGTGTCAGGGGGCGTTGTCGAGGAGTAGGTGGTCGCAGGAGACTTCGAGGGCCCCGGCTATGCGGATGAGGGCGTCGAGGCGGGGCGTTGACACGAATGGAACCATCCGCCTGATCACAGGAACGCCATGATCGGTCCTGAGGCCCGCACCCTTGTTGTCGGGCACCAGGTGGTCGAGATCGAGCTAGAGACTGACGACCGTCCTCACTCGACTGGCCTGTTGATTCGGGTCGATGGGGACAAGAGGTGGTCGTCTGAAGAGCCGGGCTGGCGTGACATCGGGTGTGGCGTTGATGGCGATATTCTCGTTTGGTCAGCGCGTCGGCTTTTGGCCGTTCCGTTGCAGCTTGGGACAGAGGTCAACGTCGTTGATTGCGATGAGGACATCATCGCAGTCTTCCGGGTCTTGAGTCTGTGGCTACTCGTGTGTGAGAGCTCACTTCGCCTGGCCAGCGAGGGCGGTGAGCTGTCGGATGTGGTTAGCGAGGCTCGATGGGATCAGGACGTGCTGCTGGTTGGGTGCGGTGATGGTGCATATGTGAGGGTTGTCGCCGTTGCTGACCAGCTGAAGGTATTGCCGGCCGCCTGATCGGTTGTTTTAGGCGGCGGGGTCTTCGGTGAGTTGTTGGATGGCGTGTTTAGTGATGTAGGTGTCGAGGACTGCTTTGACGATGGTGCGGTCGGTGTCGGGGAGCTGGTCGAGGGCTTGGAGCTTTTCGAGGAGTTCTCGGTCGGCGATGCCGGCGTGGTTGGTGTCGTCTCGGTCGGCGTAGGCGAGGTGGTCGAGGCTGACGTTGAAGGTTTCGGCGATGCGGATGAGTAGTTCGGTTTGGGGGACGTGGATCCCGCGTTCGTAGCCGGAGACTTGTTTTTGGTGGATGGCGAGTTTGGTGGCGAGTTGGGCTTGTGACCAGCCGCGTTCGTTGCGGAGGCGGCGTAGTCGTTCGCCGAGGGTGCTTGTGTTCCCGTTGGTGTCTTCCATGAGGTGCCTTGTGGGTTGGCTTGACCCAAGGGTGCCGTCAATTCGATCAACTTTCAAGGTCATAGTGTTGCATGAAGGGAATACTCGTGGTATTCATCATCCCATGAGTGTTCCCACTTTTTCTTGTGTTGGTGTCGGGTTCTGATGGCTCGGATCCCGGATTCGGTTGTCGCGAGGTTGACGCGGGAGGTGTCGTTGTTGCGTTTGGTGGAGGCCGCTGGCGTCGAGTTGGTGGAGCGGGGGCGGGGTGAGTGGGCCGGTGTGTGTCCGTTCCATCCCGACGACGAGCCGTTGTCGTTGGTGGTGTCGAAGGCGGCGAACACGTGGCGGTGCCCGGACGGCTGCGGGGGCAGTGTGGTTGATTGGGTGATGCGGGCTGAGGGGGTCAGTTTTCGGCATGGGGTTGAGTTGTTGCGGGACGGTCACACGCCGACCAGGTTGGATCGGCCGCCTCCGGAACGGTCGACGGTCGCGAAGCTCGGGGTTGGGTTCTCGGCGGATCTGTCCGATGGCGAGCTTCTTGGAGCAGTCGTCGGGTTCTATTGCGAGACGTTGAAGGCGAATACCGACGCTCAGGGCTACCTGGCCAGCCGGCGGTGTGGGACGGCGGAGGCGATCGAGGTGTTTTCGTTGGGGTTCGGGGATCGGTCGTTGGGTTATCGGATCCCGGCAGCGAATCGGGCTGAGGGCAAACAGATTCGGGGCCGGCTGCGTGATTTGGGGGTGTTGCGCGACAGCGGCCATGAGCGGTTCCGGGGATCACTTGTCGTCCCGGTGAGGGACGTTGAGGGCCGGATCGTGCAGGTCTATGGCCGCAAGACCGGCACGGGCCTTCGCCGTGGCACTGAGCTGCACTCGTGGCTGCACGATGATGGCGGGTGGGTGTTCAACGAGGCCGTGTTCGGCGCGGTTGATGAGTTGGTGGTGTGTGAGGGGATCATCGATGCGTTGACGTGTTGGTCGGCGGGCCTGGGCAACGTGACTGGCCTGGCGGGCCCAGCTGGTTGGAGCGACGAGCACAGCCAGGCGCTGGAACGCCACAGTGTGGGGCGGGTGATTTTGGCCTTCGATAACGATGCTGATGGCAACACCGGTGCCGACGATCTCACCGACCGGCTACGCGGTGAGGGGGTGGAGGTGTTTCGGCTTCGCCTACCGGACGGGTCAGACATCAACGACGTGGCCGTATCAGCTTCTGAGCCAGCAGATCGGCTTGCGGAGTTGGTGTCCCGTGCTGTGTGGGTCGGTTCTGGCACTGCGCCGCTGCGGCCCAACATTGAGTTCTCTGCGCCCTTACCTGCAGCGGTTGAGCTGGTTTCAGAGCCCGAGCCGGGTGATGCCGGTGAGGGGTCGCCGCCTCTACCGGCCGCGTCGCCTGAGCAGGTGGTGTCGCCGGTCCCTGCTCCGCCGACTCCTGCGCCGAATGTGGAGTTGGCCGATGGGCAGGCGGTGGTGTGTTTCGCGGAGCGGCGTTGGCGGCTACGTGGTTTGGAGAAGAACACGAGCTTTGATGTGTTGCGGGCGAATGTGTTGGTTTCTGTCGGGGATCGGTTTCATGTCGACACCCTGGATTTGTATTCGGCTCGGGCTAGAGCGACGTTCATCGTGCAGGCGACGGCTGAGCTGCGACTCGGTGAGGAGGTCGTGAAGCGTGACCTGGGCCGGGTGTTGTTGGCTGCTGAGGGCCTCGTGGAGCAAGCCATCTTCGACGCGCAAACCCCCAACGAAACGGTCGTGGAGTTGGATGCTGATGAACGCTCAGCCGCCCTCGAGTTGTTGACCGCCTCGGATCTGACTGGCCGGATCGTCGCCGATTTCGGCCGGGTGGGTGTTGTGGGTGAGGCCACGAATCTGCTTGTCGGCTACCTCGCCGCCACGTCGCGGCTGCTTCATCGGCCGTTGGCGGTGATCGTGCAATCCACCTCCGCTGCGGGCAAGTCTCAACTTATGGACGCGGTGCTCTCCTTCATTCCGCCGGAGGATCTCGTTCGGTTCTCGGCGATGACCGGCCAAAGCCTCTACTACCTGGGTGAGTCGGATTTGGCGCACAAGGTGTTGGCGATCGCTGAGGAAGAAGGCGCCGAACGGGCCTCCTACGCGTTGAAGTTGTTGCAGTCAGAGGGCGAGTTGAGCATTGCGTCGACCGGGAAGGACAACGCGTCAGGCAAGTTGGTCACTCACGAGTATTCGGTTAAGGGGCCGACGGGGATCTTCTTGACGACGACCGCGATCGACGTGGACGAGGAACTGTTGAACCGGTGTTTGGTGTTGACTGTTGACGAGGACCGGGAACAAACCCGAGCCATCCACACCGCGCAACGCCGAGCCCACACCCTCGACGGGCTCCTCGCGAAGACGAGGTCGTCGGAGCTGGTCAGCTTGCACCGCAACGCCCAGCGGCTGTTGGAACCCTTCGCGGTGGTGAACCCGTTTGCTGACCGTTTGGGGTTCGCGGATGTGGCGACCCGCACGAGGCGTGACCATATGAAATATTTGACGCTGATCTCCACGATCGCCCTGTTGCATCAGCATCAGCGGGTGCGCAAGACAGCGACGATCGACGGCGCTGCGGTGACCTACATCGAAGCCACCGTGTCTGACATCGAGTTAGCGAACCGGCTCGCGTCGGAGGTTCTTGGACGGTCATTGGATGAGCTGCCACCGCAAACCCGGCGGCTCCTCGACCTCATCCACGACATGGTTTCGGCGCTCGCCGAAGAGCAAGCAGTGTTGGCGGGCGATGTGAGGTTCACCCGACGCCAAGCCCGAGAGGCGTTGGGTTGGGGCGACACCCAGTTGAAGGTCCATTTGAACCGGTTGGCTGACATGGAGTTCCTGATCTGTCACCGCCCGACCGGGCCCGGACCATTTGCCTTTGAGTTGGCCTGGACACCGCCAGCAGCGGGCGCCGGCACACGATTCCTACCTGGCCTCGTCCAAATCAACGCCAACGACGCTGAATCTTGCGGCTACGACAACGGGGGGTCGGGCCAAGAGGCACTGCGGTCGGGGGACAGTCGGGCTGTGGTCGGGCCGGTGTCGGGGGCTGGTCGGGGCGACCAAGAACCCCTCTTTCCCTTGCAGGACAAGCCAAACAGCGTTCCTGGAGACGTTGCAAGCATGAACAGCGCTTCAGGGGCCGGCGGGCAGGACACAGTCGTAGTCGAAGTTGCGACGGCTGCTGCTGAAGCTGGGATTGGCTGAATGCCGCGCCGAGGCGACCGGGGGATCCCTCAGCCGATCGTGGGTGACCAAGCTGATCCGAGGGGGTTCCCAGTGTTGGTTGCAACGTTTTGTGACGCGATGGGTGCTAGGGGCCTGGCGGAGACGACGATCTCGAACCGGCGGCGGATGCTCGGGTTTCTGGCCGAATGGTTAGCCGACCGGGGTGTGACGAGGCCGGCGGATGTGACTAAACCGATGTTGGATCGTTACCAGCGTTGGCTTTACCACTACCGCAAAACTGATGGCGATCCGCTCACTTTCCGATCCCAGCATGCACGGCTGGTGGCGGTTCGGGCGTTCTTCAAATGGGCGGCCCGCCAGAACCTGATCCTCTACAATCCCGCCTCAGAGTTGGAACTCCCACGGGTCGAGAAACGGCTCCCGAAAGCGGTGTTGACGATTGGTGAAACCGAGATGGTGTTGGCTCAACCGAACCTCGAACACCCTGGGGGTTTGCGGGACCGGGCCATGCTCGAGATGTTCTACTCGACCGGGATGCGAAGAATGGAGTTAGCGAACCTGCAACTGTTCGATGTCGATTTCGACCGCAGAACTGTCTTCGTGAGACAGGGCAAAGGCAGGAAAGACCGCATGGTCCCCGTCGGCGAACGGGCACTCGCCTGGGTCAACCGCTATTTGATCGACGTTCGACCTCGTTGGGCACCGGTCCCCGATGACAACTGGTTGTTCCTCACCCACGACGGCACACCGTTCTCACCCAGCCGGTTGACGCAGATGGCGAGGAACTACATCAAAGCTTCGGGTGTCGGCAAGCAAGGGGCGTGTCATTTGTTTCGCCACACCATGGCCACGTTGATGCTTGAAGGCGGCGCCGATATCCGTCA
This sequence comes from Actinomycetes bacterium, assembly GCA_024280015.1. Lineage (GTDB taxonomy): Bacteria > Actinomycetota > Acidimicrobiia > Acidimicrobiales > SZUA-35 > JAJRQY01. Next base: position 17,631 of record JAJRQY010000169.1, read on the forward strand.
CATCCAAGCCATGTTGGGCCATGTCCGGCTCGAAACGACCGAGATCTACACCCAAGTCTCGATCCGACATTTGCAACAGATCCATGCTGCTTGTCATCCCGGGGCATCCAACGAGCTGAACAGGGACGATGACACCCAAGCGTTCCTGGACCAAGCCCTCCACAGCAATGCCGTTGATGATGCTGCGATGTCGAAAGAAGAGCTGCTAGCTGTTTTGAAACAAGAAGTTGATCTCAAGAACCGCCCGGATGCTGACGGGGACCGCGCGTGACGTCGCCACAGACCGGTTCTACACTGGGGGCTATGACCGTGATCGAACTTCCCGACGATATCGCAGCAGCGTTGGCCACGGCCGCCGCGGAACGCGGGATGACCGTCGATGAACTCGCCGCAGAGGTCCTCGCTGAACGGTTCGGGCCACGACGGCGCACGTTGAGCTTCGCGGCGATCGGCTCGGTTGAGGTCGAGCGGGGCGGCGCCTACTCCGAAGAGCTACTCGAAGAGGGCGGTTTCGGCATCGACAATGCTGATCGTTGATACCGGCCCAATCGTCGCGATAGCGAACGATCGGGACCCCGACCACCATGCTGTGCGGGCTGTGCTCGAAGCCCACCAAGGGCCACTGGTCACAACACCATTGGTTGTGACCGAGGCCGGTTGGCTAATCCGCAGCCAGCTCGGCATAGTCGCCGAGACGGTCATCTACCGGTCTATCGTCAGCGGAGAGCTTGGTGTCGAGACCCTCACCCTCGACGACTGGGACCGCATCGCAGAACTTGTTCACACCTACAAAGACATCGGTCTCGACGCCGCTGACGCGTCGATCATCGCCATCGCGGAGCGCTTGAACCAAACCCAGATTGCCACGCTCGATGAACGAGATTTCCGGATCGTCCGCCCCGCTCACACCGACGCCTTCGAACTCCTCCCCGGACCAGGCTGACCAACAACCGATTTGTGACCACAGACGAGCGCGCAGCCACGCTGAGCGCCACCTCCCGAAGCGGGAGTTGAGGGTTCACACCAATACACCAAAGTGTCCCCACCGCGTTTCTACACACTTGCACCACCAGGTGATCGACCTCCCCCTGAGGGCAACCCGAAACGAAGTTTCGGGGCGGCAGGACAACAAGCGAAAGCGAGGCGTCAGCTCCCACCGAACAAAGACTACGCCGGTCCGAAATGTTGACAAGAGTTTCGCAGCGGTGACCACCCACAGCAGACAAGCGTGAGAGACTTGACAGCAATGGACCCGGCCCTGACAGCGACAGCATCTCAGAGTGTTCCCTGGCGCCCTTTCGCTGCGCTACAGGTTGCCCACAGAACAACCCCCAGACCGGGTTTGGTCGCCGTCTTCATGGCGGCTATCACCGCGTTAGTGCTCCTGCTCACCGTGGCCGGACCGGCGTCAGGGAGTACCGCAGAGATCTCTGTAGTCGCCGTCGCGGCCCAAACCCGCGCTGGGGAGGTCTTCGTCGAGGCCGAGGCGCCCGCAACCCCAGCATTCATCGGCACTTATGCCCTCTACAGCTATGACCGCGTGTTGGGCTGTTGTGTTGCCCCAAGA
>JAJRQY010000170.1 GCA_024280015.1 Actinomycetes bacterium
GAGATGTGTATGCCTGGGGATAATACGGAGATGTCGGTTGAGTTGATTAATCCGATTGCGATGGATGAGGGTTTGCGGTTTGCTATTCGTGAGGGTGGGCGTACTGTTGGTGCTGGTCGTGTGACCAAGATCATCAAGTAGGAACTGAACTCATGGCAGCCAAGCAGAAAATTCGCATCCGTCTCAAGGCATATGATCACGAGATCATCGATCAGTCCACGAAGAAGATCGTTGAGACCGTTGCTCGTACTAACGCCGAGTTCCGCGGCCCAATCCCTCTTCCAACTGACAAGCACCGTTTCTGTGTGATCCGGTCGCCTCACAAGGACAAGGACAGCCGTGAACATTTCGAGATGCGGGTGCACAAGCGCCTGATCGACATTCTTGAGCCAAATCCCAAGACCGTCGATTCTCTCCAGCGACTAGAACTTCCCGCTGGCGTCGACATCGAGATCAAGATCCAGCAGCTCTAGCTCCTGTTTCTCACCAATTTCATTGGATGTCCAGGCACTGCTCTTGCGAGCTAGCGCCTGGGCATTCGGCGTTTTGGGTGGACGGCTTTGACCGAGGCCACTGCGGGTAGGGAAGTTCACCCGCCATGCTCGAACAATCGCCGGTGTGAACACGTGCAAGTCCCGCTAGCATCGTCATTTCGGATCAGCCCCCGGCTGGTCGCAATCGAAGTCCATGCAGGCCCCGTGATGGGGTACCAGGTGGCACAACCAGATTCTCGCTCCGTATGCAGACACAACCGTGTTTCGCAGGCGGAGCGTTCACGTGAACGGCCCTCGGGCCCGCTGACGGGAAGTAGCAGTTATGACAGAAAAAGCCATTGTCGGCGAGAAGGTCGGCATGACACAGGTTTGGGACGAGGACAACAACATCGTCCCCGTAACCGTGGTCAAGGTCACCCCTTGCCGTGTCGTTCAAATCAAGACGGTCGGTAACGACGGCTACAGCGCCCTTCAGGTCACCATTGGTGACAAGGAAGCCAAGAAGCTGAACCGGCCAGAGGCTGGCCACTTTGCTAAGCATGGTGTCGCACCAGGAACCGAACTGGTCGAGCTCCGCATGTCTGACGTGAGCAACTATGAAGTTGGCCAAGAGCTGACAGCCGAAACCTTCGAAGCCGGAAACATCGTCGATGTGGTCGGTACCAGCAAGGGCAAGGGCTTCACCGGTGTCATGAAGCGCCATAATTTCGCTGGACAGCGCGCCACTCACGGTGCCCACCTCGTTCACCGCATGCCTGGCTCCATTGGCCAGTGCGCAACGCCAGCTCGTGTGTTCAAGGGCACCAAGATGGCTGGTCGTCACGGTGGCGAGCGAGTCACCACCCAGAACCTCATGATTGTTCGGGCCGACGCCGAGCAGAACCTCGTTCTGGTCAAGGGCGCCATTCCTGGCCCCAAGGGCGGAACCGTCATCATCAGTGATGCAGTGAAGTCCAGGAAGGTCAGCTGATGGCAGTCAAGAAGGTCATAGCCGAACTCGATCCCCACACATTTGGGATCGAGCCAAACATGGCAGTCATGCACCAGGTGGTCACCGCCCAGCTGGCAGCCAAGCGCCAGGGCACCCACTCCACCAAGACACGGGCCGAGGTCCGCGGTGGTGGAGCAAAGCCTTGGAAGCAGAAGGGCACCGGTCGCGCCCGCGCCGGTTCCAGCCGTTCTCCAATCTGGATTGGCGGTGGTATTGCTCACGGGCCAAAGCCTCGTGACTACGCCCAGCGCACCAACAAGAAGATGATCAACCTTGCCCTTCGTTCGGCCCTTTCGGATCGTGCGTCAGACTCCAAGGTCATGGTCGTTGAAGACTGGGGCTTCGAAACTCCAAGCACCAAGGCGGCAATCGCTGCCCTCAGCGACCTCAATGTCGAAGGTAAGGCCCTCATCGTTCTTGATCGGGACGAAGACGCCGCCTGGAAGAGCTTCCGTAACCTCACGGACGTTCATCTCATCCATTCTGATCAACTCAATACCTACGACGTTCTCGTGAGCGACTATGTCGTATTCAGCGCCTCCTGCCTGCCCGGCTCGAGCGAGGGAGACGAGTCATGAAAGATCCGCACGACGTCATCATCAAGCCGGTGATTTCCGAGAAGACCTATCTCCAGGTAGAGCAGTCCAACACCTACACCTTCGTGGTGCAGAAGTCGGCCTCCAAGCCAGAGATCAAGGAAGCCATTGAGGCCATCTTTGATGGCGTCAAAGTTTCCCGAGTGAACACCTTGAACCGCAAGGGCAAGCGTGTCCGAAACCGGCGTAACAACACATTTAGCAAGCGATCCGATTCGAAGCGAGCGATTGTCACCCTTTCCGAGGGTGAAATCGAGCTCTTCACGAGCTGAGGTCTGACTGATGGGAATTCGCAAACGCAAACCAACAAGTCCTGGCCGCAGGTTCCAGACTTCCTCTGACTTTGCCGAGATCACTCGGACAAGCCCAGAGAAGTCTCTCTTGGTCAAGAAGTCCTCCACTGGTGGACGAAACAACTACGGGCGCAAGACGTCTCGTCACCGTGGTGGCGGGCACAAGCAGCGTTATCGCGTCATCGATTTCCGACGCAACAAGGACGGCATTCCCGCCACTGTTGCTTCAATTGAGTATGACCCGAACCGCAACTGCCGCATTGCCTTGCTGCACTACCATGACGGTGAGAAGCGCTACATCCTGGCGCCGAAAGACCTCAACGTTGGTGACCAGGTTCGGTCCGGCGCAGGCTCTGACATCAAGCCGGGCAACGCACTGCCGATGCGCTTCATCCCCGTCGGTACCGTGATTCACGCTGTTGAACTCAAGGTCGGTGGCGGTGCACAGATGGCCCGATCCGCCGGCACAAGTGTTCAGCTGGTAGCCAAGGAGGGCGTTCATGCCACCCTTCGCTTGCCAAGCACCGAGATGCGTCGTGTTTCCATCGACTGCATGGCCACGATCGGCGAAGTCGGCAATGCCGAGCATGAACTGATCAAGATCGGCAAAGCTGGCCGTTCGCGCTGGAAGGGCAAGCGCCCCCAGACTCGTGGTGTAGCCATGAACCCCGTTGACCATCCACATGGTGGTGGCGAGGGCAAGACATCGGGTGGACGACACCCAGTATCCCCATGGGGCCAGGCCGAAGGCCGGACCCGCAAGAAGGGCAAGAAATCTGATGACCAGATCATCCGCCGTAGGCGGACACGCGGCGGACGGAGGTAAGGCATGCCACGCAGCCTAAAGAAGGGTCCCTTCGTCGATGAGCATCTGCTCAAGAAGGTCGATGCCCTCAACGCAAATGGTGAGAAGCGAGTCATCAAGACTTGGTCTCGCCGCTCAACCATCATTCCTGACATGGTCGGCCACACCATCGCCGTACATGACGGACGCAAGCATGTTCCGGTGTACATCACCGAATCCATGGTTGGTCACAAGCTCGGCGAATTCTCGCCGACTCGTACCTTCCGGCACCATGCTGGCCAAGAGAAGACGGTCCGACGATGACGGGTCTGAAGACGAACGAGCGGCCCGGTACCCGAGCCCAAGTTCGCTACCTACGCATGTCTGCGTCCAAGGCTCGCGTTGTGCTCAACCTTGTTCGCGACAAGCAGGTTGGCGACGCTCACCAGATTCTGGCTTTGAGCGAGCGGCTCGCCGCCAAGGAGATCGCCAAGGTTCTGACCTCGGCCATCGCCAATGCTGAGCACAATGATGATGTGCCGGCTGAGGAGCTCTACATCTCGGCTTGCTACGCCGATGAGGGTCCGACGCTCAAGCGTTTCCGCCCCCGTGCCCGAGGGCGTGCTGGAGCGATCCACAAGCAGACCTGCCACATCACCGTCATCGTGAGTCGTCTCTCTGATGATGCCCTTGATCGTCTTCGTGAGAAGGCGGCCAAGAGTGGCGCAGGCGATGCCTCTGCCAATCGTCAAGCCCGAGTGGCCAAGTCCAAGGGCGAAGAGGTCGACGAAGTCGTCGAAGAAACGCCAACCGACGAGGTAGTCGATGCTGAGGCTGTTGAGGCCGAGGTCGTTGAGACCGAAGCCGTCGAGGCCGAGGTAGTCGAGGAGACACCGGCTGAGGCCGAGGTTGACAGCAATACACAGGATTCCGACGATGATGGCGTCGCCAATGCTTCGGATGAGAGCCCGTATGGGCCTGGCAGCCATGCCCTCATCAACGAAGACCCCGATGTCATGCCCGAGGGTTTCCCTATCAAGGGAAATGACCAATCCAAGCTGTATCACAACGAGAACAGCCGCTTCTATAGCCGAACCAAGGCCGAGATCTGGTTTGCAACCGACGAGGCAGCTGAAGCCGCAGGTTTCAGCAAGCCTCCTTCCCAAATCAAGAGCGAGTCCGACAACTCAGGAGATGATGCCTGATGGGCCAGAAAATTCACCCCTACGGTTTCCGGCTTGGAATCACCACCGACTGGAAGTCTCGCTGGATCGCCGATCGCCAGGAATATCGCGATTACCTCCACGAGGACTCGGCCGTTCGCATCTATCTCATGGAGCAATTGCCCAATGCGGCAATCAGCCGCATCGAGATCGAGCGCACCCGTGACAAGCTCCAGATCGATGTTCACACCGCTCGTCCGGGAATTGTCATTGGCCGCAAGGGCTCCGAAGCTGACCGCCTGCGTCAAGGCCTGACCAAGATCACCGGCAATCCTCGGGTCAAGCTCAATATTGTTGAGATCAAGCAGCCCGAACTGGATGCCGCTCTTATTGCCCAAGGTGTCGCCGATCAGCTTGCTGGTCGTATGGCATTCCGTCGTGCGATGAAGCGTGCGGTACAGAATGCGATGAAGGCCGGAGCCAAGGGCATCAAGATCCAAAGCTCAGGTCGCCTTGGTGGCGCCGAGATGGGACGCATCGAGTGGTACCGCGAGGGTCGAGTTCCGCTCCACACCCTTCGGGCAGACATTGACTATGGTCTTCGTGAAGCCCACACCACTGCCGGGCGCATCGGCGTGAAGGTCTGGCTCTACAAGGGAGACATTCTTCCCTACAAGGCTTCGGCCGACAAGGCAACCAAAGAAGCAGCCATGGCTGTTGGTGATGCCGCTGGTCAGGCTCCAATGCCTGTTGTTTCTTCCGCCCGACGCCCCAAGCCTGCGGCTGCCGCGGTTGAAGGCCAAGAGCCAGCTCCGCTGGTCAAAGAAGGCGACCCCGAGTTTGAGCGCCTGCTCGCTGAAGAGGAAGCCATCGAAGCCAGCCTCAAAGAAAAGGGCGGCACCGACAAGTTCCGTGAAGGAGATGACGGCTGATGCTGATGCCAAAGAAAGTCAAGCACCGCAAGCAGCATCGAGCAAAGCGCAATGGCAAGGCCAAGGGCGCAACCTCGGTAGCTTTTGGTGAGTACGGCATCCAGGTTCTGGAGCCAGCATGGATTTCGGCCCGCCAGATTGAGGCAGCCCGTATCGCCATGACCCGTCACATCAAGCGTGGCGGCAAGGTCTGGATCAATGTCTTTCCTGACCGTCCCGTCACCGAGAAGCCAGCCGAAACCCGCATGGGTTCGGGCAAGGGCAATGTCGAGCGTTGGATCGCTGTGGTCAAGCCTGGCCGCATCATCTTTGAAATGTCCTACCCCGACCCAGTCGTGGCCCATGAGGCGCTGAACCGGGCCATCCAGAAGCTGCCCGTTAAGGCACGCATCGTCACTCGGGAGGTCGGCTTCGATGACTGATTCCACCGTCACTGACCAATCAGACGCAGAATTGGTCGAGGCTCGCGCCGAATCCAAGCGTGAACTGTTCAACCTTCGTTTCCAACTGGCGACCGGGCAACTGGAAAACAGTGCCCGAATTCCACAGGTCAAGCGCCAGGTTGCACGCATAAACACCGAAATACGGGCCCGTGAGCTCGCTAAGCAGGAGTCTTAATGGCTACCGAAACAGAACAAACTGACACCGCCCGGCCACGCCGCAAGGTGCGCGAGGGTGTTGTACTCTCAGCCAAGATGGACAAGACAGTCGTTGTCGAAGTCACTCGTCGAAGCACGCACCCTCAGTACTCCAAGACGGTCCAGTCCCATACCCGTTACTACGCCCACGACGAGGAGAACACCCTCAAAGAAGGCGACAAGGTGCGGATTGTTGAGACGAAGCCACTTTCCAAGCTCAAGCGTTGGCGCGTGCTGGAGATTCTGGAGCGGGCAAGATGATTCAACAGGAATCTCGGCTCAAGATCGCCGACAACAGCGGCGCACGTGAAGTGCTCTGTATCAAGGTTCTTGGTGGCTCGAAGCGCCGCTACGCATCCATCGGTGACGTCTTTGTCGCCACCATCAAGGATGCCGTACCCGGAGCCGCAGTCAAAAAGGGCGAGGTCGTCAGGTGCGTCGTCGTCCGAACAAAGAAGGAAAAGCGTCGTGCAGACGGCAGCTACATCCGCTTTGACGAGAACGCCGCTGTCCTCATCAATGAGAACCGACAGCCTCGTGGCACTCGAATCTTTGGCCCGGTTGGGCGAGAGCTTCGTGACAAGAAATTCATGCGAATTGTTTCACTCGCCCCGGAGGTGATCTGATGAAGGTAAGAAAAGGTGACCGAGTCGAGATCCTGGCCGGGAAAGATCGTGGCAAGCAAAGCACGATCAGCGCTGCCTTCCCGGTGACGGGCAAGGTAACGGTCGAGGGTTACAACATCTCGAAGCGCCATACCCGGGCCACCTCTGCTGAGGATCCCGGCGGCATTGTTGACAAGGAGATGCCAATGGATGCATCCAATGTCGCGGTGTTGAGCCCAAGCGATGACAAGCCAACCCGTGTTGGCTACAAGATCAATGATGATGGAACCAAGGTCCGTGTTTGTAAGCGGACTGGTGCGGAGATTCCGGAGGCCGAGGTATGAGCACGGTTCCACGCCTAAAAGGCAAATACAACGACGAGGTTCGGAGTGCTCTCAAGGAAGAGCTTGAGCTTCCGAACATCATGATGGTGCCCGGCTTGACCAAGATTGTGGTCAACATGGGTGTCGGTGAGGCCTTGCAGAACTCCAAGTTGCTGCAAGGGGCAACCGCAGACCTTGCCATGATTACTGGCCAGAAGGCCATCGTGACCAAAGCCAAGAAATCCATCGCCTCCTTCAAGCTGCGTGACGGCAACGCCATTGGCGCCAAGGTCACCCTTCGCGGCGACAGGATGTGGGAGTTCTTCGATCGCCTTGTGACGATCGCCATTCCTCGCATCCGTGACTTCCGGGGACTCAACCCCCGCTCCTTTGATGGCAACGGTAACTACACCTTTGGCCTCAATGAACAACTCATGTTTCCTGAGATCGACTACGACAATGTCGATGTCACCCGCGGTATGGACATAACCATTGTGACCTCCGCTAAGACCAACGCCGAAGGCTACGCATTGCTCGATGCCTTCGGTTTCCCGTTCCGACGCGATGGGCAGGCCCAGTAATGGCAAAAAAGGCACTGATCGAAAAGCAAAAGAAGACACCGAAGTTCAAGGTGCGGGGCTACACCCGCTGCCAGAAGTGCGGTCGCCCGAAAGCGGTCTATCGCCGCTTCGGCCTTTGTCGAATTTGTTTCCGTGATATGGCTCACGCTGGGGAAATCCCTGGTGTGACCAAGGCGAGCTGGTAGGAGGATTTTCACATGACAATGACAGATCCAATTGCCGACATGCTCACCCGAGTCCGCAACGCCAATATTGCTATGCATGATGAGGTCACAATGCCCTCATCCAAACTCAAAGAGGCTCTCGCCGAAGTCCTTCATAGTGAGGGCTACATCAGCTCGTTCACTTCTGAAGACTCCGAAACTTCCCCCGGTCGCAAGCTGACCATCACGATGAAGTACTCACCTGAGCGTGAGCGTGTCATCAGTGGAATTCAACGCATTTCCAAGCCGGGACTGCGTATCTATAAGAAGTCCGACGAAATCCCTCGAGTGCTTGGTGGACTCGGCATTGCCGTTCTCTCCACCAGCAAGGGCCTTGTCACCGACCGAGAGGCCCGCAAGGGCAAGGTTGGCGGCGAAGTGCTCTGCTACGTCTGGTAGGTCGATATGTCACGTATTGGTAACGCAACTATTACGGTGCCCAAGGGTGTCGAAGTAAGTGTCTCTGGCAGCGCGGTTTCCGTTAAGGGACCCAAGGGAAATCTCGCCATCGACCTTCCTGATTTGATCACCGCCTCAGTCGAGGAGAACATCGTCACCGTGAGTCGTGAGAACGACGAGCGTCAGGCGAAGGCTCTTCACGGTCTTAACCGCTCCCTGATCAACAATATGATTATCGGAGTCGATCAAGGTTTCCGTAAGGACCTGGAAATCGTTGGGGTCGGCTACCGAGCCGCCGCCAAGGGGCCATCCAAGATCGAGCTAGCGCTCGGTTTCAGCCACTCGATCACGGTCGAAGCTCCAGATGGCATCACCTTTGATGTTCCGGAGCCAACCAAGATCGGCGTCATCGGCATCGACAAGCAGGCAGTCGGCCAGGTGGCCGCGACGATTCGTGCCTATCGCAAGCCCGAGCCTTACAAGGGCAAGGGTGTGCGCTACGCCGGCGAGCACGTTGTTCGCAAGGCCGGAAAGGCTGGCAAGTAGTCATGACCAAAAAGACCAACCCCCAGCACGCGGCCCGGGCTCGACGCCAGTTCCGTGTTCGCAAGAAGGTCAACGGAACCGCCGAGCGTCCTCGCCTGGCTGTCTTCCGTTCCAACAAGCACATCAGCTGCCAGGTCATCGACGATGTCACTGGCCGCACACTTGCTGCTGCCTCAACCTATGAGAAGGATCTTCGGACCGACTCTGGTTCGATGGTTGGAGCCAAAGCAGTCGGCACCCTTATTGGTGAGCGTGCCCAAGCAGCCGGTGTCACACTGGCCGTCTTTGATCGTGGTGGAAACAAGTACCACGGCCGAATCGCCGCACTCGCCGACGCCGCCCGCGAAGCCGGCCTGAAGTTCTAGGAGCAAAGAATGGCCAACGAACGAAATGACAGAAACGATCGTGGTGACGGACGCGAGTCCCGAGTCATCACCATCAACCGTGTAGCCAAGGTCGTCAAGGGCGGCCGTCGCTTCTCCTTTACCGCTCTGGTGGTACTTGGTGATGGCAACGGTCGTGTTGGACTGGGTTACGGCAAAGCGAAAGAAGTACCGCTGGCCATCCAGAAGGGGTCTGAGGAAGCACGCAAGCTGATGTTTGATGTGCCAATGGCTGGCGGAACCATCACCCACCAGATCATCGGTATCTGTGGTGCTGGCCGAGTCCTGCTCAAGCCCGCCGCCCGTGGTACCGGAGTCATCGCCGGTGGTGCTGCTCGTGCCATCCTCGAAGAAGCTGGCGTACATGACGTGATTTGTAAGTCGCTGGGTTCAGCGAACCAGATCAATGTCGCCCGCGCCACCATTGATGCCCTTTCTAGCTTGAAGCGCCCAGATGAGATTGCTCGTCTGCGTGGCCTCGATGCATCCGACTTCACCCCTAAGGGATTGTTGGACGCATACAACGAGACCAAGCGTGGACCAGCTCCTGATCCAGTCGAGGTCAAGTAATGGCTGAACTCAAAGTAACCCAGATCCGCTCAACGATCGGGACCAAGCCAAAGCAGCGGGGAACCCTGCGAGCACTTGGACTTCGCGGAATCGGCAAGTCCAATGTTTTGACCGATGGGCCAGAACTCCAAGGCATGATTGCCCGAGTTCCTCACCTCATCAAAGTCGAGGAAGTCTGATGAAGATCCATGATCTCCAGCCACCGGCTGGATCCAATCGGCGTGGCAAGCGCAAGGGCCGTGGTATTGCGGGCAAGGGCGGCAAGACCGCTGGCCGTGGTACCAAGGGACAGAAGGCGCGTAACACCGTCCGTCTCGGCTTTGAAGGTGGCCAGTCTCCACTTCAGCAGCGTCTTCCGAAGCTGCGTGGTTTCAAGAACCCCTTTCGAGTCGAGTATCAGGCCATAAACCTGGACACCATCTCTGAGAGCGGCCTTTCCGAGGTTACTCCTGAAGCCCTTTTCGAGCTCAGCCTTGTTGGCAAGGGGAACCTGGTCAAGGTCCTCGGACGTGGCTCGCTCACGGGTGCTGTCACCGTTAAGGCCCACGCCTTCTCCAAGTCCGCCGAAGAGGCCATCACGGCTGCTGGCGGAACGATCGAGAAGATTCCACTTCCATTCTCCGTGCGTCCGCCTTCATCAGGCAACCAGCACATGAACCGCTGATCCACTTGTTGGATTGCTGCTGAGCTAACGCTCAGATACAGCTGGGTTACACTCCAGCACATCTTGCTATGAGGTCTGCGGCCCAGGGCATTGCCCTGGGCCGCAGCCGAATACAAACCCCAAGAGGTCAATTCGTGTCAACCCTTCGAAACGTTCTCCGAACCCCAGAGCTGCGGAACAAGATCTTGTTCACGCTGGCCATGCTGGCCCTGTACCGCCTTGGTGCCCAGATTCCCGCACCGGGAGTCAACTTGGATGCGGTCAAGTCTCTACGTGAAAGCACCGATCAGGCTGGTGGCATCTTCAGCTACCTCAGCGTGTTTGGAGGAGGCCTAGGCTCCCTAAGCTTCTTTGCTCTCGGCATCTTGCCCTACATCACCAGCTCGATCATCATCCAGATCCTGACGGTGGCCATCCCCAAGCTGGAGGAATGGCAGGCACAAGGCTCGGTTGGTCAGCGCAAGATCACCCAGTGGACGCGCTACATCGCCATGATTCTTGCCGTGGTGCAAAGCACCGGCACGGTCTTCTTGATCAACCGGAATCCCACCCAGTTCTACGGTCGTCCAATCCAGATGTTCCCCGATGGTGGCGCCTTCCGGATCCTGTTGGCGGTCATGTGCATGGTGACTGGAACCGCAGTACTCATGTGGATGGGAGAGATGATCTCCCAAAAGGGTATTGGTAACGGCATGTCGGTACTGATTTTTGCTTCGGTGGTTTCTTCCCTTCCTGGTTTGGCCATCACGATCAAGCAACTCAAGGGTTGGGCTGGTGTGACCGTTGCCCTTCTGTTCTTCTTGTTGCTGTGTGCCGGGATTGTCTTCGTTGAGCAGGGTCAACGTCGAATCCCCGTCAAGTTCGCCAAGCGGGTGGTCGGTCGCAAGCAATACGGTGGCAACAACACCTACATCCCCCTCAAGGTCAACCAGGCTGGTGTCATCCCCGTCATTTTCGCTTCGTCGCTACTTCAGCTGCCAACCTTGCTGGTCAATGTGCTACCAACCAATGCAACCGGCACCAGTTGGGGAGATAGCGTTCGCGTCTTTATCAACAACAATCTGTTTGCCGCTGACCGGCTTGGCTACATCCTCGTCTTTGGCTTCCTGATTGTTGGTTTTGCCTACTTCTACAACACCATTGCCTTCGACCCGGTCAAGCGCGCTGATGAGCTACGAAAATCGGGTGGCTTTGTACCCGGTATCCGTCCGGGTCCACAGACTGAACTCCACCTTGGCAAGATCCTGAACCGGATCACCTTGCCCGGTGCGTTGTTCCTGGCTGTTGTTGCCCTTATCCCGTCCGCCGCTCTGGCTCGCGCCCTGGGGAGTAGCAATATCGGCTTCTCTGGTGTCTCGATCTTGATTGCCGTTGGCGTGGCTTTGGAAATGATGAAGCAGATCGATAGCCAGCTCATGAGTCGAAACTACGAGGGATTCCTGAAGTAGCTAGCTTCAAGGGGTCATACCACGAGGGGCAGGCCTGGTCATGGGACCACCGGCCTAAACCGCGGGCCACTCAAATTGGGTTATCTTCCACAAGAATCTCCCTGGGGTGGACTTCTTGGCCTTGATCTGTCAACGTAACCTACTCATCTCGGGCGCTAGGTGAGTGTCAGAGTGTTCTTGTTCAAGGAGTCGTTCAATGTCGAACCCCATCCGTTTGGTCATCTTTGGTCGTCAGGGAGCCGGTAAGGGCACCCAGTGTGCTCACCTGGTAGCTCGCTATGGTGTCGCTCATATCTCCACTGGCGACATGCTGCGCGGTGCAGTAGAAGCAGGCACGGAAATGGGCTTGATGGCCAAGGCCGTGATGGATGCTGGTGACCTCGTAAGCGATGACATCATCAACGGCATCGTTCGTGAACGCCTGGCTGAGGATGACGCCAGTACGACCGGGTTTGTGTTGGATGGCTATCCTCGGACCATTGGTCAGGCTGAAGTGCTGATGGATATTCTGGGAAATCGTCCGCTTCATGCGGTGGTCAACCTGGATGTTCCGTTGGAAGAAGTTACGTCTCGTATGAAGGCCCGTGGCCGGGCTGATGACACCGAAGAGGGCATCGCCCGCCGTCTTGCGTTGTACGAGCAGGAGACTTGCCCGGTCCTTAACTGGTTTGCCGAGCGTGACCTCTTGGTGACAGTCGACGGCTTTGAGTCAGAAGAGGTCGTCGCCAATCGTCTGGATGAAGCCGTGAACTCGGCCATCCTCGAGGCGTCCTCAACTCAGGCATAGCGGTGTCTGGCAGGTAAGCCTGCTCCTCCGATGATGGATACTTCCAGGGAGTCTGCTGGGCAGCGAGTCGTCTTTCGATTCGGTCAACACAGCTTGCGGGCGCTGAAATCGGCTTTGATTGTCGGGCCATCGGGCCTTCTCGCTCTGATGCTCTCCGGCCCGAATCCGCTCTCCCTGTTTCTGGTCGCAGTATCAGGGTTGTCTACCTTCATCTACCTTCGATCCCGGGTTGTCCTTACCGCCGACGCCATTGAGGTGAGGAACTGGATTCGTACCGAGCGGTTCCCTCTCACCAATTCCAAGACGGAGTTCTGGTTCCCGGGCGAGCCAGCTTGGTGGCACAGTGGGAAGGCCTGTGCCATGCATGTTCGCTGGGATCGTGGGTACTGGACATATGCCGTTGCCGCCAGTGGTCCAAGGCAGGCTGGGGCGAACGCCAAGCTTCACTCCTTGCGAGGAATGATCGAACGACGATCTGATGGCCAGGCCAAGATCACTATCGGTGGGACGCCGCCATGGAAGGGCAGTCGGGAATAGCCCTCCATGTCAACCCTGTCGATCTTGGACAGAGCCGGTGCGGTTAGCTAACGCCTCTTCGGCAAGAGCATGATGGTGGAGGAGTCCTCAATGAGCAGGGCGATCCGTACCTGGCCGTCGGCTTCGCTGGCGATGAGCACAAATGGAGTGATCCCATCCAGAGTTGACCTGCCGTAGTTGGGGTCCGCCGTGCTTTGAGCCGCCAGGCCCTGAGGTAGTGAGTTGGCCAACTTGGTTGACAGGTACTGACGGACAAGATCTTCGTCGGCCTCGACCCGCAGCCCAAGGGGTGTCTTGACCTGGATCAGCACATTGCGCTCGTGACTCCAAAACGCCGCTACGGCGTGCAGCATGTCACCAGCGTCGAAGGACTGATGGTCAGAATATTCCGGTCTTGTCCCCACTTGAAAGGTTGTCACGACTACAAAGGTAGGAAACACCTGCGGAGGTGGGGTTTGGGACTTGTGAAGATCTTGTGCAGGTGAGATAGCCAACGTCTGCAACATTGCTCCTGTTTCAAGCCAAACCAAGCGACTTGCTGGCCAAATCGACCATATTGGGCCTAAACATGTTGATCCACCTATCCCATCGGGGGTTGGTGCTGGTCCGCGATGCCCTTAGCATGGTGAGTCGGCTTGTTGTGCACCCTCGTTGTGTGCGGCCGGTCGTAGGTCCTGCTCCCCGCTTTCGTCGAGGTTCTTGACAAAAGCGACACAGCACAAGGCTGCCCCGTACCAATCCTCGTTGAGGGAGATGTTCTGACAAAGTCCAAGGAAGATGCGATTGTCCTTGAGGGCACCATTACCGAATCGCTCCCGAACGCAATGTTCCGGGTCGAACTCGAGAATGGACATAAGGTGCTCGGGCACATCTCTGGAAAGATGCGCCGTCACTACATTCGAATTCTGCCGGGCGACCGCGTCCAGGTAGAACTCACCCCGTACGACCTCACGCGCGGCCGCATCACTTACCGGTACAAGTAACTATCCCACCGGACTAGTACATCTGTTCACCGCAGCCTCGGCTGCATGTTCGTCACGGCTTCGGCCTGAAACGAACGAAACGATCTCGGGGCCCCCGAGGTTTTGATCTCACCCTTTTTAAGGCTCAAGTAGGAACGCTATGAAGGTTCGACCGAGCGTCAAGAAAATCTGTGACAAATGTCGTGTGATCCGCCGTAACAAGCGCGTCATGGTCATTTGCGAGAATCCACGTCACAAACAGAGGCAAGGCTGATTTATGGCTCGTATCGCCGGTGTTGATATCCCCCGCGAAAAGCGGCTCGAGGTGTCACTCACATACATTTTTGGAGTTGGTCGCTCGACGGCCAAGAAGATCGTTGAATCGGTCCAGGTTGATGGCACCACTCGTGTCAAGGATCTGACCGAGGCTGAGGTCATGCGCATCCGTGCATGGATCGACGACAACGTGCAGACCGAAGGCGACCTTCGCCGTGAGGTGTCTCAGGACATCAAGCGCAAGATGGAGATCGGTTGTCACCAAGGCATTCGTCACCGCAAGGGCTTGCCTGTTCGTGGTCAGCGAACCCAGACCAATGCTCGCACCCGCAAGGGTCCAAAGCGCACCGTCGCTGGCAAGAAGAAGGTTGCGAAATAATGGCGAAGCCAAGCGCAGGTGGCCGTCGGCCACGCAAGAAGTCAAGCAAGAACGTCACCCATGGTGTCGCTCACATCAAGTCGAGCTTCAACAACACCATTATCAGCATCACCGACAAGGAAGGTCATGTTCTGGCCTGGTCCTCCTCCGGCAATGTTGGTTACACGGGTTCTCGCAAGTCGACCCCATTCGCCGCACAACTGGCAGCCGAAGCCGCCGCCAAACGGGCGATGGAGCACGGTGTTCGCAAGGTCGATGTCCAGGTAAAGGGGCCAGGTTCTGGTCGTGAAACCGCCATTCGTAGTCTCCAGAGCGCAGGTATTGAGGTCACTGGCATCAAGGATGTCACCCCAATTCCGCATAACGGCTGCCGCCCTCCCAAGCGGCGTCGGGTCTGAAAGGGAGAGTCTGAACGATGTCTCGTTACACCGGCCCAAGGGCCCGCATCTCACGCCGTCTCGGCACCAACATTTTCGGAACTCGTGGCGAAGCTGCCGCCCTCGAAAAGCGTCCGTATCCCCCAGGGATGCACGGCCGTACTCGTCGTCGCGGCAATAACAACACCGAGTACCTCTTCCAGCTTCAGGAGAAGCAGAAGGCTCGTTTCTCCTATGGCCTGACCGAGCGTCAGTTCCGCAAGGTCTATGCCGAAGCATCACGTCGTCCGGGCGTGACCGGCGAGAACATGCTTCAGATTCTGGAACTCCGTCTCGACAATGTTGTCTACCGTGCTGGCCTCGGCGCAACCCGCCCCCAGGCACGTCAGTTCGTGAACCATGGCCACATCAAGGTCAACGGCAAGCGAGTCAACATCCCGTCTTACCGGGTTCGCAAGGGTGACGTCATCGAGTTCAAGGAAAAGACTCGTGACAACTCTCTGGTTCAGTGGAACAAGGATGTGCTTGATCGCACTCCTCCCGCATGGCTTGATCTAGACGCGAGCGGCTATTCCGTCACCGTCTATAGCGAGCCTCTCCGTGAGCAAATTGACGTACCGCTGCGTGAGCAGCTTATTGTCGAGCTCTACAGCAAGTAATTCGTCGGTCTGCAGTCAAACTCTTTAGGGGTCCCTGTTCTGAACAGGGTTTGGAAGGAAAATCTATGCTGGTTATGCAGCGTCCTACGGTGGAACAGCTTGATGATGGCGAATCCAGCCATGGTCAGTTCGCCATCGGTCCACTCGAGCCCGGCTTTGGCCATACGCTCGGTAATTCGCTCCGTCGCACATTGCTTTCGTCGATTCCTGGCGCGGCAATCACTTCGGTTCGTTTCGACGATGCTCTTCATGAGTTCGACACCCTTGCCGGTGCGATCGAAGATGTTGTTGACATCATCTTGAACCTCAAAGACATTGTGGTGACGTCGGAGTCCGATGAGCCCGTGACCCTGCGTCTCGATGTTCGTGGACCGGGCGACGTATCTGCCGGGGACATTTCTTGCCCGTCTGAGGTCGAAATCCTTAACGGTGACATCCACTTGGCAACACTTGATGCCAAGGGCCGTCTCGCTATTGACCTCACGGTCGAGCGTGGACGGGGTTGGACCTCTTCGGCCCAGCAAGCCCAAAGTGACTCGGCTCCGATCGGGATCATTCCCATCGACGCCATCTTCAGCCCGATCCGTCGGGTGTCCCTCTTAGTCGAGCCGACTCGTGTCGAGATGAGCACCGACTTTGATCGTGTCGTCATCGATATTGAGACCGATGGATCGATCACCCCTCGTGATGCACTGGCTTCGGCCGGAGCAACCTTGCGAGGACTTATCCAGCTCGTCGAAGAGATGAGCGATGAGCCAGAAGGCCTCACCCTGGGCGAAGCCCCGGCTGCTGCATCTGGTTCCCCAGATCTTGATCTTCCCATTGAAGACCTCGATCTTTCTGAGCGTCCACGCAACTGCCTCAAGCGGGCTCAGGTCAACAGCATTGGTGAGCTTCTCACCAAGACTGAAGACGACCTGCTCGCCATCACCAACTTCGGGCAGAAGTCGCTGGACGAAGTTATTGTCAAGCTCGATGAGCGTGGCCTTTCGCTACGCGGCTCTAGGAACTAGTCATGCCTGCAACTCCTCGCAAGGCGACCCGCTTCGGCGGCTCGGCTTCACACCAGAAACTCATGATGGCCAACCTGGTTGCTTCGCTGGTCGCAGCCGAAGGCATCACGACCACCGAGGCGAAGGCCAAGGCACTTCGCCCGGTCGCCGAGAAGATGATCACCAAGGCCCGCAAGGGTGGTTTGCACAACTTCCGCCAGGTGTTGTCTTACTTGGGTGACGTCGAGATGACCACCAAACTCTTTGATGAGGTCGGCCCTCGCTATGCCGAGCGTCCGGGTGGATACACCCGCATCTTGAAGCTGGGTCCACGGCCGGGCGACAACGCCCCGATGGCCCGGATCGAACTGGTCTAGTCGGATCGGATGATGGAGGGTGCAAACCCCGTCCTTGTTTGATCAAGAACCTGAGGAGCCTTCCGGCTCCGAACAGACAAGCGGGCCTTCGGGTCCGCTTGTCCGCGTCAGGCTGAGCATTGCCTATGACGGCACCGACTTTCGTGGCCTTGCACCAAATCCTGGTGTACGCACTGTTGTTGGTGAGCTGGTCAAGGTGCTAACTCCGTACCTGCGCCATGAGCCCGACATTGTGATGTCGGGGCGGACCGACGCAGGAGTTCATGCCAGTGGGCAAATCCTGTCCTTCGATGCCCCAGTCGCCTGGCTTGGTTCGGGGCGGGAGGGGACGGATCGGCTGCAGAAGATGATCAACTCGCGGCTAGCGCCCGAGATTGTGGCTCTGGACGTACAAGTTGTAGATCCGGAGTTCAGCGCCCGCTTTGATGCTGTTGGCCGCCGCTATCGGTACCTGGTTCTGAATCAACCCGTGGCAGATCCTCTGTTAGCCCGCTCGACCTGGCATGTTTCTGAGCCGCTGGACTTGGCTTCAATGCGGTTGGCTTGTGATCCGATCATTGGTGAACACGACTTTTCGTCCTTTTGTCGCCGGCCGAAGGTGAAGGTGGGAGAGGAACCCGTGTCTTTGGAGCGCCGTATTGATGTGGCAACATGGCACGATGTTGGAGATGGCTTGCTGGAGTTCCGGATCGAGGGTTCGGCTTTCTGCCACCAAATGGTTCGCAGCCTGGTCGGATTCCACGTTGCCGTCGGTAAAGGCAAGCGCTCGGCTGGCGAACTGAGGTCAGTCCTGGCCGCACGAGACCGCCAAGCCGCCGAACAACCAGCCCCACCCCACGGCCTCAACCTCATTGAAGTCCTCTACTAGTCCAGTAAGTACGCGTTGAGACGGCCTGGTAATGAGATCACCTAGGGGATAGTTGGTTGGTGCTGGTAGATCCGCGCCGTATCATTGCTGGTCGGCTATGGAGCTTTGCTTTCGTATTCGCCGATCGCCCGAAACGCTGTCGACTGAGACAGTGCGCCTGGCCCCTCTTGCAGGTCTCTGTAAGAACTCGAACACTGATGTGAGCAGGATTGTTGTGAAGACGTACACCCCCAAGAAATCCGAGATTGAGCGCGATTGGTTCGTGGTTGATGCGGAGGGCCTCACCCTTGGCCGTATGTCGACCGAGATCGCCCGCATCCTGCGAGGCAAGCACAAGCCAACCTTCGCTACCCACATGGACATGGGCGATCACGTCATTGTCATCAATGCAGCCAAGGTTGTTCTTACCGCCGACAAGGGCGAGAAGAAGATGGTGCATCATCACTCCGGTTACCCGGGTGGTCTCACCAGCCGCACTTACGAAGAGTCAATGAACCGCAAGCCAGCCGACACGGTCCGCAAGACCATCACCGGCATGCTGCCAAAAACCCGTCTGGGTAACCAGATGGCAACCAAGTTAAAGGTCTATGCCGGTGACAGTCACCCGCACGAGGCCCAATTGCCCAAGACCCTCGACATTCCCGGCGCTCGCCGTGAGGTGAAATCATGACCACGATTCAGACCACTGGCCGCCGCAAGCAAGCAATTGCTCGGGTTCGCATGAGTAACGGTGAAGGAAAGATCACGGCCAATGGCCGTGAGTTCGCCGACTATTTCCCGTCTGCGGTTCATCGCAAGCTCATCACTGAGCCCCTCCGAATTGTCGAAGGTGAAGAGATCTACGACATTGACGTCACCTTGAACGGCGGCGGCCTCTCTGGCCAAGCCGGTGCTTTCCGTCTCGGAATCGCTCGTGCCCTCATCGAGATTGATCTTGAGCGCCGCCCTGCCCTCAAGACCGAAGGCCTCCTTACCCGAGATCCTCGTAAGAAGGAATCCAAGAAGTACGGCCTGAAGAAGGCTCGTAAGGCTCCTCAGTACTCAAAGCGCTAATCCTGTCCAGCCAAACCAAGGGCTCGGAGTCCAACATGTTCCCAAGTTTCGGGACCGACGGCGTCCGAGGATTGGCCAACAAAGACATTACTCCCGACGTCGCTCAGGCCCTTGGCCGGGCGGCGGCGGAGTTTTTGGGTGGCAGTCGAGTCGTCATTGGTCGAGACACCCGCCGGTCTGGCCAGATGCTCGAAGCAGGCTTGGTGGCCGGATACACCGCGGCCGGTGTCGACGTTGAACTGCTAGGTGTCGTACCAACGCCGACCGTTTCTTGGGTCGCCAGCAAGGCCGGCATTCCCGGTGCCATGATCTCGGCCTCCCACAATCCCTTCGCCGACAACGGGATCAAGCTATTCGCTGCTGGCGGGCTCAAGCTCAGCGATGAGGTCGAGGCTGCGATCCAGGCCAGGTTCCATGAGATTCTGGCCAACCCCCACCAAGAGGGGCCGACCGGCGACAACGTTGGTGTGCTTACCCCATCGTTGGGAAATCAGGGTTGGATTGATTCGGTCGTTGGAACCGTTGCCCCGGACGCCTTTCGAGGACTTGACATTGTCCTTGACTGTGCCAACGGTTCCGCCTTCGAACTTGGTCCGCAGATTTTTCGTGCTCTTGGCGCAGAAGTGTCGACTATCGGGGTTGAGCCCGACGGAATCAATATCAATGCTGAATGTGGGTCAACCAGTCCTGCCCGTCTGCAGGCTGCCGTAGTGGCCAAGAACGCTGACCTTGGCTTGGCTTTTGATGGCGATGGTGATCGCCTGGTTGCCGTCGGGCCTCGGGGAGAGACCATTAGTGGTGACCACATCCTTGCCATCCTGGCTCAGGATTGGAGCAACACCGGTCAACTGGCCAACAACACCGTTGTCGTCACCGTTATGAGCAATCTCGGATTCCACCTGGCAATGGCCAAGTCCAATATCACTGTGGTGCAGACCGGAGTCGGTGATCGCTACGTACTTGAGGCCCTGAACGAGGGCGGCCATTCGCTTGGAGGTGAGCAGTCCGGCCATGTCATCTGCCGAGACCTCGCTTCAACCGGGGACGGCATCCTGGCTGGGGTCCAGCTGGTTGATGCCATCGTTCGCTCCAAGTCGACCCTGTCGGGTCTCGCAGCCAACGCCATGACCACGGTTCCTCAGATCCTGCACAACATCCGCTTGCCCCAGCAAGACCCGACGCTGGTTGAACGCATGGCTGGCGCGGTAGCCAAGGCGGAAGCGGACATGGGCAGCAATGGACGGGTACTGGTCCGAGCTAGCGGAACTGAACCACTCCTGCGAGTTATGGTGGAACACTTGGACGACGACGCGGCGCAGGCAATTTGTGCTCAACTCGTAGCCGAAGCGGAACTACTCATCAGTACCTAACCAGCCCAGCAGAATTGGGTGACGAATCATTCCTACAGCGAACTCTCGCCTGATCCGATGTTGATTCAGAACCAAAACAGACCAACGCAAACCTGACATATCAAGACCCGATCTGAGGAGCCCTCAACTCGTGTGCGGAATCATTGCAATCGTTCGTCGGCGGACCGACCGTGCGACCCCATCCAGTGCCAGCATCCTGACCGGACTGGATACTGCCGTTGACCTCTTTCCGGCCCCGGATTCAGGCGATCTAGCCAACAAACTGGGCGAAGTGGCAGACACGGTCTATCGCATCGACCTTGAGCTGCGAGGTGAAGCGGGTCTGCAAGCCATGCTTGTCGACTCCAATCTGATCCCCGAGATCACCAGCCGCCTGGCCACTGTCGGAACCGGAGTCGCCAAGATCGAAGCGCACCTCGAAGCACACGGTGAGCAAATGACTGGGCTGGAAGCCATCAACGCGGCCCTGGTTCGAACCAAGGATGCTGTTTGGGCCATCGAGCAAGACCGGATTCGCACGGCGCAGACCGTGGCTGAGCTTGCCGGGGCAACCCCTAGCGATGCTGCCGTTGCCGCTTGTTTCTCGATCCAGCAAGCCCTGAGCGCCCTGGACCGGCTCGAAGTCCGCGGCCGAGACAGCGCCGGAGTGCATGTGCTGGTTCGCAACCATGGCCTTGACCTGGAGTCTGCGGCGGTGAAGGCCTTGCTGGAGAGCCGTGGCCGTGGAGGCCTGTTTACTCATGGCGCTGTTCGTACTCCAGACGGCTATCTCAGCTTCATCTACAAGGCTGCGGCTGAAATTGGTGAGCTCGGTGACAATACAGCGGCCATGCGTAGCGCCATGGTCGAGGATGAACTTCTTCACCTGGCCTTGATGAACGAGAATGCTGAAGCCACCATCCTGGGTCACACCCGGTGGGCCTCGGTCGGCATCATCAGCGAACCCAATGCTCACCCCGTAAACAGCGACGAACTCGAAGCCAAGTATGACGCTGATCAGGGACGCTACGTCACTGCAACCCTCAATGGTGACGTCGATAACTATCCCGACCTGATTGCCGCCGACGGCCTACGAATCGCTACAGAGATCACTACTGACGCCAAGGTCATCCCAACCCTGGTCTCGCGGGGCCTCAGCGAGGGACATGACCTGGACGAATCGGTACGCCGTGCCGTCTCCCAGTTCGAAGGTTCCGTCGCCATTGGCATCAGTTCAACCGAAGCCCCAGACGACATCCATGTCTGCCTTCGAGGCAGTGGCCAAGGAGTCTTTATTGGTCAGGCCGAAGACGCCTTCATCATTGCCTCGGAGCCCTACGGTGTGGTTGAAGACGCCACTTCCTATATCCGTATGGACGGCGAGACACCGGCTGACCCGGACAACCCCATTGTCAGTCAGGGCCAGATCATCCGTTTGAGTGGCGCTCAAGCGGGCACCGAGCAGGGCGTTTCTCGCTATTCCTATGACGGAACTCTGCTGCCTGTTGCCGACGGCGAGTGGAAAGATCCTGAGGTCACCACCCGTGACATTGACCGCGGCGATGCCCCTCATTTCCTGTTGAAAGAGATTAGCGAATCGCCGCTTTCCTTTGCCAAGACCTTGCGTGGTCGCCTGGTCAACGGTCAGAAGGGTTTAGAAGTCCGGTTGCCCGATGAGACCATCTCGGCCGACATCGCCACCTACCTCGCTTCTGGTCATGTGAAGCGAGTGTTGGTAATTGGCCAAGGAACCGCAGCGGTTGCCGGCCAGGCAGTCTCGGCCGCCTTCGAATCGGCACTGGCTGGTTCGGGCATCACGGTTGGCTACAACACCGCAACCGAGCTTTCTGGATTCCATCTGGAAGACGACATGTCTCATGTGTTGATCGTGGCGGTGTCCCAATCGGGGACTACCACCGACACCAACCGCACCGTTGACCTCGTTCGAGGGCGCGGCGCAACTGTCCTAGGAATCGTGAATCGACGGGGCAGCGATCTGGTCGACAAGGCCGACGGTGTGCTCTACACCAGCGACGGTCGCGATGTCGAGATGAGCGTCGCCTCAACCAAAGCGTTCTACGCCCAAATCGCTGCTGGTTTCTTGCTAGCCGAAGGTGTCGCCAATCTGATTCCTGACACCGCCACAGACTCCTCGGACCGGCAAGTCCTGCTGCAAGCGCTGCGAGACCTGCCCGAAGCTATGGTCGCCACCCTGGCTAAGCGCAGCGAGATCGCAGCGGTGGCTGATCGTCACTTCTTGAGCCGCCGCTATTGGGCCATGGTCGGTAGTGGTACCAACCTGATTGCTGCTCGGGAGCTTCGCATCAAGCTGTCCGAGCTTTGCTATAAGGCCATTGCCTGTGACGTCATCGAAGACAAGAAACACATCGACCTCTCTTCGGAGCCGCTCATCCTGATTTGCGCCGCCGGACTCGTTGGATCGAATGCTGATGACGTTGCCAAAGAAGTTGCAATCTTCCGTGCCCACAAAGCGGCACCGATTGTGATTGCCACCGAAGACGAGAATCGCTTCAACGCCGCACTGGATGTGATCTCGGTTCCTGAGGTTGATCCCCGTTTGGCCTTCGTACTTTCAACCATTGTCGGGCACCTCTTCGGCTATGAAGCGGCGCTTGCCATCGACGCATCGGCGCACCCGCTTCGCGAAGCCCGAGCGGTCATCGAACGATTCGTTGGTGCCGAGGACAACTGGTTCGCAGACTTCTCCCAAGAAATTCGACCGCTCGCCAGCCAGTTCTTTGACGGCCTTCGCTTGGGTCGCTACAACGGGCACCTCGAGGCTGGCACGGCTGTTCGCCTTGGTTCCTTGTTCCGATTCGCCGTCCGCTCCACGCCTCTTGAGTCATTCCAGATTGAGTACGGCAAGGTTGGTACCCCCGGTGTTGTTGCCGAAGATCTGGCCAACGCTTTGACTTCTGCCATCGAAGAGCTGACCCGTCCGGTTGATGCCATCAAGCACCAGGCCAAGACAGTTACCGTTGGCATCTCGCGGGCAGATGAGAGCCTGCTTCAGTCCGACCTGATTCGTTCGATTCTTGACTCTGGCTGCCCACGAGACCGGATGAGCTACCGCACGTTGCGAGGCATTGCCGCCCTTGCCCCCGCCATTGATGATGTCATCGGCTTTACCCGCTATGCCATCGACGGGTCAGTTAGCGCTGGTGCTCGTATCAGTGTTACCGATCGGGGAGGGGTGTCTACCGGCATCGCTTCTCGGACGGACAAGGACCCGACTCTGCGGGGGAACAAGCACCGGGTCGCGGTCGAGCGAGAGGTGCTTGTCACGGTTGGTTCTGACAGTCGTGTCGTCCTGATGGTTCCCGAGGTCAAGAACGGCCAGACCACCGGTGTCACCCTGTGCCACGTCACCCTGAATGATGACCTTGGAGCAACAACGGCCCGCTCGATCCTGCAGGGGTATCGCAATCGGTATCGCCAGCTGGTTGATGTCGTCACTGAGGGTCAGCCAAGCTTCCGAGAGGACATCTTGGCCGACGTGCCAACGGTTGAGTTGCTAACGGCTCCAATCTCTGAGGTTGCGGCTCGCTGGACGAGCGGTGCCTGAGGTCGATCTCGACAACGAGCTCATCACGCCGTTGGATCGCGCCATCGATCGACTCTGGACTGTCTTTTCTGATCGTGCCAGCCTGGTGGGAGACCTCCCCGCCGATGCGGTACTGGCCAGAGTGGATGCCACAGCGTCCACTAGCGAGCTTCGCTTCTGCATGCCCCGTCTGGCCGAACTGTTGACGACGAACCGGTTGGATGCCGAGCCCGGCTACCGTATTGCTGATCGTCTTCGTGACGCTGACTGGAAGTCCTGGGAACGAGATGAGCGAGTAGCACTGGAGGAGTTCTTCGATACCTGGTGGCTGCTTACCCGATTTCTGGATGGTGGAGTTCTCCCCGCCAGCGAGGTCCTCGGCATCTTGGTTCACCTCGGGGTGCCCCTGGTGCGCTGGCTCGGTCCCTGGTTGGAAGACTTCGATGGTCCTCCAGCTCGTCATTTCGCTGACATGATTCTTGGCGGGATGCACACCCCGGCCTGGACATCAGCTCCGGACGAACGAGGCCAGGTGCTTGGCTGGGCAGCGTCTGAAGCCTGCGTGTTTGGTATTGCCCTTGTTGGCGGCATCCATCTGCCAGATGATCAGCTCTCCGATGTCTTGGACAAGCTCATCCAATGAGTCCAGCACTGTTCACCCGGTTTGGGCCTTCTGGCACCGCTGGAGCATGCACCAGCGTGCTCTACCGGAGCCAGAACGGTGTTTTGGAGGGTCGAGCGCGGTGAGCCGGTCTTGGTTGGAGATTGACGAGTCGGCTATCACGCGTAACACCGCGACCATGCTCGCCCAAGCGGGTGGAGCCAGACTCTGCGCGGTGGTGAAGGCCAATGGCTATGGCCACGGTGCCGCCCCGTCGGCTCGTGCGGCGTTGGCTGGGGGAGCGACCGCCCTAGCGGTGGCGCAGGTTGGTGAAGGGATTCAGCTTCGCCACGATCAAATCGACGCTCCGATCTGGATCCTGTCCCAACCGGAAACTCGAGAGATGACCGCAGTCGTTACTTTTGGTCTCGAGCCGAGTCTGCAAGATCAGAACGGCATCGAAGCCATGGTGGACGCGCTGGCATCGGAGAATCGAATGGCCGCGAGGGCGTCTCTTGGCGTGAAACCGCCAGCAATCGTTCATGTGTGTGTGGATACTGGCATGCATCGAAGCGGTGCACAGCCCGAAGACGTCACCGATCTGGTTGGACAGATTGACGCCGCTGATGGTCTGACGTTGGGTTCGGTCTGGACGCATTGCGCTTCGGCGGACGAGCCGGAGAACCCGCTCACCAATGAACAGATGGACCAGTTCGACCGAGTGTTGCTGGCGTTGGATCAAGCCAGCCTCACGCCTCCTTTGGTTCATGCCGCCAATTCAGGAGGCACGCTTGCCTTTCCTCGAACCCATCGAGATATTGTGCGCTGTGGCATATCGCTCTACGGCCTAAGCCCCAGCCCTGAACTGGCTGGACGAGTCGATTTGGAGCCTGCGATGCGTTGGCTGAGCCGGGTATCTCTGGTGAAGCAGCTTCGAGCCGGTGACCGGGTGAGCTATGGCCAGAGCGGAGTCGTTGATCGAGACACCATGGTGGCAACCTTGCCGGTTGGATATGCCGATGGGTACCGCCGGTTGACGTGGACTGGTCCTGGTTCAGTTCTGATTGGCGGCAAACGTCGGCGTATCCTGGGAGTGGTGACCATGGACCAGATGGTGGTCGAGGTCGGCGATGACTCGGTAGCCGTTGGAGATGAGGTGGTTCTCCTCGGTCAACAAGTTGATGAACGCATCACCGCACAGGACCTCGCCCAATGGCAGGGAACAATCAACTACGAGATTGTTTGCAGCCCAACTCTGCGAGTTACCAAGACCTACCCCATCAGCGACGGACACTGAACAGCAGGCGGGTACGAGTTGGCAGCTAGTAGCCCGCTGGGATTGCGAGCCGTCAGGTATTGATCAGTGAAGTAGTCTCTCGATATCGACAATCAGACGTCTGATGCTTCGGTATCGCCAATGCGAATCCTTCTCGTTGAACCCTGGATGAGCGGCTCCCATGCTCAGTGGGCCGAAGGGTACGCGCGGGCCAGTACCCATGTTGTTTCGATCGTCAGCCTTCCGGCCGGGCCATGGCGGTGGAGGCTGCGAGCCGGAGCGGGCCCCCTCGCTGACAAGATCAGCAAATGGGTAGTCACCAACGGAAGCCCCGACCTGATCCTGCTTTCTGGCCTGGTTGATGGTGCGCAACTATTAGGGCTTGCCCGGCGAAGCCTGCCCAACAACACCCCAGTCGTGGTCTACCAGCACGAGTCGCAGCTGGTCTATCCAGTGGCAAATGGTCAGGTTGACACCGAGGCGGCTCTACGGAACTGGAGTACCTGGCTGGCAGCGGACAAGGTGCTGTTCAATAGTGGGTTTCACCGGACGGCGGTCGAGTCCGAGCTCACCATATTTCTGGAGCACCAACCTGAGCAAGACCAGGTGGCATTGCTGGCTTCAGTATTGGACAAGTTCGATGTCTTGCCGGTAGGAATCGATCTGCCGCCTCTTGTCTCGACCGTTGCCTCGGGCGGTAGGTCTTCGGCTGCTCCTCAGGAGCCTCCGCTCATTGTCTGGCCCCACCGGTGGGAGCCGGACAAGGATCCGGATGCCTTTGTTCGAGCATTGGCCAAATTGGACCAACACCAATTGGACTTCCGCCTGGTACTGGCGGGAACCGACTCGATGGTTCCAAGCGACGCTCGACGACGCATCATCGACCGCTGGTCAGACAAGATCGTGGCCATCGGCCCATTTCCTCGGGCCACCTATGAGGAGCTGTTGATCAGGGCTGACATCGTGGTTAGCTGTGCCAAGCACGACTTCTTCGGTGTCGGTGTTGCCGAAGCGGTGGCTGCCGGGTCTGTACCGGTACTGCCTGATGCGTTGGCCTATCCCGAACTGATCGATGAGCGGTGGCACGAGGTTTGCCTCTACCAGGCTGGCAGTTTCGGTAGTCGCCTGGTCGAGGTCGTTGGTTCGGTGGACCAGTACCGCTTGGCTGTTGCTGGCCTCGCAAAATCAATGGAACGATTCGGATGGTCCCACATCGCTCGACGTCTTGACCAGCTGCTGGCCAGCCAACTCCGCTAGTCGGGCCGGCTAGTTAGGTCGGTTAGTTAGGTCGGCAAGCCCGTTAGTGGTTTCCAAGATTGATCAGCTTGCGGAGGGCACTGCGGGGAATGACGTTGAGAACTCCGTTGAATGCCTTGTTCACATGGCCGGTGACGACTCGGGCCCGGCCACTGTCGATGGCGGCCAAGGCTTCGGCGGCAACGTCCTCGGCTGATTGCCATAAGACATCGGGATAGCTATCACTGTCGGATTTGGCTCGCTCGTGGAATTCGGTCCGAGTCAGGCCAGGGCAGATGGCGGTCACGGTCACACCGGAAGGAGCCAGCTCTTCATGGATCGCTTCAGTGAAGCTGGAGACGAATGCCTTGGTTGCCGCATAGGTCGCTGCTTGTGGAGACACCATATGACCGGCGATGGAGGAGATATTGAGGATCCCTCCACGTTGGCGCGGCGCCATGGTTTTTGCTGCGGCATGGCTCAATCGGACCAGGGCATTGACATTGACGTCGACCATGCCGGTCTGTCCGTCGACGTCCAGTTCGTGGAACAGTCCGCCATTACCAAAACCGGCATTGTTGACCAGCAGGTCGATTGGACGTTCTGAGTCCTCCAATCGGTCGGCAACGACAGTGAGCTCGGACCGGTCGGATAGGTCAGCTCGAAGGACCTCAACCTCGACGTCGTGCTCGTCGGCCAGTTCTACCGCCAGGGCTTCAAGCCGTTCTTGATCGCGGGCGACGACCACAAGGTCGCTACCGTCCGCCGCCAGCTGGCGGGCAATTTCTCGTCCGATGCCGCTGGACGCTCCGGTGATGAGTGCACGATTCCACTTGCTGGTCATAACCCAAGGCTATCCGGCAGCCACATTCCCGCCGCAAAGGATGATGCCGATGTGTTCATCGGATCTGGCCTGATAGCTGCCAGAAAGCAGAATGGCGAGAGGCGCGGCGGCGGCTGGTTCCACTCGGATACGGAACTGGTCCCACAGCAAGGACTGGGCCGAGGCCAACTGCTCATCGGTTGTCAACCGGCTGATTGCTTTGGAGTCGGTGAGTGCAGCCCATGTGTTTGATCCCAAACAGGAAGCACCCAACGCATCGGCCCCCAGGCCGGAGACAGCGATGTTCACTGGTTCTCCTGCCTTGAGTGCTTGAGCAAATGTTGCCGTTCCTTCGGTCTCACATACCACGATCCTGGTATCGGATCCGATGGCGGAGGCAATGCCACCGGATAATCCACCACCACCACATGCGACCAAGACTGTGTCCAGCTTTGATTGGCCTGCTCCTGGATGACCGCTGGCCGCTACCTGCTCTTGAAACTCCAGGCCCGTGGTGCCTGCTCCCGCCATCACTACCGGGTCGTTGTACGCGTGGATTGAGGTTGCCCCTGACGCAAGCCGGAACTCTTCACTGGCCGCATACGCTTCAGCAAACACGGCCCCAATCTGATGCACGGTTGCGCCATAGGACCGAAGTCGGTCCACCTTGGCTTCGGCGGCAATAGTCGGCACAAAGATGGTCGCCTTGTGACCGTGGTGGTCAGCGGCCCACGCCACTGCTGCGCCATGGTTCCCGCCCGACGCGGCCACCACTCCGGCTTCACCGATTGGCTGGGTCAGCATGAAGTTGGTAGCCCCTCGCGCCTTGAAGGTCCCGCTGTACTGGAACTGTTCGAGCTTGAAGGTGATTGAAGCGGGTGAGTGTTCCCCAAGAGTGAACTCTTGGGGATCAACGGCCCAGATGGGAGTGCGGCGAACCAGGCCAACCAGTCTGGCTGAAGCTGCTTCAACATCGGATCGGGTCAGGGGTGGGGCGAGAGGAGACTCGGTGGTCATGGCTCCACGTTAGCGACGCTCGTTCCTGACAGGCCCTAGCCTTCCTGGTGATGTTGTGCGCAACCACCACCGGTCCTGATGAGACCCGAGCCCTGGCTCGGGCTCTTTCGGGTTGCGTGAACGATGGCGACTTGTTGGTCTTGTCTGGAGATCTTGGTGCAGGCAAGACCTGTTTCAGTCAAGGCTTTGGTGAGGGTCTCGGAATCGACGATCGGATCACCAGCCCGACCTTCACTCTCCATAACCAGTACCAGGGACGACTTTTGTTCAATCATCTTGATGTTTATCGGTTGGACGATATTGAAGAGACCCTCGATCTTGACTTGCCGGAGATGCTGGAGTCCGGGGTAACCATCGTCGAGTGGGGAGATCAGATAGATCCGGTCTTGCCAAGTGATCACTTGGTGGTTCGAATCCTGATGGATGACGGTTTATCGGAGCCCGATGACGACCGACGCTTCTTCCAAATTGAGGCCGGCGGGCCGGGTTGGACCGATCGCCTTGGTGAGCTACAGGCAGCGATCAATCCGTGGGTTCAGCCGTGCTAACTCTGGCCGTCACGTCTTCTACTGCTGTAGTCGGGGTTGCTCTTGTCTCGGGTGAACGGGTCTTGTCTTTCCGACACCTGCGGACCGACCGCCGCCATGCCGAAGAGCTCACGCCCATGATCCGTGACGTCTTGTCCGAAGCAGGCCGCAGCCTGGCTGACATGGATCGCCTTGCTGTTGATGTTGGCCCTGGCCGGTTCACCGGTTTGCGGGTGGGTATTGCCACCGTACGAACACTTGCTTTTGCTGCCGACAAACCCGTCGTGGGTGTGAGTAGCTTGGAAGCCTTGGCGGCAACACAGCCTGGTGGCGCTGTGACCGCGGTGATTGATGCTCGCCGCAGTGAGGTGTTCCAGCAACGGTTCGGTCTTGATTCATCTGGCACCCTGACGCCCTTGGATGAGCCGAGTTATGGCCCGCCCGAAGAGATGGCATTGGCGATTCAAGACGGCGACACGATTGTTGGCGACGGAGCGGACCGATACGCCGAGGTCTATGGCCAGGTTGTCGGAGGCAAGCATGTGGTTGGTGTCGAACCAATGGCCGAACACATCGCTCGACTTAGCATCGCTCGGCCGGCCATTCCCGGCCCATTGGTGGTGCCGGTCTATTTACGCGATCCCGACGTCAAGGTCAATATCAAGACCAGGAACAATTCATGACGGGGACAGGTTCGGTCGAAGACTCCGTGACCAACGGACGGCCCGACAAACACCTCCTGAGTGCCCTACACCTTGACAACATCAAGGAAGTTGCCGTACTAGAAGCACTGGTATCTCCGGAACCTTGGTCAGCCAAATTGTTCGCTGGCGAGCTGGAGGTTCACGCCTCAGCCAGGAACTGGATGGTGGCTCATTCGGTTTCCCATCGTTCGCAAGAAGTGCCTCCAGCTGGAGAGAGTGAACCGAAGCTGGTTGGGTTTGGCGGCATGATGTTTGTTGACAACGAGGGCCACCTCATGAATATCGCTGTAGACCCTGGGCATCAGGGCCAGGGCCTGGCCACCAAGATCCTGCTGACACTCACCCGTGACGCCATTGCCCGTGGGATCACTGATCTCACCTTGGAGGTTCGAGCGAACAATCAAGAGGCTGGAGCCTTGTATCGACGCTTTGGCTATGGGCCAGTCGGGGTTCGCAAGAGCTACTACGTCGATGGGGAAGATGCCCTGATCATGTGGGCCCATGACGTCGATGGCGAAATCTACACCGAACTGCTTTCAGATATAGATGCTCGGGTTGCTGCTAGAAGGACTAGATCGTGACGGTCTTGCTTGCTATTGAAACCAGCTGCGACGAAACGGCGGTCGCCATTGTTCGTGATGGCACCGAAGTGTTGGCCAATGTGGTCTCCAGCCAGGTCGAAATCCACGCTGAGTTTGGCGGGGTTGTGCCCGAGGTTGCCAGCCGTGCTCACTTGGACATGTTGGAACCGGTTCTGGCTCAAGCCTTGTCCGACGCGGGAATGACCGGAGCTGCTATTGAGGCGGTTGCCGCCACTCACGGACCTGGACTGATCGGTGCCCTGCTCATTGGCGTGAGCGAAGCCAAAGCTCTGGCGTTGGCATGGGACGTTCCCTATGTCGGGGTCAACCATATGGAAGGCCACCTTTTTGCCACCTTCCTGGAACGGCCAGACCTTGAACTGCCTCTGATCGTGTTGCTGGTCTCGGGCGGGCACACCCTGATTGTTCACCTGGAGGCACTCGGTCAATACACCATCCTCGGTTCCACCATTGACGATGCTGCTGGTGAGGCCTTTGACAAGGTCGCCCGCTATCTAGGGCTCGGCTATCCCGGTGGTCCGCGCATCGATGCACTGGCTAAGGAGGGTGACCGCGAAGCGATTGTCTTCCCTCGGGGAATGTTGCACGATGGCTTAGATTTCTCCTTCAGTGGGATGAAGACGTCGGTCATCAACTATGTGCGCAAGCACCGTGATGCCGACAATGCTGATCTTGCAGCGGGCTTCCAAGAGGCCGTGGTTGATGTGTTGGTGACCAAGACCATGCGGGCAGCTGAGCAGGTTGGGGCCAAGGGTGTGTGCCTTGGGGGAGGGGTGGCCGCCAACTCTCGTCTTCGGGAACGCTTTGCTGAAGAAGCTGGGGCCCGTGGATTGCAATGTCTGGTTCCCGATCGGGCATTTTGTACCGACAATGCGGCCATGATCGCCGCCGCCGGACACTGGCGCTTGCAAAAGGACGGCCCAACCGGCCTAGACGACGGTGCATCACCCAACCTGAAGTTGCCTTCTGGCACCGGTGCAATACGTAGATAGAGGCTCTGCCGGTGCCGGAAGGATTGGCGTGAGGCCATCGTTCGTCATTGCGGCAGCCGATGGACTGACCTTGGTCCTGGACTCAGGGGCAATCATTGGGCTCAGCCGAGGCGATCGTCGAACCAGGATCCAATTTGACGCGGCCAACCGGAACGGGGCCGATGTCATCATCCCTGCTGTGGTATTGGCCGAGACCACTCGAGGGAACGGACCGCGTGACGCTCCGGCCAACCTCGTTCTCGCCCAAGCTGATGTAGTCGGTATCCTGGAGGAGTCAGACGCCAGGGTGGCTGGCGAACTCCTCGGTCGAGCTGATTCAAACTCGACCATCGATGCGCTGGTTGCGGCCGAAGCGATACGTCGCTCTCCTTCCATGGTGATGACATCGGACCCCGATGACTTGAATGAATTGCTGACGGACTACCCAGCTGTATCGGTCCAAGCGATCTAAGACCCGGATCAACGACGGGGCTGGACTGATTCTGTCGCGTTCGACTCCGTAGAGCCTGATTCTGTGTTCGTCGGCGCCAGTCCTCGGGTGGCGGCGACATCGTCATCATTGATGAACCAGCTGACGACAACGGCTGGTGCGATCAGGAGGGCGCAGGTAATGAATCCCCACTGGTAGGCACCAAGGCGCTCAGACGCGGGAGCGAGATCACCCCCGACCGAGGACAGTCGAGCGGCAACCACCGTGGCCGATAGTGCCACTCCGGAGGTGAGGGCGATCTGGCGCTGGGTGTTGAACACCGAGGTTGCCCGACCAGTGTCGGCCAACGATGTTGTGGCATAAACCGCGGTCTGGATAGAGATGAAGACCAGGCCTACCGACGCGCCGCGGGCAAAGGACAACGAGCCAATGACCGGTAACGGTGTTTCGAGTCCGATGAACCCGAAGGCAGCGGTCGCCAGAGCAGTGCCAAAGGAGCCGGACATCATCAGGCGGCGTGGGCCAACGGCTTGGTAGAGCCGCTTGCCCAGCAGGTTGGACACCAAGAAGACGCCGACTGCTTGGGGAGCCTGCGCCAAGCCGCTTTGGGTGGCGGAGAAACCCCTGAGGGTTTGCATATAGAGGGGGAGGACGAAGATCCAGCCGAAGAACCCGGAGTACACCAACGGTGCCGCCAGATTGATGATTCGAAAGTGGCGATCAACTAAGAGCCGCAGCTTCAGCATCGGTTGTTCCAGTCGCAACTCGACCAGGACCAGTGCAACCAGGGCCAACAGTCCCGTAGCGCCGAAGCCGATTGTGCTGGCCGAAAGCCAACCCTTGTCTGGGCCAATTGACATGGCGTAGATCAGCAGGCTTACGCCACTGGCTGAGAGCACAAAACCGGCCAGGTCGAATCGTCCAGGCGAGGGTTGGGTCTCCTCCTTGATCCATCGCCAGAGCAGTATGACCGCCACCGCGCCGATTGGGACATTGATAAAGAAGATCCAGCGCCAGGACACGTTGTCGACCAGCACGCCGCCAAGCACCGGCCCGATGGCGGGAGCGACGACAGCAACACTCAGAACACCGATTGCTGCCTTGGCTCGATCCGCCATTGGATAGGCCCGGAACAGCATCGCACTCCCGATTGGGGTGATCAGCCCGCCACCAACTCCTTGGAAGACACGGAACGCGACCAGTTGATTGAGTGATTGCGCCAACCCGCAAAGGATCGACGCAAAAACAAACAGGACCAGGGCTACACCGAAGACCCGTCGGGTACCAAACCGATCACCCAACCAGCCAGCCACTGGAATGACTGCAGCCAGGCTGAGGAGATACGCGACAGCCACCCACTTGATGCTGGCGGTCGACACCGCGAACTCTCGGGACAACGTTGGCAGCGCGACATTGATCATCGTGCCGTCCATGATTGTCATGACCAGCGCGAGGATGTACACCACAAATACTCGGGTCCGATACAGCATTCGGATCAGGCTATGGCTGGGCTGTCACTCAACCCTAATCGGGGAGTCGGACAGGGTTGAGAGATCGCTCAGCTGAGGGCTTCGACCAGGGCATTGAGGTCGGGGAGGCGTGAATGTTCGAAGGCGGCGTGCTGATTGAACGGATCAAGCTGGACCATCTGCATACCAGCGTTGCGGGCGCCAACAACATCGGCGTGCACGGTGTCACCAATGTAGAGGGCATTTGCTGGCTCGACATTGAGGGCGTACAGGGCTGGGGCCATGATCATTGGGTCGGGCTTGGCTACTCCGACCAGTGAGCTATCGATGATCGCTGCGACCTGGGGGAGTGGCCCATCGGCCAGAACCTGGCAGACGCCATAGTCCCGCATCTGTTGAGGGGCGGTGCCGTTGTTGTTGGACACAATGGCCAATGGCATGCCGGTTGCGGCCAGCCGGTGAAAGGCGGCAATGTTTTCTTCATGCGCCCAGTCCCAGCTTGTGCGGATGGCAGTCTTAACTGAGTCGATGGGAGCCCCGATCGCATCGGCGTAGCCCTGGTCATAGTGGGTCCAAAAGTCACCGTGGTGCTCTCGGGCATCGGCGTCGAGGCCGGACAAGGCTAAGCAGCCGGCGTGATGGGCTCGACGGAAACGAGCGAAGTCGTCTTCGTTCGCTTCACCTTCCTCACCCAGCGCGCGCCGTACTGACTCGTAGTGGGGATAGAGGAAGACACCACCGATGTCGAAGACAACTGCGGACACGGACCCCGGATCAAATGTCATCTGCTCATCTTCCCACGACGTGTGTCAAATGACTCAACTCGGTCGGTGAGGGTTGGGTCCGAGAATCTGCGCCCCTAGGATTAGCACTCGTCATAAGAGAGTGCTAATCCAACGGAGTTTACTGCATGAACTTGCAACCACTTGAGGACCGGATCATCGTCCGGCCCGCCGCCGCTGAAGCCACTACGGCCAGCGGACTCGTCATTCCCGATACCGCCAAAGAGAAGCCCCAGCAGGGTGAAGTCCTTGCTACCGGAGCTGGCCGTCGGTCCGACAACGGGGAACTTATCCCCATGGACGTCTCCGACGGAGACACAGTCGTTTATTCAAAGTACGGCGGAACCGAAATCACCATCGAGGGCGAAGACCTCCTAATTCTCAACGCTCGCGATGTACTCGCGATCGTGAAGTGAGCTGATAAACCATGGCAAAAGAAATCAAGTTTGATGATGAGGCGCGTCGCGCCCTCGAAGCTGGCGTAAACCAGCTGGCCAATGCCGTCAAGGTCACCCTTGGCCCAAAGGGACGCAACGTCGTTCTTGACAAGAAGTTTGGCGCCCCAACAATCACCAACGATGGTGTTTCCATCGCTCGTGAAATTGAGCTCGAAGATCCCTTCGAGAACATGGGTGCCCAGCTGGTCAAGGAAGTTGCAACCAAGACAAATGATGTCGCTGGCGACGGAACAACCACCGCCACTGTTCTTGCTCAGGCCCTCATCAAGGAAGGCCTCCGCAACGTAGCTGCTGGCGCCAACCCGATGAGCCTCAAGAAGGGCATCGAGGCTGCTGTTGCCGCCGCCGTTGCCGCCATTGCCAAGAACTCCAAGATGATCGAGGACAAGGAGCAAATTGCTCAGGTTGCCTCCATCTCCGCCGCCGACACTGCTGTTGGCGACGTTCTCGCTAACGCAATCGACAAGGTCGGCAAGGATGGTGTTGTCACCATCGAAGAGTCCAACCTGTTTGGTATCGAACTCGACTTCACCGAAGGCATGCAGTTCGACAAGGGTTACATCAGCCCCTACTTCGTCACCGACGCCGAGCGTCAAGAAGCCGTGCTCGAAGATCCCTATATCCTCTTTAGCCAGGGCAAGATCTCTTCCGTACAGGAAATGCTTCCCGTACTCGAGAAGGTTATGCAGAGTGGCAAGTCACTGCTTATCATTGCCGAAGACATCGACGGCGAAGCACTGGCAACCCTGGTTGTCAACAAGATCCGTGGCACCTTCACGTCAGTCTCGGTCAAGGCCCCCGGCTTTGGTGAGCGTCGTAAGGCCATGATGCAAGACATGGCCATCCTCACCGGTGGACAGGTCGTTGCTGAAGAGGTCGGACTCAAGCTTGACGGGGTCACCCTCGACATGCTCGGAACCGCCCGCAAGGTGATCATCACCAAGGACAACACCACCATCATCGAAGGCGCTGGCGATTCCAGCGACGTCGAAGGCCGTGTTAGCCAGATCAAGGCCGAAATCGACAACACCGATTCGGACTGGGACCGTGAGAAGCTACAAGAGCGTCTTGCCAAGCTGTCCGGTGGCGTTGCCGTAGTCAAGGTTGGCGCTGCCACCGAGGTCGAGCTCAAGGAAAAGAAGCATCGCATCGAAGACGCACTGTCTGCGACACGCGCTGCTCTTGAAGAGGGTGTTGTCGCCGGTGGCGGTACCGCTCTTATCCGGGCTATCCCAGCGGTCGAGAAGATCATTGCCGATCTTGATGGCGACGAAGCAACCGGAGCCCGTTCCGTGCTTCGTGCGCTTGAAGCCCCAGCCCGTCTCATCGCCGACAATGCCGGTCTTGAGGGTGCTATCTGGGTCCAGCGTGTCCGTGAAGCAAAGGGCAACAAGGGACTGAACGCCGCCACTGGCGAGATTCAGGACCTCATGAAGGGCGGAATCACCGACCCAGCCAAGGTGACTCGTGCTGCTCTGCAGAACGCTTCCTCCATCGCTGCTCTGGTTCTTACCACCGAAGCTCTCGTGGCCGACAAGGTCGAAGAGGGTGGAGGCGCAATGCCAGCCATGCCTGACATGGGTGGCATGGGCGGAATGATGTAACAACCTTTGCTTCCCCAGTAGGGGAAACAGAGACTTGTAAGAAGAGGCCAGCCTTCCGGGGCTGGCCTCTTCTGCGTTCTGGACGCCGTGTTGGCAGTCCCAACTGGATTGAGATCCCTAGATGCCATCCACCTGGCCAGCGCACTTGCGTTTGGCGACAGCCCCACGGAGTTGGTTTGCTACGACATGCATCTGAACGAGGCTGCTGAAGCTGCTGGCTTGATGACGACTTCTCCGTACTAACTTTGCCTAGCTGGTTTCCACGGTTGATGCCACGGGTGCTTCGGCATGAAGGGAAGCAGCCTTTTGCCAGCCGCTAGCAATGTGCTTGAGGATGGGAGTGAAGGTGAGGTGCATGGACGGCACGAACAATCGTCCATACAGGCCCGGGTTTGGCTGGATGGCGAAACGCATGCCAATTTCGCTTTGTGACTGCTGGCCTGGATCGACCCGCCAACTGCCCTGAACGGTTTGGAGGGGATAGGGGTAGTCGCTGATGTCGACGTCAATGTCGAAGCGGCGACCGACCTCCCACAGTGTGCAGGTTTCAGACCATGTCCGCCCACGAGAGTCAGTACAAACCCGCTCAAACCCCGGTCCGTCAGGAGTGATGCTTTCGACTGCTTTGAGGTTCAGGGCAAGTTTGCCATAGAGGCCGTGGTCAGTCATGACCGGCCACAGCTCAGCCATCGAGCTGGCCGAAGGACGAGTGAACTCAAGAATCTCTACTGGCGGTGACTCCTGGATGGTTGCTCCCGAAGCGTTGAGCAACGCGACCAGACGAGATCGGGCTCGTATCTGGGCGACGGCCAAAGCAAGCACTACAAGGCCGGTCAAACCCATGACCAGGATGCCCGCGCCCGAAATCCAGCCAAGTCCGACT
This sequence comes from Actinomycetes bacterium, assembly GCA_024280015.1. Classification (GTDB taxonomy): domain Bacteria; phylum Actinomycetota; class Acidimicrobiia; order Acidimicrobiales; family SZUA-35; genus JAJRQY01. The sequence goes on from JAJRQY010000170.1 coordinate 37,199, forward strand.
ACTGCCAGTGTTCCGAGGACCCAGCCCAGGTCGTTGAGGGAGGTGATCTGGCTCCAGGTTCGCAGGGTTGAGGTCTTGGTACCAGAGACCAGGAATACGCCAGTCGCAAATCCGACCAATCCAGCTCCAAGGGCTCGAATGATCCAGATCTGGTCCACCTCAAATAGCCGGGCAATTGGCGAGGCCGCGACCAGGCCAATGGTGCCGGTGACCAGTGAGAATTCGGAGTTGATCCGCAGCAGATTCCGGAGCTTGGTTGCGGCGCGGCGAGCATCAACCTCAGCGATCGGTGCACTGAGGTACAGCTGTGGGTCGGCGTTTGACATTTGAACGATCTCCTGGGAGGTGGATGGACTGGGTTTCATCCTGAGCGGCAGAGAGAAGTAATGCGATTACCTGCGATGTAATCGTCTCGTCCACCAGCGCGATCTATCCTCGTCTCAGCTTCTCCGGGATCACTTGTCAGATGCCTATGCCGTGAAGCAGAGGATCGCAAATGAGCACACAAACAGAAGTAGCCCAGTTCGGTTCGGAACTGAAGCGGTGGCGAAATCACCGTCGCTATAGCCAGCTCGAGTTGGCCAGCCGGGCTGAGGTATCCCAACGACACCTCAGCTTCCTCGAAACCGGACGGTCCAAACCAAGTCCGGAAATGATCCAGCACCTCTCTGGCGTTCTCGATGTTCCGTTGAGGGCACGGAATGCTCTCTTGAATTTGGCCGGATTCGCTCCCGTCTATAGCGAGGAACCACTGGACAGTCCGGCCCTGGCTCAGGTTCGACAGAGCCTGGAAACGCTGGTCGAAGCCCACAGTCCGTTTCCCGCCTTTGTGGTTGACCGGTCGTGGAACTTGATGCTGGCCAATACCGCTGCCCTTGTTCTGACAGGCTTGCTGTTGCCCGCAGATTCGCCGCCCGAGATTGCTGGGAACGTTCTTCGCCTGTTCCTTCACCCTCAGGGCGCCAGGAGTAGCGTGAGCAACTGGCCTCAGGCTGCAGCGGTTCTGATCGAGCGTCTGGAGATGGAATGCAATGCCAACCCGGCCGATGGTCATCTGGCGGAGTTGCTCCAGGAGGTATTGGACTATGACGGGGTACAAGAAGCCCTCAGCCTCGCTCCTGGCCACAGCCGAGACACTTTTCTAACCAGCATCCAGGTTGAGTCTGGCCCGGTCAGGCTTCGGATGTACACCGCAATCTCGTCGTTGGCGGCTCCGCTGGATGTGACACTGCAAGAGCTGCGGCTTGAGACTCTTCTACCTGCGGACGCGGCAACCGCTGATGAGCTTCGCCGGTTGTGCGCTGACTTGCTCTGAGTCCGCCGGAGTTTAGTGGTCTCTGCCATCCAGATTCCGTTGTTGACCAGAGGACCGCTCGTGGTGGTTAATTCGGTCCAGGGCGCTGAGCAGGTTGAGGCGGTTCCTTCGAACTCGCGGACTCGTTCCACCACCGAACCTTCACCCCTCAATTCAGCGCTTAGCGAGTCAGCCATAGTCTTGATGTGCTCTTGAGTAGCTGTGAGTGCAGCTAGCTAGCCCGTTGGCTGATCCAGGGGTGCCATGTTTCTCTGACCGCGTCTGGGAGTGTGAGAGTCTCCCATTCCTCAAGGAGAAGCGCGGGATCAATGTAGGCGGTTACGTCCTCGGCTGTGCCGATACGAAGTACGACCTGTACACAAACCGGCGCTGTTTCGGATCAGTAAGGTCTCGGGTGATGCCGCCTGGGGACCAATCCAGCCGCAACGGCAATTCGACCAGTCCTGCAAATCCGGTGTGAAGGGCACCGCCAAACCCGTCAGGGATCGGGGCGCTTCGCCACCTGGCAGGCGTGCGCAGGCTCTGGCTTTGCGCCGAATGGCTTCAGGGCTGAGACTCATACCGACAATCTAGGCCACCATTGGAGCAGAGCAGTCAGGTCAGGGTTGGGTGAGATGTTCGTCCAGTCGAACAGTGAGAGCTTCGAGCTCGGGCATGACTATGGACTCATCTGCTGGCGAAAGTGTGCACAACACTCGGTCGATTCCGGCGTCGGCATATTGTTCCAAGATGGCCGGGTCGCCACTGGAGGAATAGACCGAGATGATGGCACTTTCCGGATCACGGTCTGCATCGGAAAAGGCATTGCGAAGGCTTTCCACATGATTGAGGATGGTTCCGTATCCCTCGATTGGGAGCCAGCCGTCTCCCCAGCGGGCGATGTCCCGAAATCCTTCTTTGGATGCCCGTGCTCCGAGATGGATTGGCGGACCTCCAGGCTGGACCGGCTTTGGCCAAGACCAGCATGGCTCAACCGAGAAGTACGGTCCGGAGTGCGATCCTTCGTCGTCGTTCCAGAGAGCTTTCATCAGCGAAAGTGAGTCGTCGAGCTGGGCGGCAGCGTCATCGAGGGTCACGCCGTGGGTCGCCAGTTCTTCCGCACTCCATCCGTAGCCGACACCCAGCTCCAATCGCCCCTCAGACTGCCAATCCAAGGTTGCGATGGTCTTGGCTGTTACCACCGGATCCCGGAGGGCAAGCAGAGCAACTCCGGTCCCGATTCGCAATATGGTCGTCGTGGCGGCAGCTGCGGCCAGGACCACGAATGGGTCACACGTCCGCAGATACCACCAGGGCAGTTCGCCACCGGGCCAAACGGTCTTTCGGGATGTCGGAACGTGGGTCTTCTCCGGCACCCAGAGCGATTCGAAGCCTCGACGCTCGACCTCTGGCGCCAACTTGTGCATTGGCATCGTGCGATCTGTGGCGAATATCTTCACGCCGACTTTCATTCGCCCACCAGTCCCTCGGTCAATACCGTTGGTTGTGCTTCCGTCAGTGGTGTGAGCTTCAGTGTTGGTTTCATTGCCTCAAGACTTACCGCGCCCGGCGACTGGCTGCGATTACCTCACAGGTAGTCAAGACCTGCTCCGCAAACCCTGGATTGGGTCGCTGCGGTTGGACTGTCTGTGGTCACCGAAGAGACCCGACCTGACCTTGGGTGCGATGTAGAGTCCTGTCGTGAATGTGAAGAAGCGGCGAAGAATCAACGCTGTTGTCCTGGGGCTCGTTGCCGTCGTGTTCGGCGTGTTGGCTGGTAGCGCGGCGAAGATTGGTGACGGGGAACGCATCAGTCACTATTGGGTCGATGCCCAACTGAATGAAACCGGAGGGGCCCGAGTCGTTGAGATCATCGAGTATGACTTTGGCAGTAAGCGGCGCCATGGGATCTTTCGAGAGATCCCAGACCTTGACCCTTCCGTCCCGACCCAGGTTTCGTCCGAAACTGCTCCGGACCAAGCCGAAAACTCGGAGAGTCTGCAAGCCACAACAATCAAGATCGGAGACCCCGGTAAGCGGATCTCTGGCCGGCACGTCTACCAGATCAACTATGGACTCACCAGCCTGCAGCTCGACGACGAAGTTATCTGGGACGCCGTTGGTACCGAATGGCGAGTCGGCATCGACAAGGTAGAGATCCATCTTCGGAGCCCTTTCGAACTGGTGCGCCCAACTTGTCGCATCGGCCGTTTCGGCAGCTCGGATTCGTGCTCGGTAGAAACCGTTGGGCCTGGCCACCTTCTAATCCAGGTCGAAGGCCTGGATTCGGGCGAAGGCGTCACCATTGCTGCTCGGCCCGGTTCTGCCGTTTTGATTGCTCAGGGCCCAACCAGGCCGAGTTTGCTCGCTGATGATCCGGGCTCCTCGTTCATGTCAGTGGCGCTGACCGGGCTTCTTGCTGCCGGCGCTTCAATGCCTCTGGTTTCCCGCATGGCTAGGCGTCGAGGTCGTGAGAAATTTCGAGACAGCACTGGCCTCATCACCCTGGTTGATGCTGCGGACCTTCCCGAGTATGTGTCGCTCCATTCGGCTGCGTTCCCCGACCTTGAACCGTGGCAGGCTGGTGTTGTCTATGACGAACGTCCGTTGCCACGTCATCAAACAGCATGGCTGGTTCAACAAGCGGTCCAAGGACAGATCGTTCTTGAAGGCGAGAAGACCGTGACCATGCGGGTTGGTCCTTCTGGGCTCAGTGATCGCCTGTTGATGGTCATGTTTGATGGAAGAGAAACTGTCGAACTTGGCGTGTATGACCCCACCTTTCAGATGGCCTGGGGCGGTGTGAAAGACCGGATTGAAGACTTCGCCAAGGATGTCAGCCTGTGGGATCCAGAGGCAGACCGGTTCCGGCGGTCAGTCTCAATCGGCGGTGCTGTTGCTCTGATTCTTGGTCTGATTCTTGCCGTGCTCGGCGCAATGTCGGCCGGTCGCTCAGGCTGGGGCAGTCTGCCCCTCGTAGCCGTTGGCATGCTGGCTGCTGGTGCTGGTGCCACCGCGGTTGCTCGAGCTTGGGAGCTTCGGGTTCGCACTCCGCAAGGATCAGAAACCTGGCTATCGATCGAGACTTTTCGCCGCTATCTGGCCCAAGCCGATGCCGAGCAAGCGGAATGGGCAGCCAAGAATGGTGTGATAACCCAGTACGCAGCTTGGGCCATTGCGTTGGGCGAGATCGACCAATGGACTGACGCGGTGAAACGTTCGTCGGCCTTCAGTGCGAGCACCCATGACCAGTCGGGCTGGGCGGACATGCGCATGATCCCCTTGCTCTCTCGACTGGAAACATCGACCATCTCGACTGCCACCAGTCCATCGTCAAGTTCAAGCGGGGGAGGCGGAAGTGTCGGTGGCGGCGGCGGAGGTGGCGGGGGCGGAAGCTGGTAGTACTCGTGCGGACAAGTGGTCCGGGTAGCTGGTTGCTCTGTCCAATTGCTTGAGCAGAAGATGCTCGTCGTAGACGACACCACCATGATCGTTGTGAACGAGTTGGTCAGTGAGCATCCAGCCTGCGGACTCATAGAGCTTGATCGCGGGCCCATTGCCAACCATGGTGTGCAACTGGATCCCCTGGTGTCCGGCATCTGCCAGCATCTGCTCGCCGAGAGCAAGCAAGGATCTCCCAAGGCCCTGGCCCCAGTAGTCAGGGTCGATGAAAAGATGAACCAGTTCGTTGCCAGCCACGGTTACGTGTCCGATCGGGTTGCCGTTGAGGTTGGCGACATGGGTCGAGAATTCTGAGTCTGGTTCCAGCCATCGGCGCCATCGGTTGAACTTGGCCCACGGATCCATCTTCTCTACCACGCCGGGCGCAACGAGGTCCTTGAACGCCAGTTGCCAGCAACGATGATGATATTTTGCGATGAGGGCAGCATCACTTGGTTCGGCTGGACGAAAGGTGATGTCGGCTGCGTCAATCGCCTTGTCGTCAATCACTATCTTGCACACCGGTGTGGGGATGGTCGACCATGACCATGACCTGATCCAATGGCTTGCGGGCCAAGGTTGGCACCTTCACTCCTGGCAGCGGATAGCCAATGGGAAACAGGACAAATGGTCGCTCGTTCTCGGGACGTCCAAGCACCCGGGTCAGGAAGTTCATCGGGCTTGGCGTATGGGTCAGGGTGGTCAAACCCATATTGTGCAGGGCTGTGATGAACATGCCAGCAGCAATGCCGGTGCTTTCCTTGACGTAGTAGTTCTTGCGCCGCTGACCATCGGGCCGAACCTCATAGCGCTCCTCGAACAAGACGACGATCCAAGGAGCGATCTCCAAGAACTCCTTGTGGTGGTCGGTGCCAAGTGGAGCCAACGCTTCTTGCCACTCCTCATTCATCCGGCTTTCTAAATAGTTGACCCGCTCCTCTTCTTCGGCTGCGGATCGGATGGCTTTCTTCACCTCGGCTGACTGGGTGGCAACGAAGCGCCATGGCTGCTTGTGTGCGCCAGAGGGAGCAGTCGAAGCGGTGGCAATAGCAAGCTCAATCAGTTCAGCCGGAACCGGATCAGAGGAGAACATGCGTGGGCTTCGACGCAACTCCATCTGGTGGTAAAACGATTCGGCGCGCTCGGCCATGGTGTCCGGATCGAGTCGGGTGTATTCCATCTCATGAAAGGGATACTCGGCTTCGAGATCCGCAGGCGGGTAAGGATGCTCGTACTGCACAGGTATTGTTGTCTCTGCCGTCGGCGGCTTGTCCTGTGTTGGATCAGTCATGTTTGATCTCCGGTTTTACTTGTGTCTCGTGACCCTGGTATTTTCGCTGGTGCCGGGAGCCTAGACCTGTCCCGAACCAGGAGAGAAACCATGACGATCAGTAGCCGATACGACAACTTCACCCGACTCGAGTTCGAGTACAGCGATGACGGCATCATGCGGGTCATCATGAACACCCCTGGTCGACTCAACGCAGCCGATGCTGACATGCATCGTGAGCTGGCCGACATTTGGCCAGTTCTGGACGCTGATCCCGACGTGAATTGCATCATCATCAAGGGTGCGGGCAAGGCGTTCTCGGCCGGTGGCGATCTGGACATGGTGCAGGAGATGACCGAGAGCTTCGAAGTGCGCGCTCAGGTATGGCGTGAGGCCCGAGACCTGGTCTACAACATCATCAACTGCACCACACCCGTCGTGTCGGCCATGCGCGGCCCGGCCGTTGGTGCCGGATTGGTCGCTGGCCTGCTGGCCGACATTTCCATTGCTTCCAAGACAGCAAAGATCATTGACGGTCATACCCGTCTTGGTGTTGCCGCCGGAGACCATGCCGCCATCATCTGGCCACTGCTGATTGGTATCGCCAAGGCCAAGTACTACCTGATGTTGTGCGAACCAATCGGTGGTGAGGAGGCCGAGCGCATCGGCCTGGTATCACTCTGTGTTGAAGACGACGAGCTGGACGCCAAGGCCGAAGCTGTTGCCGCCAAGTTGTGCACCTCATCTCATACCGCGGTGCGATGGACGAAGTATTCGCTCAACAACTGGCTGCGTCAGGCGGGCCCAGCCTTTGATGCATCGCTCGCCCTGGAGTTCATGGGCTTTGCTGGCCCCGACGTGCACGAGGGCATCTCTTCGATCCGTGAGAAGCGGGCCCCGAAGTTTGCCCCAAAGTCTCCGTTCTAGTAGCAACGCAAAGGCTAGACTGGCAACAATCCCGGTTGGAGGTGGCGCCATGGACGAAGAGACCAACAGTGTTCCGGTCCCGCCGCCGGATGTAGCAGCCCCTCCATGGGTTAAGCGGTTGGACCGACTGGAAACGCGGGTTGCTGAGCTGGAGAAGGAGGGTGATGCTCTGCGGTCTGAATTGGCCGCGGTCCGACGCACTCCTTTTCCGCCTCCCCCTAGCCGAAGTGTCCCGCCCACGGGCCTGGTGCCACCCACTGATCCGCGGGTCTGGCCGACTCCTCCTCCGCCTCCACCGGTTCAGGGTGGCTCTGGCCTTCTTGTCGGGGGCCCGATCCCGAATACCAGACCAGTCACCAAACCGGCCATAGAGTTCACCACCGAGATGGCCATGAAGTGGGCTGGTCTCGTGCTCTTGTTCTTGGCTGCGGCCTTCATGGTCAGTACGGCCATCAGCCGTGGCTGGATTGGGCCACGTCTGCAGCTTGCGGGGGCGGTCGTTGGCGGCTTTGCCTTGATTGCCGGTGGCTTGAAGCTGCGAGGCCGAGAGGGCTGGGGTGAATCCTTAGTCTTTGTTGGTCTGGCCATCCTCTTTGTCTGTGCCGGCGCGTCATGGGAGTGGCTGGCGCTTGGTTCGGCCAGCTTGGCGGCAACGATGGCGGTTCTTGTTGGAGCTTTGGCTATTGGGCTGGCCCGCTATCTGTCGGCCTGGACCCTCGGTCTGATTGCTTTTGCTGGCCTCATCCTCGACCCCATCTGGCTAGCGGTCGACCTCAAGGTCGGGCTCGGACTTTCGCTCCTCTACTTGCTGATCGTCCTTCTGGTCATGACTCTGCTCTACATAGACCAGCAATGGGCAGCCCTGTGGACGCTGACGGTGCTCGCTAGTGCGGTCATCGCCATGCTCATGGTTCTCAATGGAGCATGGGATCTGGATAACAGCTTGACAATGTCGAGAATGACGGAGGCGACGACCGTCGGCTTACTTGGTGGACTACTTCTGGTTTACTGGCTCGCCCCGGTTGCTGCGGCCACTCTGATGAACAAGTCCGACAGGTCGGTCGAGTCAGAAATAGCTGGACTTGGAGGCATGGGGTACCGGGTTGTTCTGCTCGCTCCAGCCTGGTTCTGGTTCTGTGTCCGGGAGTTCACCTCAATGGAGCGCGAGGGGACCATCGTGATGGGACTGATCCTTGTCGCCCTTGCTGCGCTCAGCACCTTCCTCACCCGATCGAAGGTGTCGAAGGCCCTCTTTGCCACCCAGTGTGTTGCTGGATCAATCGTGTTGGCCATTGTTCTTAGTGTTGCCTTTGATGGGCCAGCCTTGCTGGTCGCCTTTGGCCTACAAGCAGCGCTCTTGCTTGCGCTCACGCGCGATCTGGACGATGTCTGGTTCACGCTGCAAGCCTTGTTCGCCGGAGCGTTGACATTGCTGGTGACAACAGGTCGCATGCTTGAGGCTTTGGTCGATGACGCTGCTTGGTCTGATGACGTGGCTCACCTGCTCATCATTGTGCTCATCGCTGTGCTCGGTGTGTTGGAGCTTCGCCACAGCAACAGGGGCGGTGTCGGTGTAGACAACAGCATTGCGGCCCACACCAGCATTGAACGGGCTCAAGCAGTTGGCCAGCTAGAGATTCTGGTCGCCTATGTCGGACTATTGGGTTGGGTGGTAACGGTATTTGGCCATATGACGCAGGGTCAGGGTCAGGTTTCGGCCATCTGGAGCGTGCTCGCTGCTGGGCTGCTTGCCATCGCGCTGATCCGCAAGTCGAACAAGATTCTCCAGGCTGGTTTAGCCACTATTGGCCTAGTGGTAGCCAAGCTGCTCACTGTTGACCTGGCTGCAGTCGACACCTTCTGGCGAGTCGGCTTGTTCTTTGTGATCGGTTCGGGCCTATTGGCCCTTAGCTATCAGCTGCCTCGCTTGATGGGAGCGGCGACTGTGTCCCCAGGTAGAAGCGCTCCAGAGACCAGCCAGACTGATGCTGAATCTGGAGTCTCAAGGGACCCGGAGCGGTAGGACCGTTCCTTGCTTCGTTGTCCGAGTTGCGCCAGTGACTTGGGAAACAGAACCTGGGCTGCTTCCCAGAACCGAGTTTGTCGTGAGGCACCCACCATCGGAGACGCGCTGATAGTTGACTCCCAAGCCGTCGGGTGCCAAGGTCGTGCCGGACATGGTGATGGCCTGAAAGTCACTCCATTGGACGGCGACACTTGGCTCCTCACAGTGAGCGAAGGCTTCAGTCCAGACCACAATCTGGCCCAGCCCACTTCCTGGGCACCAGAGGTCTCGAATCACCGTCTCGATTCCGGTCTCCGTATCGGTCACCGATCCACGCCAGCCCCGTTCGGGCGAGCGGTAGATCCGGTAGCGATAGTCGCGACCTGGCCGCCACGGATAGTCACCGGTATTTGGATTGTTGAGGGTCGAAGTGATTTTGAGAGCCGAGCCGGGAAGTTCCCCAGACCCGGTGGAGGCTGAGCCGTGATAGCCGCCCCAGTTGACCGCGCCACCTCCGGGGTAGTCGGGGTGGTACTGCAAGCCCATATGGCCAGCACCAAACGGCTTCCCGTTTTCCAGGAAGCTGACCTGTAGCGCCCAGAAGAAGAGTCGTTCGACCTCAGGAACAAGTTTGACTCGAGCCAACACGCTGACCTCGATGATCGGGTCATCAGCAATGGGGTTGGCCATCTTCCAGGACAGGTGCATGGAAGACGCACCATTGGAAGACGTTGGCTGGCCTCTAGTTCCGGGAGCAGTTCTTGTTGATGGCTTGCCTGTGGTGCCAACATCAGAGGTCGTCGTTGGTGGTGCGCCAGCGAACTGACGCAAGCTGTGCAGCAGGTCTCGAAAAGCCATGAACACCCATCTTGCCAGGGAATCTGACGGCCTAAGCAATGAAGAGGACGCCACGGTCACCGGGAGCTACTCACGAGGTGCTGCCGCTAGGATTGTGCCGATGGATCACCCTGCCCCAGACCCCAAGAAACTGCTAGCCTTTTGGATGGAGTGGGAAGCTGGCGATGCCACTCCCGGACTCCTCATGAAGAACCTCAAGAATGGTGGCATGCGCGAGATCTTGGAGGAACTCGCCGCGGCTGACAGCTGATCGTGGCTTCGGCCGAGCAGCAGTTTTTACCACCTGTTGGTCGTGGTGGGCCTCAGTTCATTCCTCGACCCGACGGCACGCGTATTGGAGCGCCTGCCCCATGGGCCAAGTTTGGCGCGGTCCCGTCCATTGACCAGATAACGGCGGTCATCAAACAGTCGAACCCCTACCGGCCACTGGATGACTCCGTCGATGGCAAGCCGCCATCTGCGGTCTTGGTCCCCATCTCGATGACATCGAAAGGCCCCGAGCTCTTGCTCACTCGGCGTTCGTGGACCATGCGAAGTCATCCTGGCCAGATCAGCTTCCCCGGTGGACGACGAGACCCCGAAGACACCGATTTGCTGGATACTGCGTTGCGTGAAACCGAGGAAGAGATCGGGATACATCGCTCGCTCATCACTATCGTTGGTGAGCTCGACCATCTGACAACGGTGTCCAGCCCAGCCTATATCGCGCCCTATGTTGGGCTGCTGGATTCGCCGCCCGAACTCACCATCTCCGAACAAGAGGTCGACGGGGTGCTCCATGTGTCATTGGCTGAATTGTTGGATCCATCCATTTATCGCCAAGAGCTTTGGCCTATTGGCAACCAGACGGCATCCATCACCTTCTTTGAACTAGAGGGCGACACCCTTTGGGGAGCGACTGCCCGCATGGTTCGCAACCTTCTGGAAGCTATCACTGGCACCACAACCGCCGATCCATTCTCTGGGTCGAACCCTGGACCTCGCTCGGTCTCCGACATTGGCCCATCGGCCGGCTCCGGTTCGGCTTCGGCGCCCGTCACCGACCAGGACTAGGGTGCGCCTGGTGCGACACCTTTCAATCCAACGCGCCAGACGGATCGCTCTGGCGGCGCAAGGCTTCACCGACCCCGTACCGAAAGGGCCGGTCACCGTCCGAGCTTTTCGACGGGCCCTGGACCGTATGACCATCCTGCAACTGGACTCGGTCAATGTTGTTTGCCGTTCGCACTTCTTGCCAATGTATGCCCGCCTCGGCCCCTATGACCGAGACAAGTTGGACCAGTGGATCTGGCGCTCGGGAGAGAACCTGGAATACCTAAGTCATGAGGCGTCCATCACCAAGATGGAGCTGCAACCCTTGCTGCGCGAGCGAATGACCCAACGTCGCTGGAAGGGGGCGGACGAGCTGGCTCAGAGAGAGCCGGAGTATGTGGCCTCTGTCATTGAGCAGGTTGACCAACTGGGTCCCTTGTCCATTAGTGACCTACAGAACAAGGGGGATCGAACCGGACCTTGGTGGGGGATGTCCAAGGGCAAGGTTTGCCTGGAACTCAGCTACGTACGAGGCGCGCTAGCTATCCACGAGCGGACCAAGACCTTCTTGATTGTGTATGACCTGACCCATCGGGTGGTTCGGCCCGAGATCTATGATCTGCCCGATCCTGATCCCAGCGAAGCCAACAAGCAGATGTTGATGCTGGGAGCAAAAAGCCTTGGGGTGGGAACCGATCGAGATATTGCCGACTATTTCCGACTGAAGATGCCCGTTGCCCGGCCCCTCATTGCCGAGCTGGTAGAAGAAGGACTGTTGGAACCGGTCTCGGTTCAAGGCTGGTCGGAAACCGCATATCTCCACCCCGAAGCGAAGGCTCCTCGGTCGGTCAATGCTCGGGCCCTGCTCAGTCCATTCGACCCTGTTGTCTGGTTCCGGCCACGGGCCGAGCGACTCTTCGACTTTCACTACCGCATCGAGATCTACGTTCCCGAACCAAAACGGATATACGGCTACTACGTCCTGCCCTTCCTTTTGGGTGAAGAAATCGTTGGGCGGGTAGACCTCAAGGCTGACCGCAAGGCGGGCCAACTTCTTGCTCGGGGAGTGTTTGGTGAAGAGGGGATCGATCAAGCGGATGTCGCTCCGGCGTTGGCTAAAACCTTGATGGAGATGGCGGAGTGGCTGGGGCTTGATGGAGTGACCGTTGCCAAGAAGGGGAACCTGGCCAGAGCAGTGAAGGCTTGCGTGTGAAGCCCTTGCCTGTGAACTCGACAACTGAGCGGGTGCGGACGAGGTGGTTGTTGCCTGCGACCATGGTGGCCTGCTCGCTGGTGAGTGCGGCAGCCAGCCTGCTGGGTTGGACCGTGTCTGGATCGAAGGTTCGCAATAGCTATGAGACGTTCCGCTCGGCCCAGCGTCTCGGTCTTGATGAGCTGACTCCGTTTCGTGTGCTGTGGTTTCTCGTCCCCGTTGCCGCTCTCGCTGTGCTGGTAACGGTCATGGCCCAGATGAATCGCCTGGCCGGAATCCTGCTCATCCTTCAGTGTGTAATCATCGCCAGTGTCGGACTTGTGGTGATTGCCGCTCCGCTGCCAACGGCCAGTGGTCCATTTATCGCCATTTTCAGCGGTATGGCTGGCATTGTTGCCGGTTTCGTCGCCTTGTTGAAACCATCCTCGTAGATGGCTTGATCGGGGAATTAGGAAAGCTGACCTGTGTCGCTCAAGGTTGCATCGTTTCCTGTCGATCCATTTGCGGTGACTAACGAAGAGCCAACGGCGGCCCCAATTCCTCCCCAGCGACCGGGTCAGACCCCAGTACCTCCCGTTCAGCCTCCAACGGTGGCACCACCTACCCCGGCGGCCCCGCCAAGCCAGGCCCAGCCCAACTACGTGCCAGCTCAGGCAGTACCGACCCAGGCAGTACCGGTTCAGGCAGTACCGACCCAGGCAGTACCGGTTCAGGCAGTACCGGCCGCTGGCCAACGGCAAGCCGTTGTTGGGCAACCAGAATTTGTTGATCAGTTCAACCAGAGCCCTGCAGCAGAAACAACCGAGATCGTTCGCAAGTCGAACACCGGCATGCGACTTGGCCTAGCCGGTGCCTTGCTAGCGGTCACCGGTCTTGGCGGCTTTGCCGTCAAGACGGCCTTGAGTGAGCCTGCCGGACCAGAAACGCCCGAAGAGGCCATGGAAGCCTTCTTTGAAGCCTTCGCCAATGAGGATTTGGTCGGCATGGCCGAGACCCTGCTGCCATCCGAACGTGAGGCCTATGTCGATCCGGTGCTCTCCCTCACTGATGAGCTGGAACGACTGGAAATCTTCGGCAAGGACGTCGAGATCGACACCCTCGGAACCTTGGAGGTCTCCGTTGAAGGACTCGTAGTCCAGTCAACTCCTTTGGCTGAAGGATTTGCCATGGTCGAGTCGACCTCGGGCACCCTTCACGTTGTTGGTGGTATCGAAGACGTGGAAGCCGCCAGGATCCTTGGCGAGTGGCTGGGTGAAGATCCAGAACAGGCCTCCGATGAAGTCAGCGACCTTGCCGAAGAACCGTTGGAAATGGTCGCCGTTCAAGAAGAAGGCGTCTGGTACTTGAGCCTTGCCTACAGCTCGGCCGAAGCGATCAGAAAGGATGCAGACAAGCCGCTTCCATCCTTTGGTGCTGGACCAACTCCTGTTGGTGGAGCGACCCCTGAAGCCGCCATCGAAAACTTCGTCAACGAGATGGTTGACCTGGACCTTGAAGGAATGCTGACCCAGCTTGATCCCGAGGAAATGCGTGCTTTGTATGACTATGCGCCACTCTTCATGACCTCAACTCAAAACGACATTGATGATCTCCTCAATGAGATGCGGGCCGAAGGAGTGAGCTGGGGTGTCACTGACCTTCAGCTTCATACCGACGACTCTCGGGGACGAACCATCGTTCTGTTCGACGGAGCAACCTTTGGAGCGTCGTTTGGTGACAATGAAATCACCCTGGTGTTTGCTGGTGACTGCGTGAGTGTTAGAGCCAGTGGCGAGATGGTCGGCGAGTTGGATGAATCGTTCTGCGAAGGTGATGAACTCGCCGCAGATGAGATCGCCCCATTGGCTGACCTTGGCCTTGATGACATCGAGTTTCCCCAGCTCGGTATCACCGTTGTCCAGCGGGGTGACAACTGGTATGTCTCCTCGGCTCCAACGATCTTGTTCAGCATTGTTGATGTATTGGCAGTCTTGGAGCCAGCAGACGTCGACACACTCAAGGATGCGGGTAGCGACATCTTTGAGCAGTTGAACCAACTGGACCCCTTCGCCCTGGGTGGCTTTGGCCAGAGCCAACAAGAGCAGTTCATAGAAATCGAAGACGCCATCGTCGATACCGAAGGCGGCTACGCCAACGGTGACGATGATGACTATGAGACCAACTTCGTCGAGGTGAACCCACTCTTTGTTCCGGATGGGAATAGCGCCTATGCCGACGACACAGTGTCCTGGTGGTTAAGCGTCGACAATGGTTTGGAAGAGCCAGCGAGTCTGATGACGGTCTGGACTGGTGACGACGAGCCAGATACCGGTTGGACCGAGGTCGCCGAGTATCCGACTGTTGATGCCGCGATCCGTGCGATGGACACACTCTCCGGCACGGAGTTTGTCGGAGACCAAAATAGTGCCACAGATAACTTCTACGCTGTTCGTCGTTCTGGCCGGTTTCTCGTGCTTCACACGGAGGGAATCCCCGCCTATGTCCGAGTTGCTGACAAGATGGTTGCCCACCTAGTTGATCTGTAGGCCTGAGCCTCCTAGTACCGGTGTCGACCACCTCCAGCTCCAGACAATCGAACAGACTGAGGTGCTCGCTCCTGTGGCACTAGCTAGTGTTTGGCTATGCCTTCACTTGCCTTTGACGGAGAAACCCACGACGAGATCGTTCAGAAAGTGCGGCGTTGGCTTGCTTCGGTCGATGGCGACGAGCTGGCTGATGTTGATGCTGCTGATGTCGTGACTCAATCGGCCGAGCTCGCCAAAGACACACTTCGCGTCATTGCTGAAGCCGCACCCGGTGGTGTTGGTCAAAGCGATCTGTTCAAGGCGCTGACCACCATGGGTTATAAGGCAACCGATGCCACCAAGGACGCAGCCCTCGCCAGTCTGGACGCCATCGAAACCGCCAGTGGCGGGGGAGTGGTGAAGAATGTGGCCGAGATGGGAACCAAGGCGCTCTATGAGATGAATGCTCAGGTAGCCAAGGGTGTGTTGCGATCGTTGATCAAGGACTAACGCCAGGGCTTTCGCTGTCTGGGGGCGCCGGTATCTCTCTGA
>JAJRQY010000171.1 GCA_024280015.1 Actinomycetes bacterium
GACCAGAATCCCGATCCATAGGGTCCAGACTCGTTCCAAGCGAGACCGGGTTGCGCTCGGAGTTTGTTGAACAATGCGTGGGGTATTCCGGAATCAAAGTTGGCTGGGTCAGCAATATCGAAGGCTGAGGTCGGCGGGGTTGTCTGCTCGGCAATACTCATGACTAGTTCCCTTCGGTAAGGCTGTGTTCGGCTTCGATCAGGCTTTGTTTGGCTCGTTGGATCCATACTCGCGTTGGGTCCTTGGCAAGGAGTTCATCCAGATACTGATTGGCTGCTTTCTCATCTGAATTCATCAGATTGATGACCCGTGTCCGAGTGAGAATCTCCCGTTGGGCCCGTGATCCGCCGATCGCTTGCAGATCATGTTCGACGGACTGGAAGGCACGCTCGCATTCGGCATAGTTCTCGCTCCGATAGCTCCGGATCGCACCAATCAGATCTCGAACAGTCCCTTCGAGAAGCAGCCCGTTTTCCGAGCCCCGAAAGTGGGGCGACTCAAGCTCGTTCCAGAAGTGGTCGGCCTCGGGGGTGGGGCCAGCGGTGGCAAAGGCCATAGCCGCATGCATGTCAATGAAGGCACTGGTATGCAGATTGTTGGACTCTGACCAGAGCTGGGTCAGGGGTTCCCAGCGTCCTCCAACGTCTTGACCATCTAGTTCAAGGCGCCACAGCAGGGAAGTCACATCGGCCAGGCGGAATGCTGTCTGCCCCTCAGCCAGATCGTCGGCAATGGCCAAGGCCTCATCGAGGTCACCACTTTCAATCAGCCTCAACGCAAGGTGCCACCAAACATGCCCACCCAAGAGGTCAGACTCAGACCACCAATGCTGGTTGGAGCGCAGGAGCTCAATCGCTTCTTCTTGTGCATCCAGGTGTTCATAGGCATGAGCCAGCGAGTGCAATGCCCAACAATCTGTCGGATTCTCTTCCAAGGCTATTCGGCCAGCGACCTCAGCCTCATCAAATCTTCCTGCCTCCTCCAGTCCGAAGGAGTAGATCCCCATGGCCCAGCCGTATCCGGCTTCGCCTGGACTCCATGGTTGCTTAGCCCGCTCGGCCGACTCAAGACGATCATTGATATCGCCAACGTGGAGGTACACATCATGAGCAATACGAGCAGCAACAAGGTCTCGCGGGTAGTCATTCACGATCTGGTCCCACTGCTTGGCCGCTTGGGAGAATTCGCCAGCAGCTAGGGATTCGAAGGCGGCGATGTGAGAGCGTTCTTGCTTGGTAGCGCTCTCACGACGCTGTCCAACCCGGTCCAGATCTTGACGAATCTCGGGACCGGTTGGAATCCCAGCACCCAGGATTCGATAGGCACCAGTGAAAACGGCGCCAAGCACAAAACTCTCATCGGCAGCTGATTGTTGGTCCAACGGCGTCATTGGATCTCCCCGCATGCCCATGAGGTCGAGCACGGCGGCGTCCCAGACAGCGACAGACTCTGCGGTGCCGCTTACTTCTTTCCCAAACTGGTCGACCACAATGCTTCCTTCCGAAACTGGGATTCACCACTCACCTTGTGACGTACGTATACCGTATACGAACATACCATCGATGTTCCAATTATTGCCAACCACAGCCCGGAGCGCTCCCGGAACGTCGCCCAAGCAGCTCCATCGGTGAGATCAGCAGCTGTCAAACACGGTCACGGTGAGAGGCGAACGGGAGGAGGGCCAAGACCGCTGAAGCAATCCACAACCCAGCGCCCAGCTGGGCATGGATCCTCATACCAACGACGAAACCAGCAAGAAAAGCAACCGCCGAAAGCGTCCAGGACAAGGCGTGAAGACGGCGAGCACGCGCTGCTTTCTGAACATCGACATCCATACCGGTCAGATCATACTGACACCGTGGCTAGCCAGGGGGCAGACTTGGCGCAATTCACTGGACGAAGGTCCCAGGAGAGGGCTAACTTGAAGGTTTCGTCTGCACCCCGAAAGGGTGGCCCATGTCGGTTGTCTCCAACTTCGCCTAGTCCCAATCTTGGGACAGTCATTCTGAGATCAAGAATCGGAATGCCGCCAGCCCAGCTGGCTTTCTTTGGCCATCATGCTTTGGCCTCACCGAACCCTGGAAGACAAGACTCCAAACCGGAGCGACGAACGGAAACCAATGACAGACAGTACTGAGAACTCCCTCCACCACGCGCGCTACCCACGCTCAAACCAATACGCCGATGACTGGGTCTACAGCAACCAGATGGGGCCCAATGCGCTCTGGCTCACCGAGGCGCTAACTGAGTTGATGGATATCAGGCCAGACATGAAGGTCCTTGACCTCGGCTGCGGCAAAGCCATGACCTCGATCTTTTTGGCCAAGGAGTTTGGCGCCCAGGTCTGGGCTACCGACCTGTGGGTTGCGGCCGCTGAGAATCATGAGCGAATTGAACAAGCCGGGGTCCAGGACCTGGTGTTCCCCATCCACGCTGAAGCCCACACACTTCCTTTCGCCACTGGTTTCTTCGATGCCATCATCAGCATCGATGCCTATCAGTACTTCGGAACCGACGACCTCTATCTCGGGTACCTGGTGGAATTCCTTAAGCCGGGCGGCAAGTTCGGCATGGTCTCCCCGGCCATGCTCAAGGAAGTCGGCGCCGCCATACCTGACCACATCGAGCCCTACTGGGAGTGGGAGTTCTGTTGCTTCCATAGTCCTGAGTGGTGGCGTCAGCATTGGGCCAAGACCGGGCTGATCTCGGTCGATCACGCTGATGCGATCGAGGACGGGTGGAAAGACTGGATCCGATTCATTGATCTGAGCGAGCCACACTTGCAAGGTTGGCGTAAGGAGTCAGCCGTATCGGAGCGGGCCATGCTTGAGGTCGACGCGGGTGAGCACTTCGGCTTTACCAGGATCCTCGCCACCAAGCCCAACCCGTAGCACCCCAGCGGCCAGTTCGAACTACCTTTCTGGCACCGGTACAGCATGCATATGGAGGCTGCACCGGTGCCAGAAGGCTTCTTGGCCGTTCTATTGGTTTGCGAGGTTTAATCGACTATCGTCGATTATCAATGACTACCACAAAGGCCAAAACAACCGACCCCCGCCTGGATCGTTCTCAGGCCACCGAGTGGTCCAGCTGGTTTGAAGCACTCAGCGACCCGACCAGGGTCCTGATCCTCAATCTGCTGGCAGTCGAAAGCAAGCCACTCACTGTCGGCGAGATCACCGAACAGTTGGATGTCGGTCAGTCGACGGTCTCCCATCACCTGGCCAAATTGGCCCAGGTGCGCTTCGTCACCGTTCAACGCACCGGGACCTCCAGCCACTGGGCCATCAACCAAGCCTGCATCGAAGGCTTTCCCTCGGCCGTCGACGTGATCATGGGGCGGGCATCCAGATGAGTTCCAACGTGACTACTCCACCAACGACCGGACAATCCAGACCCAACCCACTCGGCGGCGATACCCAAACTCCAACGTCCATTAGGAGGACACCATGAATGACAACAGCAACGAAGCCGTCCGCGAAGAAGTTCGCTCGTACTATCGAGAAGCCATTGACACTCGAACGAGCACGGTTGGCCGCGACGATCGTTGGGGAGCAAGCCGCTACGACGCCGAAACCCTGGACGAAGCAAACGACGGGGCCGCCAACCTCTCCATGGGTTGCGGCAATCCTCACCTGATGGTCGATCTACAACCGGGAGAAACCGTGCTTGACCTTGGTTCCGGAGGGGGACTCGATGTGATCCTGTCGGCCAAGCGAGTGGGGCCGAAGGGCTTCGCCTATGGGGTTGACTTCTTGGATGAGATGGGTATCGCTGCACGAGAGAATGCTCTTGAGGCTGGCGTGAGCAACGTCAAGTTTCTGACCGGCGACATCGAGAACGTTCCCCTTCCCGACTCCTCAGTTGATGCCGTCATCTCCAACTGCGTGATCAACCTTGCTCCGGACAAGGCACCAGTCTTCGCCGAGATTGCAAGGGTTCTGCGACCGGGCGGGCGCTTCGCCCTGTCCGATGTTGTCGCCGACAACGGTGCAGTACCCGAGGACGGGGCCGACTGGGCAGGCTGCGGAGCGGGTGCACTGCAGTTCGACAACTATCTGCGAATGTTGTCCGAAGCCGGACTCGATGATGCCTCCATCGAACTCACCCACGAGACCAGCCCGGGCCTGCACGGAGCCATAATTCGAGGCAGTGTTGGGGAGTAGTTGATTCGCCAGTCCAGAAACTGTGCCAGAAATAATCCAGTGAGTGTCCGATTCGGGCTCGACCAATCGTCGTTGATGTAGTAATCCAATGGAACCAACAAGAAGGCAACTACATCATGCAGTACATGCTCTTGCTCTACAGCGCACCCGATGCCGGTCCAGCAGACGGCTCACCCGAACAGATGGCTCAAATGCAGGCCTGGTTTGCCTACACCGATGCACTGGCCGCTGCCGGTGCACTGGTTTCTGGCGAACCCCTCCAGGGGATCGACACGGCGACGACGGTTCAAGTACGAGACGGTGAAACCCTCACCGTTGATGGGCCATTCGCCGAAACCAAGGAGCTACTTGGTGGCTTCTATCTGCTGGAGGTACCCGACCTTGACGCCGCCCTTGGATGGGCGGCCAAATGTCCCCTGGCACCCTATGGTTCCGTCGAGGTTCGGCCGCTCATGGTGCTACCACCTCGGTGATTGACAACTCCGGCTTCGAATCGATCTTCCGACATGAATGGTCTCGACTCGTCGCCACTCTTGTCCGCGACCTTGGCGATCTCGATATCGCCGAGGACGCGGCACAAGACGCCTTCATGGAAGCATCCACTCGTTGGCCAGACTCGGGCTTGCCCGACCGGCCAGGAGCCTGGTTGCTCACGGTCGCTCGACGCAAGTCCATCGATCGGGCTAGACAAAGCAACCGGTCAGCGGCACGTCAACAGAAACTGGTCGATAACGCCCGGTGGGCTGAGCAATCTGCCAG
The DNA here is from genome assembly GCA_024280015.1 of Actinomycetes bacterium. Classification (GTDB taxonomy): domain Bacteria; phylum Actinomycetota; class Acidimicrobiia; order Acidimicrobiales; family SZUA-35; genus JAJRQY01. The sequence goes on from JAJRQY010000171.1 coordinate 4,926, forward strand.
TCCGGCCCTAGTTGATGACCAGCTCGCCCTCCTTCTTGGCTGCTGCCACCCGGCCCTAAACCTTGATGCCCAGGTGGCCCTCACCTTGCGGGTAGTCGCAGGCCTGACAACCGAGCAGATCGCACGGGCCTTCTTGGTAACCGAGCCGACCATGGTTCGACGAATCACGCGGGCCAAGACCAAGATCCGGATGGCCGGGATCCCGTTCATTGTTCCCGATCGCGAGGTCCTCACCACCAGGATCAACTCAATCTCCCAGGTTGTTTATCTGATCTTCACCGAGGGGCACTCCAGCGCGAGTTCCACCAAACTGATTCGTGGTGATCTGTGTGACGAGGCACTCTGGCTGTCAGACCTATTGGTCAAGCTTGTCCCCAACGATCCCGAGGTTCTTGGTCTCGCTGCCCTGATTCAACTCACCGACTCCCGCCGACAAGCCAGGACAGACGACGACGGTGCGCCAGTTCTGTTGGAAGACCAAGACCGAGGTCGGTGGAACCGTCAGCAGATCGAACATGGCCTCAGACTCATCGCCGAGGCCCATGCCCTCGGCCAACTCGGCCCATTCCAGATACAGGCTTCGATCCAAGCCCTGCATTGTGCCGCCCCCCAATTTGCCGACACCGACTGGGTTCGAATCGTCACCCTGTACGACCTCTTGATCCTCCGCCAGCCCAGCGCTGTCGTGGCCCTCAATCGGGCTGCCGCCCTATCTCACATCGAAGGACCAGAAGCGGCACTCGCCACCCTTGTCGGGTTGGAAGAGGCGCTTGATGGCTACATCCATTTTCATGTCGCTCGGGCAGAGTTGTTGTCCCAGGCGGGACGTTCCCGCGAAGCGGATGAGGCATATGAGCGGGCGATCGGACAATCAACCAACCAGGCCGAACAAAAGCACCTGCAACGACGTCGCCAACGGCTGGTCGGATTACCAACAAGAACTGACCGTGCCACCGGCTCCAGCGACTCAGACTGACGGCGGCCCAGACCGCAGCAACTCAGCCTGAACTCGCTGCCCCGATGAGGGCACGAAAGATGCGTTGTTGAGTAGGGTCCTCAGCTGCGGTGAGCTCGGGGTGCCACTGGACAGCAACAGCCCACCTTTGATTACGTACCTCCAGCCCTTCGATCACTCCATCCGGTGCGATGGCAACAACATCAAGCCCCGCCCCAACCCGGTCCACTCCTTGGTGGTGGCCAGAAACCGGTTCGACACTGGTCGTTCCCATGGCCCGAGCCAGCTTGGATTTGGCAACAACCTCAACCCTGTGGGTGGTCCAAAGACCGGCCCCGTTCCGGTGAATGTCCACTCCGTTGGCAATACCGGCATCAGGGATGTGAGTATGGAGCGATCCACCAAGAACCACATTCAACATCTGTAGGCCGCGGCATACATACAAGGTCGGGATGTCCGCAGCCAGCAAGGCGTTGACAAGTGCGAGCTCGGTCCTATCTCGAGGTAGATCGGCAGGAAAAACACGCAGGTCCCGGTTGTCTTCGCCATAAAGGGCGGGACTGAGGTCTGTGCCACCAGCCATGATCACCCCATCCACGGCATCAAGCCAACGCTCTACCAGTTCCTCCCCCGGCGGCAAAAGAACTGGGACTCCCCCGGCTCGCCTCACCGCAGCCACATATTCATCGGGAATCAGGTAATGGCGGTCATAGTGATCGCTCTGGACTTGATACTCGCTTAGGCCGTACGTACTGATGCCAACAACAGGTTTCATGGCTCGGACTCACCAGTGGCACTGAACCGTTCAAAGCCGGCGCGAATATGCCCAACCATGATTTGTTGACTTCGATCAGGGTCACCACTAGCAAATGCCTCCAAAAGGGCCTCATGATCGGCCCGGACATTATCCGTCTCGGGATCAACCGGGAACCTTTGCACAAAGGCGAACACGGCCAGACCGAGCCCCCAAAGACTGTCGAAGCTCGTCAATAAGAAACGATTGCCAGTGAGTTCGACGACACGCCGGTGGACCAGGCGATTGGCAGCAAAAGCTCCCGCCGGCGACCCATCCTGCACAATGACTGCCTCATCCAATGAGCGGGAGAACTGCTCAAACCAATCAGGGATTTGCCCGTACTCAACCAGAATCCGAGCGGCATAGCCTTCGATTGCTTCGCGCGCGGCATAAATCTGGGAAATCTCGTCATCGTCCAACACCCGGACAACAAAACCTCGACGTCCAGTCGGCTCGATGAGGCCTTCCCGCTCCAACCGGTGCAAAGCATCACGAACTGGCGTCCGGGAGATCTCCAGTTGCTCGGCGAGCTGATCCATGATGAGCCGATGCCCGGGACCAATGTCACCGGCCATGACGGCCCCGACGATGGCTTGATACGCGGCATCAGCCAGCGAGAGGCGACCCTTGGCCACGGGAGTGAGAGACATGATAGGCCACTCTATGGGCCAGGCGTCTTGGTTGCCGTTGTCGTCGACGAGGCGAACACCCAGAAGCTATCCGAGGACGAAAGGGTCCCGAGTAGCTCCTTCGGTTTCAATCCACGTGGTCTTGGTATTGAGGAAAGCGTCGATTGCCTCCAAACCGTTGTCTCGTCCGTATCCCGACTGTTTCGTGCCGCCAAATGGGGCAGCGAAAGAAACATTGCGATAGGTGTTGATCCAGACGGTTCCGACATCCAGGTCGCGGCTACAACGATGAGCCCGGCGAATGTCATTGGTCCACACTCCCGCGGCCAAGCCAAAGTCGCTGTCGTTAGCCAGCGCCAGCACCTCTTCTTCGTTGGAGAATGTCATGCAAGCAAGCACAGGCCCGAATACCTCTTGGCGGACGATGGAAGTCTGGTTGGTGACATTGTTCAATACGGTCGGGCGAAGGAAACGGCCCCCGAGCTTGGGGTCCACCACTCCCCCAGTCACCACATTGGCACCTTCATTACTGGCCCGCTCAAGCATGCCAAGGATGCGGTCACGTTGAGCATCAGAGGCAACCGGACCCATCTCCGTCTCCATCTTTCCTGGATCACCAAGGACGATGGTCTCCGCTCGCTGGGTCACCCGACCGAGAACCTCATCGGCGATCGACTCATGCAGGTAGGCCCGAGAGCCAGCAACACAAGTCTGCCCGCCAGCAGCAAAGATCCCAGCCAACAGCCCGTTGGTTGCCGCCTCAACATCGGCATCCTCAAACACAATCTGGGGCGACTTGCCGCCGAGTTCTAACACCGTTGGGGTGAGGTTCTTGGCCGCGGCAGCAGCCACATGACGTGCCGTTACACCCCCACCAGTAAAGGTGATGAGGTCAAGACCCGGGTGAGCGGTCAGCGCGGCTCCAACTTCGGCTCCGCCGGTCACCACATTGATAACTCCGGGAGGGAATCCTGCTTCCCGGGCACGCTGGCCCAGCAAGAGGGCGGTAACCGGGGTGATATCTGAAGGTTTGACCACCGCGGTACAACCAGCAGCCAGAAGTGGCCCCAGTTTCCAGACCAACAACGAGAGTGGTGAGTTCCAAGGAACAATGGCGCCAACTACACCGCGAGGCTTGCGTTCGGTGTAGATCAAAAAGTTCGGAGCTGGGCTAGGAATCTGAGTACCTTGGATCTTGTCGGCATAGCCAGCGAAGTAGTCCAAGTAGTTGGCCAGTCCCGCTGTTTGGGCCGAGGTCTCGCGAATGATCTTGCCATTGTCTCGTGATTCGATCACCGCCAACTCAGCGGCATCTCGGCTCAACAGTTCACCAAGCTTCACCATCAACTTGGCTCGCTCTTTGGCCGGCATCGTCTTCCAAGGACCGGTGTCAAAGGCGGACCGAGCAGCATTCACCGCCAGGTCAACTGCACCGGGATCATCGGGCACGATGGCCCAAACCTCCCCGGTGAAGGGGTCAGAGGTGTCCATAGTTTGTTCGGCGGGGACATCCCGATTGTCGATGAAGTTAGCGAAGGTCTCAGTCATGCTGAAGTCAAGGAAACAGCTGAAAGCACAGGAAGGACTGGCACATTTTTTGAAGACTCAGTCCTTCACCTTGATCGCCCCGCTGGGACATTCAAACATCACCTTCTCAGCCCGGTCAGCAGGAAATAATGCCGATCCAATAATCACGCTGATGGCGTCATCATTGATCTCGAAGACGGTTGGCTCAACGACCTCGCACATTCCCATTCCGACACACACGGCAGTATCAACATAGAGCTCCACCATTGCTGGCTCAGACTCCTCAGCGGCTTCTGACTGCGGTTCCGACTCGTCTGCTTGGCTTGGAGTGGTCTGTTCGCTCATAGAAAGATCCTTGATCTGTCCGGCTTCTCGCGTATCCGACGAGAGCCATTGTTGGTCTCGCCAATACTACATCACAAGGACGTTTCGACTCTCACAACTCGAATGTCTGGACGTTTTGTCCTAGAATCGAACTACTAGTCGTACTTGAATCGAAGAATGAATTCGTTGACCACCAATCCAGCCCCTGACGTAACCAGCAACGACATCTACCTCACCGGCGTGCCTGATGAGGCCTTCGCCATCATGCGTGAAGCCGATGGCCTGACCTGGCATCCCTATGAAGACAACGGGTTTTGGGCGGTAACCCGTCATGCCGACGTCGAGGTGGTGTCGCGTGACTCTGAGACCTTCTCCTCCGCCATTGGACACACCAACTTGTGGGACCTGGAGGCCGATGCCCTCGAAATTCGTCGCTCGCTGATCGATAGCGATGCCCCAGATCACACCCGGCTGCGAAGAGTGGTTTCCAAGGCCTTTACGCCCCGAAACATCACGGTTTGGGAAGACAACACCCGGGCTATTTCGGCCATGGCTCTTGACAACTACATCGCCAACGGTGGTGGTGACTGGGTTCGCTATGTCGCCGCGCCGGTTCCTATCAATGTCATCATGTCCATCGCTGGAGTACCGCTGGAAGATGCCGATTGGATGATCGAGATCTCCGACTATCTGGTTGAGGGAACGTCAGGCAAACAGTCCCTACCCGACGATGCCTTCGGCAACACCACACCATTGCGCCTGCTGCCCTTCAGTAGCCCGGCGTCACACGCCCTTTTCACCTATGGCGAAGAACTCGGAGAGAAGCGGCGCAAGGACCCTCAAGATGATCTCGTCACTCGTTTGGTCAGCGCAGAGATAGGCGGTGAGCGACTAAGCGATGCGGAGTATCGAAACTTCTTCCAACTACTGATTTTCGCCGGCAACGAAACAACACGGACCGGTATCAGCCATGCCGCGATGGCCTTCGCTGCCTACCCCGAACAGTGGAGCAAGCTGCAGGCCGACCATTCCCTCCTCGACACCGCCGTCGAAGAGATCCTTCGGTGGGGATCCCCAATCCTGCACATGCGACGGACCGCCAGTTGTGACACCGAGGTGGCGGGAACCAAGATCGCCAAGGGCGACAAGGTGGTCATGTGGTACTGCTCGGCCAACCGAGACTCCGACGTCTTTGAAGACCCCTTTCGCTTCGACGTTACCCGTGACCCCAACCCCCATTTCGCCTTTGGCGGAGGAGGCTCACACTTCTGCATGGGAGCATTCCTGGCCCGGATGGAAATAAAGATCCTGCTGGAAGAAATGTTGAAACGCGACCTGGTGCTCAAGGAGCGGACCGAGGCCGTTCGTGCTCCATCGAACTTCGTTCACGGAGTGCTCTCTGTCGAGTTCGATCTCGCCTGACATGCAGTCACTGATCCCATGACTTGGCGAGCAGGCGGCTCGCCCCGGAGTCGGGTGACGGGTGCCTAAGACCTATCTCCATCTTGCCGTCGAGCAGTGCGCCCGCTTGTTGAACTGCGACGATGCCATGCTCTACGTCTGGGACGACGACCGCCAACGGTTGATCGCACGAGCGGCCACCGACCGCCACCGAGACTTCGAACTTGCCATCGAGCTAGCCCTCGGCGATGGGGTAGTTGGGTGGTGCGCCCTCAACCGCGAACCGGTCGTATTGAACGACTTGCCAGCCGAAGATCTGCGGTTCCGTCTGGTTCCCGATGTTGATGAGGCTGGACATCGATCCTTCATCGCCGTACCCCTCTCCGACTCAACCCAGCAAGTGCAGGGTGTCATTGTCGCCCGCCACATGGACCCCGATCGGTTCTCCGACAACGACATTGTGATCATGCAGTCGGTAGGGACCCTGATCCTCCATCATCTTCTCTCTCGGCAACGCGTTTCCAATCAACACGAACAGAATCGCAACCTTGAATCGATTCGCGTCATCGGTGAAGCCGGAGCATCCAATGCGCTGCAGGCCCACGAAGCCGTCAACCTGATCGCCAACCAATTAGCCGAGGCAACGCAAAGTGACGTTGTGCTCATCGTTTCTGCCCAGGTCTCGAATCGCCCGTACCTGGAAGCACGTGGAGTTGGTGTTCGCCGCCACTCGGGCGTTCCCCCCATCCAGATCGGCCAAATCTCTGCCGCTGCAGTTGGGTCGGCCATCGGTGCTGACCGCTCACTCCGGTGGGATGAAGCACCCGAACTCTTCGCCGCCATCGGTATTCCTCCAGTTGAATCCACCCAATCGGTGTTGGCAATCCCCATGCGTGCCCGGGGACTCGGCTTTGGAACAGTCCTTGCCTTTCGCCGGACCCGAGCCGCAGGCGAGGCTGATCCAACCGAGCGGCTGCACCGGTTGGTGGCCCAGGCCGCATTGGCGATTGCCGTCATTGATCTGACAACAGACCCCAACGAACGGCGAGCCGAGCGGCGGCTGCTTGAGATTCTCTTTAGCGGGGATGACCGGCTGGCCCTCATGCAACGACTGGCCGATGAGGTGAGCTTTGACCTCGAGGCCGGACACTGTGTCGCCTACGGCCAACTGGGCTCAGAGACTCCTGGCCTTGGGGCTCAGGTCCAGATCCAGTCGCTTGAACGACTGATTCGCCAGACCGTACTTGGTTCCTTGTGCGACGTACAGATGCATGGGGTCCGGGCCGTGATTCCCCTCCATGGGCAGAGTCCCAATGACATCGCTGACCTTCTTCAGGTGGGACTGACGGAGCGGCCTGGGCCAGATCTGGGAGTTGTCGGGATCTCCGATCCGGTCGGACCGATCGACCGCCATCGCTCGGCCTTACAAGAGGCCACACTGGCAGCGCGCCTAAGTTCCAGCCACCCTTCGCCCAGATCCACCTTGTCCTTCGGGCAGACAGGAGCCGAGCGATTCTTCTTACCACTGGTTGACTCTGGTCCCGCGGGGTTGCTGGAGCAACGGCTGCGCGAGCTGTATGACCAGGACCAGGAACGTGGGACTGACCTCTTCAACACGGTCGAGCGGTTCCTCGAGCTTGGCTGCCGACCAACGGCCACATCACGTGTTCTCGGCATCCACCGAAACTCACTATCGGCCCGACTCCGTTCGGCTCGCCATATTCTGGGCGGAATGTCCATCGGCAACGAAAATCGACTCATGCTTGAGGTCGGCGTCAAGCTGGTCCGACTGCGGATCGCTAGCTAGCAGATCAAACCTGAGGCCGGAGAACCATTGACTGGATCAGGCAGGAGCGGATATCCCAAGATAGGCCGCCTGCACCTGAGGGTCGGCTTGAATCTCCGAGGGTGAACCATCGGCGATGACGGCTCCCTGGTCCAGGCAGTAGATCCGATGGCAGATCCCGGTGATGAAGTTCAAGTCGTGGTCGATGACGAGGATGCCAGCACCTACCATCGAAGCCATCGTCCGGACCTGTTCGATCATGTCCAATGATTCGCTATCACTCATTCCACTGGTTGGTTCGTCCAGCAACAGAAATGTTGGCCCAAGAGCAGCCGCTCTTGCCAGTTCCAGGCGTCTGGAATTGCCATAGTCAAGTTCGCTAGCTCGTCTATGCCGATGCTCCCACAATCCGGCAGCAACGATGAGTTCATCAACGGTCGGGAGCTTCTTGCCACTTCCGTGTTGTTGCGCAACGAGGGCAGAGGTCTCTACATTCTCTCTCACCGTCAAGAGTGAGAACAGACGAAGGTTCTGGAAGGTTCGCACTAGTCCAGATCGAGCAATCTTGTAAGACGGGGCAGCAGTAAGATCCTTGCCCGCGAGGCTTACCGACCCCCCACTGGGTTCGACCATCCCCGTGATGACGTTGACCAGCGTCGTCTTTCCTGCTCCGTTTGGTCCTATCAAGCCGACGATCTCACCGCCTGATGCCACCATGGAGGCATTGTCCATGGCTCGGAACCCACCGAAGTCAACCACGATGCCATCGGCAACGAGTTTGGCTTCTGGGTCAGATGCAATAGCCGCTGGCACCTCGGGTGCGGCCTCCGGCGGACGGATCTTGCGCCACAGCCAACCATCCAGCTCCCAATCTGATATCAGTCCATCGGAGCGCCAAATCATGAAGCCGAGCATGGCCAAACCAAGAACCACACGGGGAAGCCCCTCGCGGAACACCCAACCCAGCGGTGCAGCTTCTAGCCCGATCCCGAAGAATTCATAGCCGTCGGACCCGAGACGCCTGGCAACCTCTCGAACGGTCGTGATAACAGCGACACCGAGGACGGCCCCAGTCACACTATTGCGGCCGCCAACAACGAGCATTACCAGAGTAAGCAGGGTGTAGTCGAAGAAGAACAACCCTGGCAGAACGCTTCCGATGTCATAGACCCTGAGCGACGATCCGACGGCGACGACAGCCACCGATAGAAGCAAAGCAATGGTCTGCTGACTGATCGGATTCACACCCATGGCACGAGCGGCCAGATTGTCTTCTCGTGCCGCCTTAGCCAGACGACCCGCACGACTCTGAGCAAAGAGCCTCGCCACGATGATTGAACCTAAGAGGGCGACATAAATTGGCCATCTCGAGTCGAGAATCTTACCAATTCCGAAGGTGAGCCCGGCTCGCTCTCCTCCCGTTACCGAAACCCAACTGCGGGCCACCTCATGAGTCACGAACAGCAGAGCAAGTGTGATGACGGTGGCTGCTACCGCGCCCGACTCGGCGCCAGACCGGGCTAGCCCAAGTCCAATAACTGCAGCAACAGCCAGAGTGATGACCAGAGCGATCAGAGTTGCCACAAACGGAGAGACGGAAACATCAGCCAAACCCCAGGGGGCACCGGCAATGCGAGTGGCCTTGTCCACCGGGTCAATGGCAAACAGAGCAAAGGCATAGCCAGCAATTGCCCCGAAGCCGATGTGGCCAAAGGAGAATACGCCAGTGTTGCCTATATAGATCTGTAACCCGACCACCATGATTGCGTCGATGAACATTGCAGTAACGAGGTTTCCGCTCGCTCGGCCGCCCTGCAGCGCAGCGAACAAAAGACCGCTACCAACAAGCATGCCGAAGAGTGCCAGCGAACCGACGATGGGCATTGCCACATCGCGTCTGAGGTCAGGAAACATCAGACTCGCTCCGCATGGGAGACGGAGATAATTCCCTGAGGCCGGAAGATGAAGAGTAGGGCAATCATGGCAAACACGACAGCTTCGGTCAATGCGGCCGCTTCACCGGGAAGCTGAGATCTCAAGACCACCTCTGCCACACCAAGGGCGAGGCCTCCAATGACCGCTCCCTTCAAACTACCGAGGCCGCCGATCAAAGCAGCGAGCACTGCCTTGATCATGGGGGAAATGCCGGAACTTGGCGCCGTATTGCCCGCCCTCATCAGCCAGAACACTCCAGCTATTCCGGCAAGGGCCCCGGAAAGGGCGAAGGCGCCTCGAATCACCTTGTTCGAATCAATCCCCATAAGTCGCGCCGTGTCGAAGTCAGCTGCTGCTGCCCGTAGGGCCAACCCGAACATGGTCTTCTGCAAGATAACGACGGTGGCGAGAAGGGTCACGATGGTTACACCAATCACAACCACATCGAAAACTTCGACATTGATGGGGCCAACGGCGAAGGTGTTGGCGATCCAGCCAGGTTCGGAGAACGTCTTGACCCGGGCTCCCACCGACATGATGAATATGGCCGACACCAGGAAGTGGATACCGAATGAGGTCAGCACCAGGGTGAAATCGCTCGCTCCTCTCACCAGGCTAAAGGCCAGTCTCTCAATGACTAGCGAAGTGATGATCGCTACCACCACGATCAGAGGGGCTACCAAGAACCACGACCAGCCCTGGTTGAACAGGGCGTACGCAACGTACCCACTGACGGTAATCAACTCGCCGTGGGCAAAATTCAAGAGATGCATCACACCGAAAACTACGGCGACACCGAGGGCCAGAAGAGCATAGATACTGCCTCGCCCCAGCCCATCAATCAGATTCTGTACTAGTTCGGTCACGAAGATGTCCCCCCAACGAATGTGTCAAACAGATCCGATCGCTCCAACAGTTCGGTGCCGCTACCTTCAGCCACCATCTCGCCACTTCGCAGGACGTAGGCACGGTCAGCGACCTGGAGCATTCTGGTGGCATTCTGTTCCACGATCAACAGTGTGCGGCCCTGGTCTCGCAGTGACTGGATCAATTCAAATACAAGATCTACCAAGACTGGCGCCAGCCCGAGAGACGGTTCGTCCATCATCAACAAGCGTGGCTTTGACATCAAAGCCCGGGCAATGGCCAGTTGCTGAGCTTCACCGCCGGACAGATACCCCGCCGGGGTGTCCCACTTCTCCCTGAGGACAGGAAACAGATCGGCCATTTCGTCCAGCAATGAGGAACGTTCAGCCGAGCCGACCGTAATCCCCCCGACCTTGAGGTTCTCAACCACTGTCAGGTCGGTGAAGATCCGACGGTGCTCGGGTACAAGGGCAAGCCCTGCTTTGAGCATCTTGTCTGGCGAGTACCCCGAGACGTCGTTGCCCTCGAACCTCACCGTGCCTGAAGTCGGCTCCAGTAAGCCAGCGATCGTTCCAAGCATGGTGGTCTTGCCCGCTCCGTTGGGGCCGATGAGGCCGACGACCTCACCTTCCCCAACGGACAGGCTCACGTCACGTACTGCGGAGATCGAGCCGTATTTTGTTGTCAACCCAAGCACTTCAAGCAAGAGGAATCCCTGATGTCGGCTTCCGGCGTTTCGTCTCTCGGAGCTACTTGGTGTCGATCAGCTTGTCGGCGCCATCCACAATCTGGACGATTGGCACCGCCTTGGGCGGAATGCCATTGGTTCCGGCGTAGGTGATGAGGCCACTCATGCCTTCGAACCCGTCCAGCGCAGCGACAGCACTGCCAATTCCGGCAGTGTCGGTGCAACCGCAGTCAACTATTCCCTGCAGACCCATCAACAGGGAATCGACATAGAGGGGCATGAAGCCACGGCTCTCAAGCTCTTCGCCCGTAGCAGCGGTATAGCTGGCAAGCAGCTTGTCGTTCAGGTCGCCAGCGACGATGTTGGTGTGGGGAGTATGGACAATGCCCTCATTGTTGTCCTCGAACTGGATGCCAGTGGCATCCATGGCATCGGTTCCCATATAGGTGATGTCGTCAAATCCAGCGCCCTCAAGCTGGCCGCGAAGGGCCGTAACCTGGAAACCAAGAGCGGCAGAGAAGAAGACCTCGTTACCTTCGAGGACTCCGCTTAGCTCAGCAACCTGAGCCGAAAAATCAGTATCGGCCGCCCATACGTAGGTCTGGGTGCTAACGATCTCTCCACCCCCAGCCTCAAATACCTCGGCGAAGACATCCGGGTTCACACCGGTGTACGGACCTGGTTGGGTAAAGACGAACCCTCGGGTGAACCCCTGCTCTAGGGCCCACTCGGCGGCGGCCGTCGATTGGCCTCGATCGTCGAAGGAAACCAGGTAGGAATTGTTGTCAATGTCGGCAAGCGTCGGTTCGGTAGAAGCAGCAACGAACATTGCTACCTCGCCACCACTGGCTTGAACAATTGGCAGAGCGAAGTCAGCAAACGGTGGCCCAATAATAAACTTGGCTCCCGCATCCAGGAGGGTCTCGGCGGCTACACCAGCGGTCACGGCGTCACCTCCAACATCTTCTACCCGGACCTCAATTGGGGATCCGTTGACCCCGCCTATGCAGTTGATCAGATCGGCAACGTGGGGCACCAGGGCAGAACCAGGGGCATCTACGAAGCCGGAGACTTCACTGAAGTCCATTGCCATTCCTACGACGATCGGATCACCGCTCGGAGCCGGTTCACAATTGTCGAGATCCGCAGCAACCATCGCTTCGATGTCAACTGCAAGGCCGCCTCCACCTGCAGACTCACCACCAGAGGATTCTCCAGTATCCGTACCAGAGGATTCTCCAGTATCGGTACCAGCGGAGTCGCTGCCGCTGCAAGCAGCAGCCAACAATGCGAAGGCTGCCATCATCGAGAGTAAGAGCTTTGGTTTCATTGAAACACCCCTGATTTGAGATTGGTCGAATATTGCGACACGGAACACTCACACAATTGTCGTTCGGAAGCAAACGAGCGATCAGAAATATTGTATACAGTATTCAGAACCGGTGCCGAGACAAGATGGAGAAATCATGCGTCAAGAGAACAGTCCACGATTCGACTTTGACTTTCATGGGCCAGCTCTCGACACCATTTTCGACGACTACGAGACCATGCACGAGCAATGCCCCGTCTCCTGGAGCGAGCACTATGGAGGGTTCTGGACCCTGACCCGGATGGAAGACATCCGAAATGCAGAACACGACTGGGACACATTCTCGGTCGCCCCGTCGATGATTCTGCCCTCCTTCGGTACTGATCGGCCCCTGATCCCCCTCGACATCGATCCTCCAGAGCTTCTTGGTTACCGTCAGATCTTATTGCCATTCTTCTCGCCGAACCGGATGGACGCACTCCTACCCCGCACCCATGACATCGCCAATGAGCTCCTGGACGATGTTGCTGGCCAAGACGTCTTCGATGCCTCCGTCTACGCCCGCATGGTCCCGGCCATGGTCTTTGGTGAATACTGCGGCTTTCCCATGGAAGATGCAGCCAAGTTTGACCAATGGGTTGAAGACATCGTCTTTGCCCGTAGCGATGACGAGTCCGTCGCCCGAGCAGCAGCCGAAGAGGTATACGACTACTTCCGAGCCCTCATTACCAGACGGAGGTTAGAACCGGGAGACGACGTCTTGTCCGCCCTGCTCCAGGCAGACAACAACGGCCGCAAGCTTGATGATGAGGAGATGTTGGACATTGTCTACCTGCTCTTTGTTGCCGGGTTGGAAACAACGGCTGGGACCATCCGCGTTGCCCTGTGGTACCTGGCCCAGCACCCTGAACTCCTGAAAACGCTGGTCACTGATCCCTCCTTGATTCCAACGGCAACTGAGGAGTTCCTTCGGGCCCTTTCACCGGTACAAGCCATGGCCCGAACCCTCAAGATCGATACAACTATTGGAGGGGTCGACATGAAGGCTGGTGAACGAGTCGTGCTTGCCTTCGGAGCAGCCAATCGAGATCCTGAGATTTTCGAATGCCCCCATGACATCCAGCTGGACCGAGCTTCGAATCCTCACATTTCCTTCGGAGTCGGCGCCCACCGTTGCCTTGGAAGCAACCTTGCTCGTCGAGAAGTCAACGTCGCCCTGGAGGAGTTCATCTGTAGGCACCCACGGTTCGAGCTAGCTGAACCAACGACCTGGCATGGCGTTGGTCGACTCGCCATTCGACCATTGTCATGAGGGCAGTCGAGCTCACCAGCGTCGGTGGCCCACTTCTTTCCGTCGAACGTCAATCCCTGACAGCCAGCGAGGGTGGCACCATCATTGACGTTACGGCCTGCGGCGTCTGCCACTCCGACATTCACGTAGTCGACGGACAATTCGGAAGCCCACTACCTCTAGTCCTGGGTCACGAAGTCACCGGAATCGACAACGAGCTGGGGCCCGTCATGGTTTATGCCCCCTGGGGTTGTCGGAGCTGTTGGTTGTGTGAGACAGGCCACGAAATGATCTGCCCAGACGGCGCTGAAGCTGGCCTCTTCGTCGATGGCGGCTACGCCGAGCAGATGCACATTCCACATCGCGACTACCTTCAGCCTCTTGGCGATCTCGACCCCGTTCATTCAGCACCGCTTGCTTGTGGCGGACTCACGGCATTCAACGCAGTTCGCAAGACAGTCGAAGTACTCAAGCGGCGTGGTTCTAAGGGGCGGGCACTCGTCATCGGTGCGGGTGGACTTGGTCAGTTCGGGATCCAGTTTCTTCAGATGATGAGTGATGCGGAAGTATGGGTCATAGACACATCTGACGAGAAGCTCAATCGAGCAAAAGAACTCGGGGCAACAGCGGCAGTGAGCCCTGACGAGTTGGACGACAAGTTCGATGCCGTCATCGACTTCGTTGGGGCTTCGCAGACTCTTGAGACCGCAGTTCAACGGGTGAACCGTCGAGGCATCGTGGTCGGCGTCGGGCTCTACGGAGGGACCGTTCCCTTTGGGGTCGGTGCCGTACCGTTCGAGGCTCAACTCACCTCCAGTGTGTGGGGAACCGTCCAAGAACTCGGAGAATTGATCGAGTTCGTCCATCGCAATCCACTCCAGTACACGGTCGAAACCCTGCCTCTCGAACAAGCCGAACAAGCTCATCAACGCTTGCGGTCCGGACAAGTAGCTGGCCGAGTGGTCCTTGTTCCCTGAAACCCTTTTCCCAGTTCACAGCTGTTCACCACGACCTAGCAAGATGGCAACGCAACCCGAAAGAACCTGATGTCCTCCGAGAAACTCGACCAGATTGCCAACCTCATCGAAGAGGAAGCCGTCCACACCGTAGAAGTGGTCACCATTGACACCTTCGGTCACCCCCGGGGCAAGCGAGTACCTGCCGCACGCTTCGTACAGACAGTGGCAAAAAACGGTGCCCACATCGCTGATGCCCTGTACGTGATGGACATCCAATGCGACATTGTCGACAGTCCGCTTATCAATATGGCTACCGGATTCCTTGACATGCATCTCGAACCGGACCTTTCGACCTTTCGCCTCCTGAAGCATCGGCCCGGCTACGCCACGGTGATGAGCAACTCGACCAACGAAGAACACAAGCCACATCCACTTGATCCGCGAAATATTCTGCAAGCTCAGATCGACCGTGTCGAGAAACTTGGCTTCGAACCAATCGTCGCCACCGAACTTGAGTGCTATGTCTGCAATGACGACTGGACACCGGCCCAGAAGAACGTCCAGTACTCCTCCTTGATCGACAACTTCCCGCTGGAAGTCTGTGTGGCCGAAATGCGCAACGCCCTGGTGGATTTGGGGATTCCAATCGAGTCGTCCAATCCCGAATACGGACCCGGCCAGCTGGAAATCAACTTCTCCTACGGCGACCCGATGCTTGTCGCCGACAACACTGTCCTTTTCAAGTCGACGGTTCGCGAGATCGCCCGACGCCATGACTTGCGAGTCACGTTCATGCCCAAGCCTTACGCAGGCGAATCCGGCAACGGGATGCATGTGCACACCAGTCTCAATCAGGCAGGCAAAAATGTGTTCGATTCTGGAGAGGGGCACTTGCTGAACGATGTCTTTCGCCACTGGGTTGGAGGACTCATTCACCACGCGGCCCCACTCAGTCTTCTTGGTAGCCCATTCGGGAACGGATACAAGCGGGTTCGTTCCTATTCGTTCTGCCCAACCCATATCCACTGGGGAGGAGACAATCGCAGTGTTCTGTGCCGCTGTACTGTTGGCCAGGGAGCAGCAAATCGGGTCGAGTTCCGAGGCGGTGGCGCAGACGCCAACCCCTACCTCATCATCGCCGGCCTGTTGGCCGCCGGCGCAGATGGGCTCGAGCGCAAGCTAGATCCTGGACTCGAGGCGAGCGGTGATCAATACGAGGATCCAGGTCAGCACGAAGCCCTACCTGTCACCTTTGCCGAAGGAGTCGCAGCCTTTGACCAGAGTGAGCTGGCTTCGGCTCTTGGGGAGCAATTCAGCATCAACTTCATGGCCATGACCACCAACGAGCTCGCGCTCTATGAGAAAAACGCCGTCGGAGATGCCGATGATGTCTCCACCTGGGAGTTTGATCGCTATATCGAATTCACCTAACGGACCGAAAGGTCGAGGCGTACGATGCCGGAGTGGGATCACCTCGAAGATTCAGATTGAAGACTCACATCAACGAGGCTTCGTCTCTTCTCGCGGTGCACTCCCCTGACGTTCTCTCCCAGCTGGATACGAGCCAAGCCTGGTGGATTGCTCACGATGAGGCCGGCTTGGATTCTCTGGTTTCGGTTCTTTACTCTGAGCGAGGGACGGGTGAGCTAGCCGATGAGTCATGGCAAGTCACGACATTGCAACTGGGAAACATCGATGACAACCCAATCCTGACGGATGCCGAAGCTTTGGCCCACACCGAAGGATACGTCTTTGTCTTCGGTTCATCCTTCATTGGACCAAACGGCAAGCAGGACGATCGACGCTCATTTGTGGCGCGCTTTTCCGAGCATGACGTAGTCTTCTCACGGAGCCTCAAGGGCAGTAACTTCGCCAAGGGAGATTCCAAAAAGCGCAGTCGCAAAAACGACAAGAGCAAGTCAGCAACAAGGCTTACGGCCCCCGTCTCCGTCCTCGACCTTCACTCCCACCTGACCCGGTCAATCAATACCGCAATCACCGCCCAAGGTGTGCAACTCCTGAAATCTCATGCTCGAGTGGCTAAGCAAATGAAGAAGTCGATCAAGGCCGGGGCCGATCTCCAACCGGATATGCAACCAGTGAACATCGAGGGAGCCAGCTTTGTTGGAGACGATCTGATCCTCGGCCTGAGGTGGCCTGTCACTGGCGACGGACAACCGCTTGTCGTTCGCCTCACGGATGCTCGACTAGTTCTTCTATCCGCCACCTGGTCAGCCAAAGACCTGGCCGAATGTCGGATTGCCGCGTACCCGGTAAATGCTGGTGGCTCACCAAAGCGTCCAGTCGGAGTTCGAGGAATGACCGTCGACCCAGAGGAGTCTGGAGAAACCATTCACCTCATTGTCGGTCCCACCGATCGTGACCTAGCCGCCAATAGGGTTCAAGCTGCGCCCTACCAGCACCTTCGAGCACACCTCACAAACAACAAGACTGGCCTCCTGCAGACCGAGCAACTGCAAACGTTTGAGGGTTTCCGCAAGGTCGAGGCGATCGCTCCCCTCAGCCCCGCCGACACCGAGCCCAACCCCGACCCGGCCTGGATCTACGCTCTGGATGACGAAGATGCCATCGTTCTCCTCATCGAAACCTAAAGCCCCTCGTGCAACCCCCAAGGTCCTGATTCATACAACCCAGAGTATGGTCGCTGCCAACCAAAAGGGAGTCGCTTTGAAGCTCGACCCAGAACTACTCAAGAGCCGGGCTGAGGCTCTTGAAGCTGCTAGCAAGAATCTGAAAACGCGCTTCGTCGGTATCGATCGGACCATTGATGAACTGATTGACGCCATGCGGGTTTGGGCCCTCATGCCCGAAGCCCTCACCCGCCCCGTCATCATCAATCTGTGGGGCATGACCGGTGTTGGGAAGACGGACCTCGTTCGCCACCTGATCTCGTCGCTGGACATGCAGGACCGCTTCATCGAGGTCGAACTTTCCAACGGCGACTCAACCAGCTGGTACTCCTCGGTCAGCTCGGTCCTTACCTCCAACGGCCTCAACGACTCCGCGGCCAAGATCGTATTGTTCGATGAGATCCAGAGATTTCGAACCATTGATAGCGAAGGTAAGGATCTCACATCAGCCAAGTTCTCCGACTTCTGGGAACTACTCTCCGATGGTCGCCTCTCGCGACGGGATCGAAATGACTTCGACCTCATGCACGCCGAACTCGTTCACTCTGAACGCCAGTCGGACAAGAAACGCCAGCACGGCGAAGAAGTCGAGATCGAGGAAATTGGAATCTATGAAGCCAACCAATTGAAGAATCTGCTGGAGATGGACGAGGACATCCAGCAGATTATTGATATTCCGCGGGCAGATCTCATCCGTCGAATCGAACGAGCCAAGGTAGCCAAACGAGTCTTCGAGCCAGTGGACCACTCAAAGACCTTGATCCTGATCTCGGGGAACCTTGACGAGGCCTTTTCCATGGCAATGCAAACAGCCGAGGCCGATGTTGATGCCGACATCTTCAGCGCCTTCACCGAAAAGGTCTCCATTGTCGACATCAAGCAAGCCCTCTCTACCCGGTTCAAACCAGAGCAGGTGGCCCGCTTCGGCAACATTCACCTGATTTATCGCAGCCTGGGAAAGAAGGATTTCCAGTTCCTGATTCACCGCGAGGTCGTCCGTATCGCACAGAATGTGCAAAGTCTGTTTGGGCTTGCCATCTCGGTCACGGAACGGGTAGAAGAGGTCATTTACCGCAATGGCGTCTTCCCGGTCCAAGGAGTGCGACCGGTCTTTTCCAGCATTGGCGACATCCTCGAATCGAATCTGTCTCGTTATGTTCTGGAAGCAGCCACCGTTGGAGCGACTTCAATTGATGTTGACTACGACTCAAAGGCGGGCTGTCTACGAGCCACCATTTCCGGCGGCAAACTCAGCGATGAGCTGGTGATGGAAACGGAGTTTATTGGCCGGCTGGATCGTGTCCGAGCAACCAACGTCGCCGATGTTGTTGCCAACATCAGCGTGCACGAGGCCGGTCATGCCGTGGCATACATCGCTCTGTTCGGCCTGGCCCCGCTCCAGCTGGTGTCCCGGGTTGCATCCACTCATGTTGCCGGGTTCACCTTCCCTCACGAAATCTATGGAACGCGCCAGAGCATCCTGGACAAGATCCAGATCTTCCTGGCTGGCGGAGTAGCAGAGGAGATTGTCTTTGGTGAATCTAACGCCAGCACCGGACGCTTGACCGATCGTGAGCAGGCAACAGGCCTTGCCCTAGATTTCGTCCGCAAGTACGGCTTCGACCAAGAATTCCACGCCAACTATGCCTTGGACGACGCCCACGCCATGGACAAGACCGTGACCGACAGCGACGTTGAGAAAATGATCACCCGCTTGGATAGCGAGGTTCGCGAATTGTTGCTTGGCTATGAGGAGCTTCTTCGCCAGTTGGCTGATGCGTTACAGGCAGAGGGACGAATCAATGTCGACCAAGTTGCCGCCCTGGCGCGCAATCACGGGCTAACAGTCGACATTCAGCCCGAGGGGTACCTACACGTTCCCTCCTATGTCATCGACCCTTCGAATTAGGACAAGCTCACCGATTTAGTCGGGCATAGGTGGCAGGCGGGCTACCGAACGAGCGACTAACTGATGTGGTGAGGTGGGCTTGGTCGGCATAGCCGAGCTCATGGGCGACTTCAGCCCAAGACTCAACTGGTCGACGGGCTCGTTCGGCCGCTGCTTGAACCCGACACCGGTCAAGGACCCACTTTGGGCCGACCCCTACGTGCTCGGCGAAGAGCCGTTGCAAGGTACGGATAGATACGCCAAATTGACTGGCAAGGTCTGCCACGCTGCTCACCAGGTCTTCGCCACCTGCCGACTCGATCAGTTCGGAGAGGTCCTCTCCGACGGTACGTTCCACCGGAATGCGCACCTGAAAGAACCCATCAACGAGTTCACTCCGTACCTGATCGTCCTTCGCCTCAGCAACAGCAAAGGCCAATTCCTTGCCATCGGACCCAAAGACCTCATCGATGCTCAAACGCTGACCGCTAAGTTCCGCCATCGGACGACCCAAGAACGGCCTGAATCCGCCGGGTCGAAATAGGACACCAAAGACCCAACCCGTCCCCTCCAGGATGCGGTGAAACTCATCGTGGAGTACGCCCGAGAGGATCGCTGTTCCATCCGGTTCGAAGACCAGATTGACCGCAGGGGGTGGGACGACGACTTGCTCAAATGGTTCGGAAAGATCCCACGATGCGATCCAGTATCGATCGACAAAACGATCAACCGGAGCTTGCGGAGCGATTCGATTGAGTTCGAACTTCTCAAAAGCACGAGCCGGAAGCACGATTCCCCTTGTATCAAACTCCACCGGTCGCACCATGCAAGTGACACTAGTGAGATTGTCGCCTTTGTCAAAGAATGCGAGTGCAGCCTTGTTCTACGGTGGAGACCATGGATCAACGAATCGACTCCCTGGAATCAATGCTTACCAAGACCAGCGAACTCATACGCTCGATTAGCGACAAGGACCACCAGTTGGGGACCCCGTGTTCGGACTACACCGTGGCCCAGTTGTTGGAACATGTCGCTGTCTGGGTCCAGGTTTTTGACACGGTGGTTAATGGTACCGAGCTGAGCTTCGACCCGAGAGAGCACACCATCGAGTCCGGTTGGGCTGACCTGGTTGATACCGCGGGAGCCTCCATCATCTCTGGCTTGCGATCTCAAGGAACTGATCGGGAGATGGAAATGATGGGCAACCCAATGCCAGGTGAGTTCATCCTCAACATGATGTTGATGGAATACGTCGGCCACAGCTGGGATCTGGCAAGGGCGACGGGACGTGACCTCGTCCATAGTGAGGTCGAGGCGACAGCGGCACTCCTGGCGGCTCAGACCATTGTTCAACCCGAGCACCGAGGGGCCATGTTTGGCCAGCCACTGGACCCAGAGAATGGGGCAACAGCCATGGAACAATATGTCTGCTTTATCGGCCGCGACCCGCATTGGTCAGCATCATCATCCGGCTAGAGAACTTACCAGATACGCCCTGTCACCTCACCGGCCGCAGTGGCAACCAGCCTGAGCGGCTAGGTGTGCTCCATATAGCGAGCACGTTCCCAGTCAGAAACCTCATCGGATTCTTCACCAACTGCGTCGGTGAACTTGTTGAGTTCCCACTTGGCCAGCTCCAACCAGGTGGTCGAGAACTTCTCACCGAATAGTTCAGTCAACATTGAACCCTTGAACTTGTCCATGGCATCGGCCATCGTTGTCGGCAGAGCCTCACACCCCTCATGGTTGGCGTACATGTCACCTTCGGCCATCGCCGGCAGCGAAAGCTTCCGCTCCAAGCCGTCAACGCCCGCAGCCAGGATGGCGGCAATCGCAACATAGGGATTGGCGTCGGCTCCGGCGCAGCGATACTCGACCCGATTGGCTGATGATCCCTTCTCAGCCATGCAACGCGCCATCACGGTGCGATTGTCCAATCCCCAATGGATATGGGTGGGGGCGAAAGTGTAGGGCCGAACCCGCTTGTAGCCATTGGGTGTCATCGAGTTGATCAAGGACATAGCTGGAGCGTGCTCAAGAATTCCGGCCACCCACTGGGCCATCAACTCATTTGGTTCTTCATCTGAGTCGGCGAACGCATTACCACCATCGGCACCAATCAGGCTGGTGTGGATATGCAAGCCGTTGCCGGAGTCGGGTTCCCACGGCTTGGGCATGAAGGTCGCTCGTACACCATGCTGAACAGCAACCTGTTTGATGATGGACTTGAGCAAGACGGTACTGTCAGCAGTTCGCATGGCATCAGCCGGACCGACATTGATCTCGAACTGCCCTGGCCCGTACTCCGCATTGGCCGACTCGACCTCCATACCTGCTGCAGCCAAGGCATTTCTCATGTCCAACAAGATGTCATCGGTTTCAAACGAGTCGGTCATCGAGCTGTATTGGA